>CANODU010000003.1 GCA_947565185.1 uncultured Eggerthellaceae bacterium | reverse complement strand
GTATCAGGGGGACGGAGGCAGTCTGTATCAGGGGGACGGAGGAGTGAGACATCCTAGGATGTCTCACTCCTCCGTCCCCCTGATACAGACTGCCTCCGTCCCCCTGATACAGCCCTCCTGACAGCCGCAACGTTTCGCTGCGGTGTGCGGTTTTGCTGAGGCGGCATGGACGCTGGCGCGCTGGTACAATGAGGGCGTGACTAGGACTTCTGACAAGCTGCAGCATCTGCAGCGTTCCCTTACCGAAGCAGGGCATGTTGCCATCGCTTTCTCAGGTGGCACCGATTCTGCGTTCCTTACGGCGTTCGCCCATGCCATGCCTGAGGTCAAGGTACGCGCGCTCACCGTGGCATCCCCTCTCATGCCTGTTGAGGATATGCGCCTTGCGCGCGCATTCTGCCAGGAGCAAGGCATTCCGCATGAGGTGCATGAGGTAGACCTTCTCTCTGATGCCGATATCCGTGCGAATACGCCAAAGCGGTGCTATCTCTGCAAGCGGAAGATCATGGGAGCGCTCAAAGGCATCGCAGAGGAGAAGGGGGCTGTGCTCTGCGACGGATCGAATGCCGACGATGCTCATGACATCCGTCCGGGAGAGCGTGCGCTTCAAGAGTTGGGCATCCTGAGCCCCTTAGCTGACGCAGGTCTCACGAAGGCAGAGATTCGCGACTGCGCCCATACGATGGGCGTTCCGCAATGGGACAAGCCCGCTTCTGCCTGCCTTGCCAGTCGCGTTCCTTTCGGATGCGTCCTTGATGAGGCTCTTCTTTGCCGCATAGCGAACGCTGAGGCGTGCTTGCGTGAGAGGGGGTTTCGCCAGGTGCGCGTGCGCGCCCATGGGGATGTTGCTCGGATAGAGGTGCCGTCATGCGATCTTGAGCGCTTGATGCAGTTCGATATGCGCAAGGCAGTGAGCCGGGAGCTGCATAGCGTGGGATTCGCGCACGTGAGCGTTGATATGGATGGATACCGCATGGGAAGCCTGAATGAGGGCGTTTTGGAGGGAACGGATGGCTGATGAGTTGCACCGCATCCTGGAAGGGGTGCGCGACGGGAGTGTGTCGGTAGAGGATGCGGCGCTCAAGCTGCGCATCCAGCCCTTTGAGGATATTGGCTATGCCACGGTTGATCTGCATCGGAAGGTGCGACAAGGCGCGACAGAGGTCATCTACGGGGCGGGCAAGACCGCAGACCAGATCAGCGGCATCGTGCGCACGCTGGCGGAGCATGGTCAGTCGCGCGTGCTCATCACGCGCCTTGAGGCTGAGAAGGCAGATGCTGTGCGCGATGCCGGCATCTGCCTTGAGCATGATGCGGTTGCCCGGGTGGGCATCGTAGGCGGCAAGCCCGAACCGGAAACGCAAGGCTATGTGCTCATCGCCTCCGCAGGCACGAGCGATATGCCCGTTGCCGAAGAGGCGGCACTCACCGCCGAGATGATGGGGTGCAAGGTGGTGCGCGCCTATGACATAGGAGTGGCAGGGCTGCACCGCACGCTCGCACGCACCGAGGACATCATGGGCGCTTCGGCCATCGTGGCCGTGGCGGGCATGGAGGGTGCGCTGGCAAGCGTGGTGGGCGGCATGGCGTCGTGCCCGGTGATCGCGGTGCCCACTAGCGTCGGCTACGGAGCTTCCTTCTCCGGCATTGCAGCGCTCCTATCCATGTTGAATTCCTGTGCTTCGGGCGTGACCGTGGTGAACATAGACAACGGCTTCGGCGCGGCCTATGCCGCTTCGCTCATCTGCCATATCTGAGATATACGGGAAAGGATCTGCCATGACTACGCTCCTTCTGGATTGCACATCAGGATCAACGAAGGAGGGCTTCGCCGGTGCCGCGCGCCCTCTTGTGTCGAAGGCGTGCGCTCTGCCACCCATCTCAAGCTATGCTCACCCGAAAGAGCGAAGCGATGGTGGACATTATCACCATAGCGTACAGGAGGTGCATGCAGCCATCGATGCGGCACCGGTCACCGAGGCGGTGAAGCAGGATGCACGGGGGGTCTACGCCATCATAGCGGCGGCGGAGGCCAAGGCGCACGGAACGGATGTGGAACATGTGCATTTCCATGAGGTAGGGGATGCGGATGCCATCGCGCACGTGCTGGCGGCTTGCGATGCCCTTGCGCACCTTGCCTTCGATGAGGTTTGCGCAACGCCGGTCTGCACAGGTCATGGTTTCGTGACATGCGCCCACGGGACGCTTCCTATTCCTGCACCGGCAACGGCGAACATCCTTGCAGAGGTGCCTACGGTCTCCGGAAGCCAAGAAGGGGAGCTCACCACGCCCATAGGGGCAGCGCTCGTAGCCTACTACGCACAGAGATTCATCGATGCGGAAGTGGAGAATATCGAAGCGGACCTCACTATCTGCTGCAATCCTTGCTAAAGTGTCATCAAGCAAAAGATGACCAGGAGGGTGGCCGTGAAGGTTCTCGACACCGAATTCGCCCGTGATTTCATCCGCATGTGCAACGATGGCTGGACCTTTGGGTGGCATGAGGCGAATGGCGGCAACGCTTCCTATAGGATGCGCCCTGAAGAGGTGGCTGAGGTACGGACGGGCTTTCGTACGCGTCCGTGGGTGCGCATAGAGGCAGAGATCCCCACGCTTGCTGGCGAATTCTTCTTGATCACGGCGGCAGGAAGCCATTTTCGCAATATCACCCATGACCCGAAGCGGACGCTGGGCATCATAGAGATAGACCGCACGGGTACCTGTTGGCGGGAATGCTGGGGCTTCAAGGATGGCACTCACCCCACTAGCGAACTGATGTCGCACCTCATCAATCATGAGGTGCGCAAAGCGGCCACCCATGGGACAAGCCGCGTGATCTACCATTGCCATCCAGCCAGCTTGGCAGCCATGACCTGCGTTGTGCCGCACGACAGCGCTGTGTTCACGCGCACGCTGTGGGCGCAGCTGGCGGAGTGCGCGCTGATCTGTCGTGAGGGCGTCGAGGTAATCGGCTGGGAGGTGCCCGGCAGTGTGGATCTGGCTATAGAATCGGCGAAGGCTATGGAACATACGAGCGTGGTCATCTGGCCGCATCATGGCCTGTTCGTAGCGGCGGACGACATGGACGAGGCCTTCGGCAAAGCGCATGCCGTTGAGAAGGCAGCGGACATCTTCTGCAAGGCGCACGCCTGTGGCCTGCCCGGGGTGTCTCAGATCACCGATCAAGATCTGGTGCGCTTCTCGCGTGAATATGATCTGGGGCTGGCACGGCGCAATGTGTATGCGAAGCCCTATGGTGGCGCTGAGCGCCCGAAGGCATCCTCTGCGCGTGATGCAGCCAACGATCGGCCCGCGACAGTTCCCATGGAAGAGATCCTGCGCTTGCCCGGAGCGTTCTCTTTGCCTGTGGCATCTTCGGCTGCGCAGGTCGTTGAGCCAGAGGTAGCGCCTACGCCTTCGCAACCGCAGCCGGAGCCTACGCCTTTGCAATCGCGGCCGGAGCCCATGCCGGTGCAGCCGCAGCCAGAGCCGGCACCCATGCCGACGCAGCCGCAACCGGAGTCCGCATCGGTCCCGGTGCAACCGATGTTCGAGCAGCCGGCGTTCGAGCAGCCGCAGCCGCAACCTGCGCAACCGCAATCGATGCAGCCGAACATGCAGCCTCAGCCGCACACGGCATCAACGCAGCCCGCAGGGGCGCAACCCGCCTATCGCTTCTATCCGAAAGCGCGCTCACGCACATCCTGAGGGACCGCTCATGTCCAAGAAGCCAGCGAAGACGAACGCCATCCGCGAAGTGGAGGCGGCGGGTGTCCCCTTTCAGTTCCACTCCTTCCAGGCCGAAGGTGTGCCGAGCGGCGTTGAGGTGGCGCGCATCTTAGGAGAAGATGAGGATCGCGTGTTCAAGACGCTGGTCACTCAGGGCAAGTCCGGGGACCATTACGTGTTCATGATTCCCGTGGCGTCAGAGCTCGATCTCAAGAAAGCAGCGCAAGCGGTGGGGGAGAAATCCGTCTCCATGCTGCCTTCCAAAGAGCTCCTGCCGCTGACGGGCTATGTCCATGGGGGCTGTTCACCCGTAGGCATGAAGCATGCCTTCACCACCGTCATAGATGAGACGGCAGTCATCTTCGATGCCATCCTCTATTCCGCAGGACGCATCGGTTGCCAGCTGGAAACCTCTCCTGATGCGCTCGCGGCGCTCATTGGCGCCACATACGCCGATCTCACGGTTTGAGCGCGCGCGACGCGCGCACGATGTGCAAGAATTGTGCATTCACATTCGCATGAGAAGGCATGAACAGGGGGAACTGTGTCGGAACTCAAGGGGCAATTGACGCTGCGCGGCGTGATGATCGGATGCATCGGATGCGCGGTGATCACCGCTTCATCGGTCTACGTGGCGCTCAAGATGGGCGCGCTTCCGTGGCCCATCATCTTTGCGGTGCTCTTGGCTCTGTTCGCGCTCAAGGCGGTGAGTCGAGGGTCGTTTACGCTCAATGAGGCGAATGTCACACATACCGTCATGTCATCGGGCGCGATGGTGGCCGGCGGCCTGGCGTTCACCATCCCGGGAGCTTGGATGCTGGGCTTGGGGGATGGCATCACCATCACGCAACTCATGGTCACGGCCTTGGCTGGCTCGTTGGTGGGGCTTGTGGCTTCTGTGGCCTTCCGTCACCACTCCATCAGCGCAGCGAAGCTGGAGTACCCTCTGGGCCAGGCTGCAGCCGAGACGCTCAAAGCGGGCAATGCGAAGGGTCGCACGGGCGCGAAGCTCTTCGGCGCCATGGGGTTCGCGGCACTCTGGTCGTTTCTGCGCGACGGCATGAAGTTGATCCCGGCCATGGTGGCGTCGTTGCCCATCCCGGGTGTGACCTTCGGCATCTATGCATCTCCCATGATGTTGGCAGTGGGCTTTCTGGTGGGAACAGGTGCCATGGTAGTCTGGTTCGCCGGTGCGGTGATCGGCAGCTTCGGCATCGTGGTGGGCGCACCGGCTTTGGGGCTTGCCACTGTAGAAGGGGCCCAGCAGATCGCCTCATGCTTGGGGATGGGGTGCATGATGGGATGCGGCATCGCGGTCATCGTGCGCGACATCATCCCTCTTGGTGTGCGTACGGCCTTCGCCCGTGCTGAAGAGGCGGCACGCGCTTCTGAGCCTTTGGGGCTCACGGCGCAAGCAACCTGTGCACCGCGTCCGCAGGCGCAGCGTGCTTGGCGCAATTCCGGCATTGCCATCCTGGCCATAGCCTGCGCTGCTGTGGCTGCATGGTTGGCGCTGGACTTGCCTTTGGGGGTATCTGTTGCCACCGTCCTTTGCGCCTTCGTCGCCTGCGCCATGAGCGCGCAGTCCGTGGGTCAGACCAGCATAGATCCGATGGAGATCTTCGGCCTGATAGCGCTGTTCTTGGTGGCAGTCATCGCGAACGTGAGCTCGCTGCAGCTGTTCTTCGTGGCGGCGTTGGTGGCAGTGGCTTGCGGCCTTTCGGGCGACGTCATGAATGATTTCAAAGCAGGCGCAGTCCTGGGAACGGATCCGCGTGCGCAGTGGGTGGGTCAGGGAATCGGCGCCATCGTGGGTTCGGTGGTGGCGGCGCTCACCATCGGCGTGCTCTTCCAAGCCTATGGGCCTGAAGCATTCGGTCCGGGCAAGGAATTCGTGTCAGCGCAGGCAAGCGTGGTGGCCACCATGGTCTCAGGCGTTCCGAACATGGGCGCGTTCCTGGTAGGCGCTGTTGTAGGGTTCGCCCTCTATCTGGTGCGATTCCCTGCCATGATGCTGGGCTTGGGCATGTATCTGCCGTTCTATATGTCCTTCACGGCTTTTCTGGGCGTCATCGTGAAGCTGGTGGTAGACGCGGTGCACCGTGTGCGGCAAGCGAAGGTGCCGGCAGAAGTGCGCGATGAGCGCGACCAGGCCTATGCGGATACGGGGCTCATCATGGCGTCGGGCCTTCTGGGCGGCGAATCGGTCATGGGCATCATCTTGGCCTTCATCGTGTCAGCATCAGCGCTCTTCTAAGGCTACGTTGCTCGCGTTCGCGTCCGCTCGTTCGCTTCGCGGGGAGAGCTCAGCTATCTTGAGGGGAGGTGCTGTCTGTGCCATCTGAGCAAGTCAAGCACAGCCGTGTCTACGCCATGTTCGCCATCGTGACGCTTCTGTGCGCACTGGGGTCGCTCACGCAGACGGCCACGAATTCCATGCTCTTGGGGATCCAAGCATCCTTCGGCACCACAGAGGCAATCTCTCAGTGGCTCACCACGCTCTATATGCTCATCATCGGCATCACGGTTCCACTGGTGGCGCATCTGTCGCGCATCATGAGCATCCGCCAGCTCGTGTTGGTGGCGTGCGCGCTGTTCTGGGGTGGCTCGGCCGCAGATTGGCTGGCGCCGGATTTCATCGTGCTGCTCTGCGGGCGCGTGCCGCAGGCCATTGCCACGGGCATCACGCTGCCTGTGTTGCAGACCATCGCCATGACGCGCTTTCCGCGCGGCAAGACTGGAACTGCCATGGGCATCGCCGGCGTGGCCATGGGGTTCGCGCCGAACATCGGCCCGCTCATCGGTGGTGCGCTGGTGGATAGCACGGGGTGGCGCAGCTTCTTTTTGATCTTGATCATCGCGCTCACCGCCCTTTCGGCGTGTGCGGTAGCCTTTATGCCAAAGGAGAGGCCGCCTGCTCAAGATGCGCATCTGGACTGGGCGTCCTTCCTCTTGTCCACGCTGGGCTTCGGCGGTCTGCTCTTGGGATTCACCAATGCAGCAGGCATGGGCATCGCTGATCCATGGGTGATCGTTCCGTTGTTCGTGGGCGCGGCATGCTTGGTCTTGTTCATCATGCGCCAGAAGCGCATCGAAGAGCCGCTCATCAGCATGGCGGTCATGAAGGATGGCTCATATGTTGCCAGCATGGTAGGGCAATGTGCGCTCTTCGCTTCCTTCATGGGCATCACGCTCATCGTGCCCTTGTTCGTGCAGAATGTCTGTGGGCTCTCGGCGATGGATGCAGGCATCGTCTTCATCCCGGCCACCATCTTGGCCGTGGTGTTCAATCCGCTGGGCGGCATCCTCTCCGACAAGATAGGTCCGCGACCGGTCATCATAGCTGGAGCGGCTTTCTTGACCATTGGTGCCTTGTTCATGACCTTCGCGAACGCCGAAACGCCGCTTTGGCTGCTTACGCTCATGCAGACGGTCCGCAGCATCGGGGTGAGCACCATCATCGGGCCGTTCATCTCATGGGGCATGAAGGATCTGCCAGGACCGCTCATGAATGATGGCTCCACATTCTTCATCACGCTGCGCCAGTCGTGTGCCTCCTTCAGCACGGCCATCATGATGCTCTTGGTCACCAGCACCTTATGTGCGCCTTCCGGTTCTGAAGCGCTCCCCTATCAGCTGGCTTTCGGCTTCTCGGCGGTGCTCTCCATGGTCGTGCTCATCGTGGCGATTTGGAAGGTGCGCTCATGAGCGGCTCTTTTCCTGTACAGGTGCACCTGCTATGCTCTTCGCATGTCGAACCTCATCTATGAGAACATACCGCGCCGCCAAGCCCTCTTCCTCATAGCGGCCTCCGCTGCAGGTGTGGCGTTGGGGCTCTTCGGGTGCGGGGGAGAGCCTGCGTATGTGAGCCCTTATGACTGGACGGCGCTCCAGCGCACAGGCGAGCGCTTGGCATATGCTCCTCATGGGCAGGTGACGTCAAGATGGGGCATAGACGTCTCCGAACATCAGCACAACATCGATTGGCCGCTGGTAGCCACATCAGGCGTACAGTTCGCCTTCGTGCGCATCGGGAATAGAGGTGCCACCGAAGGCGTGCTCTATGAAGATGAGCATTTCATGGCCAATGCCCAAGGCGCTCACGGCGCTGGCATATCCACATCCGCGTATTTCTTCTCTCAAGCGGTGGATGACGCCGAAGTGGAAGAGGAAGCGCAGCTTGCGCTTGCATCCTTGGCGAAGGCGGAAGCGGCGGGCGTCACCTTCGAATGCGTAGCCTTCGATCATGAGCCGGTGGATGTGGAAGGGGCGCGCGCCAACGATCTGGATGGCGCGCTCTTGAGCCATCTGGCCGTGCTCTTCTGCGAACGCATCCAGGCTGCTGGATATGCGCCCATGGTGTACGGGAATCAGCGTGATCTGGTGCGCTACAACAAGACGGTGCGTCAAGCGTACCCGCTTTGGCTTGCTGAATACGATGTAGCCGTGCCCACCGCTCAGTTCGACTTTCAGATCTGGCAGTATGCAAACACAGGTACCATTCCCGGCATCCCCGGAGAGGTCGATCTCAACCTCTGGTTGCCTGCCATCCCGTGATCTCAGTCGTTTCTCATGCGTCAAGCGGAATGAGCATGAAGAGCGCATGCGCATCTACGGAGATCCGGTGCAGCATCTCACTTCAGGCGGGACGATGCGTACCGTAGATGACGCGTGAGCGGCATCTTGTGTCAGGCGTGGGTCATGCCCGATCGTTCGCGTACGCTTCCATGAGCTTGGCGAAGGCGGGCATGCTGTTTTCGATGGTCTCCTTCGCGATGCAATAGGAGAGCCGCACCCATCCTGGGGCGCCGAAGCTGTCAGAGGGTACCAGCAGAAGCTCGAAATCCTTCGCGCGCTCAGAGAATGCCACTGCGTCGTCTTCCAAAGCCTTGACCCAGAGGTAGAACGCGCCATCAGGCTCCACGAATTCGTAGCCCAGATCTGCAAGCCCTTCGGTCAGGATGCGGCGGTTCTCCTCATACGCAGCCACGTCAGAGGGTACGTCCAAGCACTGCGCCACCACGCGCTGCAGGAGCACCGGCGCGCAGATGTATCCCAAGGAGCGCCCCGCGCCGCAGACGGCGGTGAAGATGTCTCCTGCATCCGGGATCAGGTCGGATACGTAGATATAGCCAATGCGCTCACCCGGCAGCGAAAGCGACTTGCTGAACGAATAGCAAACGATGGTGTCCTCATAGAGGTCGGGCACCCACGGCACGTCCGCCCCATAGACGATCTCGCGGTAGGGCTCGTCGGAGATCAGGAAGATGCGCCGTCCCAGCTCTTCCTCCTTTGCACGCAGCATGGCGCTGAGCGCTTCAAGAGAGGCGCGCGTATAGACGCACCCGACGGGGTTATTCGGGGTGTTGATGATGAGCGCGCTGGTCTTGTTCGTGATGGCGCGTGCCAGGGCTTCGATATCTGGTTGGAAGCTGGGGGTCGTTGCAGGCACTTCGATGAGCGTGCATCCGGCGTTCTCTGACCATGTCTTGTATTCGGGGAAGTACGGGGATATCGCGATGATCTCATCACCGGGGTTCGCGATGGCGGCAAGCGTGATGGCGATGCATGAGGAGGCACCGGAAGTCACATAGACGTTCGCTGCGGTGGCAGGGGTGCCGAACGTGCGGCGGATGTGGTCGGCTATGGCCTGTCGCACGTTCGGGTCCCCTGGTGATGGCGTGTATTCGTGCACGATGACCGGGTCCTGTGCAAGCTGGAACTGGAATTGCTCCAGCACTTCATCCGGCGCAGGCACGCTGGGGTTGCCGATGCTGTAGTCGAAGATCTTCTCAGCTCCTATCTCAGCTTTGCGGTCCATGCCATACGCGAACAACTCGCGGATCTTGTTGGGTGCAGCGCCCAGCTCGTACATGCGCTGATTGATCATCTTCGCTCCTTTTGCCGTCATGAGGTGGCTTTGATTCTATTCCACTTGGTCTGTCGTGTCATACAATTCGCACCAAGCGGATGAAAGAGGAAAGAGGTGCAGCATATGAAGGTCATGTTGGTGAACGGCAGTCCCCATCCAAATGGCACGACGAAGCGCGCATTGGATGAGGTGGCAGCAACGCTTCAAGCAGAAGGCGTGGAGGTGGAGCGCTTCTGGGTGGGGGCGCAGCCCATAGCGGGATGCATCGGGTGCGGGTATTGCGCCAAGCACGAGGGCGAGTGCACCTTCAAGGATGTGGTGAACGAATTCAATCATCAGGCAGCGGACTGCGATGGGTATATCTTCGGGACGTCGGTGCACTATGCGGCAGCAACGGGGGCCATCACATCCTTCATGGATCGCTCCTTCTATTCGCAAGCATGCGGCGGCGTGAACCTCTATCCCTTGAAGCCGGCGGCAGCGGTGGTGGTGGCGCGCCGTGGCGGATGCTCATCCACATTCGATCAGCTGAACAAGTACTTCACCATCGTGCAGATGCCCATCATATCGGCCAGCTATTGGAACATGGTCTACGGTACCAACCCTGAGGAAGCGGAGCAGGATGAAGAGGGCATGCGCACCATGCGCGTGCTGGCGCACAACATGGCGTACTTTTTGCGCTGCCGTGAAGCGGCAGAGGCAGCGGGCGTTGCGTTGCCGCCCGTAGAGCCCCCGGCGCGCACGAACTTCATCCGCTAGCGTGCCAAAGGGTCATACCTCATGGCACGCAGCACCTCCGATATGGAGCTTTTGGCACCCGCTGGCGGGATGGAGCAGCTCTTGGCTGCGTGCCGCTTCGGAGCTGATGCGGTCTATCTTGCGGCGCAGCAATTCGGCATGCGCGCTCGCGCTGCGAACTTCTCGCTCGAGGAGCTGCCTCATGCCGTGAGCGCTGCCCATGCAGCCGGCGTGGCCGTGCATCTTGCCTGCAACACGATGATATCCGAAGAGGAAGTGGCGGCGTTGCCGCCCTTTCTTGAGGCGGTGCAGGATGCAGGCGTGGATGCGCTCATCATAGGGGATCGGGGCGCGTTCGCCATGGCGCGCACCTATGCTCCGCGCTGCAGCCTGCATGTCAGCACCCAGGCATCCGTGGCCAACTCCGAAGCGGCGAAGGCATGGCATGCCGAAGGGGCGCAACGCGTGGTCTGCGCGCGGGAGATGACCCTGCATGATATCGCGCGCATGCGCGAGCGCATTCCTGACGATCTTGAGATAGAGGCCTTCGTGCACGGTGCTCAGTGCATGGCAGTCTCTGGCCGATGCCTCATCAGCAGCTACCTTACGGGGAGGTCGGGAAATCGGGGAGCCTGCACGCAGCCGTGCCGCTGGAGCTATGCGCTGGAAGAGGAGAAGCGCCCCGGTGTGCACTTCCCCGTAGAAGAGGACGCGGGCAACACGTTCATCATGAATGCCAAGGACCTCAACATGGCGGCGCACGTGCATGAGCTTGCCTCTGCAGGTGTTGATGCGGTGAAGATAGAGGGCCGCAACAAGAAGGCGTTCTACGTGGCAAGCGTGGTAGCGGCGTATCGCCGTGCGCTCGATGAGGGATATTCACCTGAGGTGGAGCGCGAGCTTTTGGGCGTATCCCATAGGCCGTACAGCACCGGCTTCTACTTCGGCGCTCCTGAGCAGGCAACGGATTTCGATGGATACGAACAACAGACCATGCATGTGGCTGATGTGGTAAGCCCGCAAGCAGCGGGCCTCGATGCTCGTGCAGGGGCGGGGCGCCTGTTCGCTGTCTGCCGCAATCGGTTCTCTGAAGGCGAAGAGCTTGAGGTGCTCGCGCCCAGGCGCGGTGGGCAGGTGGTCTGCGTGCGGGGGCTCACCTGGCATCCTGACGCTGATGCTTCTGGATGCTACCCTGCGCCTCAGGCCGTGCCTGCGGCAAACCGATCCCTGGGCGTCTATTCCTTCTCGTGCGAAGAGGTGCCTGCACCGGGTTCCTTTTTGCGCACGCGCACGTACCGACGGTCTGCGCGCCACTGAAGAGACCTTCGAAAAGCCATCTTCGGCGTTGCCATTTTCTCGCAAGCTCTCGTGGGATACGGCCGGCAAACTTGCTATGATGGGAGTCACACCGTACCCGATGAAGAGGGAGCGATACATGGGAGCAAAAGCAGAAGAGGCACTCGACATCACGTTCGAAGAGCTCCAGCCCTACCTCCATGCGAACCACTCGGTCTACATGGATCTGGATGGGCAGACCTACTACCTGACGGACGTGAATGATCGGTACTGGAGGGTGCAGGACACCGCTCAGCTGAATGAGAAGGGCCACTACGTTGATTGCTCGCCTTTGGTCCCCACCATCTCTGAGTTCTTGGATCTGCCATTCCATCAAGGCAAGTCCATCACCGATGTGTTCGCCGAAGCGGTCTTCTATCCTTCGGTGAAGTAGCTTTTTGGGTTGCGCGAACCTTGCGCTTCCTGTATACAATCGAAGAAACCGTTTGAAGCGGCTCTGTTGAGTCGCTTCTTCTTTGAGGAGGAAGAGACAAGATGGCAGAAGAGAAGACACGGGAGACGGATATCCCCGAAGGAGCCCCGGAAGAGTGCGGCGGCTCATGTTCCAGCTGTGGCGTGTCAGGTTGCGGTGCGCGCACCGAGGATCAGGCGCCCGCGAAGTACCAACCCAATGGGCGCTCTGACATCAAGAAGGTCATCGCCGTGGTGTCCGGCAAGGGCGGCGTGGGCAAATCCTTGGTCACCAGCTTGCTGGCTTCTGAGCTGGCGAAAGCGGGCAAGAAGGTGGGCATCCTTGACGCTGATGTCACTGGTCCGTCCATTCCGAAGGCATTCGGCTGCGCTGGCACACCGGCTCCTGACGCTGATGGCATCAATCCCGTTCAGACTGATGCAGGCATCAAGATCATCTCGGTGAACTTGCTGCTGCCCTCGGACGACACGCCGGTGGCGTGGCGCGGCCCGGTCATCACAGGCGTGCTGAACCAATTCTTCGGCGAAGTGAACTGGGGGGATCTGGATGTGCTGCTCATCGATATGCCTCCGGGCACGTCCGATGTGTTCCTGACCGTGTTCCAGATGTTCCCCGTGGACGGCATCGTGTCCGTGTCCGCTCCGCAGGAGCTGGTGGGCATGATCGTGGGCAAGGCGGTCAACCTGGCGCATTCCATGGAGGTGCCGGTCATCGGCCTGGTGGAGAACATGGCGTATTTCAAATGCGACGAATGCGGCAAGGAGCATCACATCTTCGGCGAGCCCCAAGGCGCGCAGGTGGCCAAGAAGTATGAGATCGACGCGCTGGCCACGCTTCCCATGGATCCGGCCTTTGCGGCGGCTGTGGATGCAGGCAAGGTGTATGACTATGACCCAGAGGGTGCGCTCTCTCAGATCCTGGATGCCATAGAGAAGGCGTAAGGTTCTCGTGGGCAGAGGCAAGATGCGCATTCCATCCACCCCTTGCTCATCAAATTCTCATACGAGCGGCCTTCTTATGCTATAGTGTTCAAGCATTTTTTCGGGGCATTAGCTCAGCTGGGAGAGCGCATGGCTGGCAGCCATGAGGTCAGGGGTTCGATCCCCCTATGCTCCACCATGAAAGACAAAGCCATCAACTCAGGTTGGTGGCTTTTTTGTATTCCTCTCATGGATCGAACCCCGCGAGGGGTCTTGTGTCACTGCCTGTGTATCGCCGCCCAAACTTTTCTCCACAAGTATTAGACTACATCCAATGCGATATATCATATGAAGGAGCGCGCATGCTTTTCAAAGAGATAGCCTTGCTGGATGAGGATCTGGAGTATCAACCGAAGATGTGGGTGGCCACCAAGGGCGATGCCATCGCCTACATCGGGGACGTGGCGCCGGATGATCCAGAGCAGTATGGGCGCGTCTATGATGGTCACGACAAGCTCTTGATGCCAGCGCTCTACAATGCCCACGCGCATGCTCCTATGACGCTTTTGCGCGGGTATGCAGAGAACCTGCCCCTTCAGCAGTGGTTGGAGGAGAAGTGCTGGCCCTTCGAAGCGAAGATGACGCCAGAGGACAACTATTGGGCCACGCTCTTGGCATGTGCGGAGATGGCACGCTATGGCGTGGTGGGCTTCTCTGATATGTACTATGCAACCCCGGAGCGCGCTCAGGCGGTGACCCAAGCGGGACTCAAGGCCAACCTCTGCGAAGGGCTCTTGGCTTTCGAGCCGAAGCCCTATGCCGAATTCCCCATCGCTGCATTGAACGAGGAATACGTGCGGACGTTGCACGGCAGCGCGAACGGGCGCATCAGGATCGACTACAACATCCATGCAGAGTACACGTCCAATCAACGGGTCTGCGAAGAGGTGGCCCAGATCGTGGCTGAGACGGGTTTGAGGCTTCATGTCCATGTCTCAGAGACGGAGAAGGAAGTGTCTGAATGCCGTGAGCGCCACGGCGGCCTGTCTCCGGTGGAGTACTTCGCGCAGATCGGCGTGTTCGATGTGCCTTGCACGGCCGCGCATTGCGTCTGGGTGGATGAGGCTGATATGGCCATCTTGAAGGACAAGGGCGTCTTCGTGGCGAACAACCCCGTCTCCAACATGAAGCTGGGCAGCGGTTTCGCGCCCATCCCCGAGATGTTGGCGCGCGGCATCAACGTATGCGTGGGCTCTGACGGCATGGCATCCAACAACAACCATAATCTGTTCTCAGACCTCTACGTCATGGGTCTCATCTACAAGGGGCATGATCTGGATCCGGCAGTGGTCCACCCGAAGCAGATCCTGACAGCGGCAACGCGCACGGGTGCGCTTTCGCAAGGGCGCGAAGACTGCGGATGCGTGAAGGTGGGATTCAAGGCGGACCTGACCATCTTGGACATCTCGGGCCCGCAGTGGTGCCCCATGACCAGCCCGCTCTACAATGTGGTGTTCGCAGGGGATGGGAGTGATGTGGTGCTCACCCTGTGCGATGGAGAGGTGGTCTTCGAGGCAGGGGAGTGGCCCGGCATGGATGTAGAGCGCGCACAGGCAGAGGTAGCAGCACGCGCCCATCGCATCATCGCATCGCTTGCGTAGGTGTCCTTGTGGCCGTGGTGGCAGCGCACATGCTCAAGCGCTCTGCACCCCGATGGCATCCATCAGCGCATCCAAGAACTCTGACCTTTTGTGACAGCCCACCTTCTTGAAGGCGTAGGTGGCATGCTGGCGCACGGTGCGCTCATCCACGCGGATCTCATGGGCTATCCTCTCATAGTTCTTCTGGCATACGATGCCTATGCTGATCTGCATCTGTCGCTCGGTCATGCCCAGTTTCAACAGCTCATCCGGCAAGAGATCCAGAAAGCCCTGCCAGCATGCGGTGATGCTCAAGGTTCCCTCTTCGTCACGGGGCGCATCCGCATCCTGAACGGCGAGCTTCTGCTCTATCACGCGAAGCACCTTCTGCTCAAGGGAATGCAGCTGCACGTTGTGATTGAAGATGACGAAGAGCGTGAAGGGCAAAGCGATGAAGACGGCGGCCCTCAGGCCGAATGCGGGAGGAAGCAGCGTATCCTTGCGACGGGTCTCCTTCATGATCATCGCCTCCCTTCTTGCCGCACGGCAAGCACGGACTGCCCGAAGGTGCGCATGCACCTTGGAGGCTGATCAGTGCTTCCCATGCAGCGGCTGCGCCCAGAATCGGCGCAGTGCGGTTATAGGCAAGAGGTAAATCCAGTTTCGAAGACAATGATGTATCGAATCCAATATTGCTCACTATGATATGGCATCTTGGTGCTCTCGAGGTTCGCGAACGCGGTTTCCTGTAAAATCTCCACCATATCCGAATGCAGCTTATCCGGAGCAGTGGCACGCATCCTGTTCGAAGCTCTTTGCCAACGATGATGACCGAAGAGCGCCCAACGCGAAAGATGGTGGTTCAACATGGCAGCACCCGAAACGGAGCATGTACGCAACGTCGTCCTTGTGGGTCAGGATGGAGCTGGGAAGACATCGCTGGCTGAGGCCATGCTGTATGTCTCCGGCAAGACATCTCGCATGGGAACGACCCATGATGGGAAGTCGTATCTGGACTATGATCCTGAAGAGATCAAGCGCAAGTTCACCATCAACACCTCTGTGGCGCCCGTTCCCTATAAGGATTACAAGATCAACCTGTTGGACACCTCGGGCCATCCGGATTTCATCGGCGACACGCTGGCTTCCATGCAGGCCTCTGAGATGGCGCTGTTCGTGGTGGATGCCGTGGCTGGTCCTCAGGTCATGACCACGCGCCTGTGGCGCGAGGCAGAGAAGATGGACATCTCACGTGCGGTCTACATCAATCACATCGACCGCGAGAACGCCAATTTCGACGCGGCCATGGCAACGCTGCACGCGCGCTTCGGTTCACGTTTGGGCGCGGTAGCCATCCCCATGGGCGTTGACAAGGATTTCCAGGGCGTCATCGACGTCATCCGCATGAAGGCTCGCTACCACAGCGCGCAGGGTACCGAAGAGGTGGTGGAGGACATCCCTGAGGAGTACATGGAATCCGCCCTGGCTGCGCGCGACAAGCTGTGCGACCTGGTGGCAGAGGCCGACGATGAGCTGATGATGAAGTATCTTGACGGCGAAGAGCAGCTCACCCAAGAAGAGCTGGAATCCCTTTTGGACAAAGCCATCGCCCAAGAGCTCATCGTGCCGGTCTTCGTGGGCTCCACCATCATCATGCAAGGCGTCCAGAACCTGATGGAGGACATCGCCACATACTTCCCGCATCCGCGCAGCCACGGTGGCTTCAAGCAGATGTCTGATGGCGTCACCATCCCCATCGACGAGACGAAGCGTCCCTCAGCCTTCGTCTTCAAGACCATCTCCGATCCGTTCGTCGGGCGCTTGAGCTTCATGAAGGTGCTCTCCGGCTATCTGGAGCCAGGCGTTGAGCTCATCAACGCACGTACCGGCAAGAAGGAGCGGCTGGGTAAGATCCAAGTGATGATGGGCAAGGAGCCCATGGATGTGAAGAGCGCGAAGGCGGGGGACATCGTGGTGGTCCCCAAACTAGCAGAGACGCGCAATGGGGACACGCTGTCGGTGGAGGGCGATATCGCCATCATGCCGCTTGAGCTGCCTGAGCCGCTCTACCCCGTGGCCATCGAAGCGGTCAACAAGAACGAAGAGGATAAGCTGGGCACGTTCTTGGCGCGCGCGGCTGAATCGGATCCCACCATCAAGATCACTCGCGACGAGCAGACGCATCAGACCATCCTGCACGCCATGGGCGAGACGCAGGTGGATATGCTGCTCTCGCGCCTGAAGGAGCAGACGGGCGTTGACGCGCGTCTGGTTCCCGTGCGCATCCCGTATCGGGAGACCATCCGCAAGCAGGCGGAGGCGCAAGGGCGTCACAAGAAGCAGACGGGTGGCGCGGGCCAGTTCGGCGACTGCTGGCTGCGTCTCACGCCGAATCCCGGCGGCGGCTATGAATTCGTGGATGAGATCAAGGGCGGCGTGATCCCCAACGGGCTCATCCCGGCGGTGGACAAGGGCGTGCAGGAAGCCATGGCCGAAGGCTTCTTGGCGGGATATCCCATGGTGGACATCAAGTGCGCCGTGTTCGACGGCTCCTACCATTCTGTTGATTCCAATGAGATGGCCTTCAAGACGGCCGCGCGCATCGGCTTCCGCGCTGCCGCAGAGAAAGCGAACCCGGTGGTGCTAGAGCCTATGGCCACCATGGATATCACGGTGAGCGAAGAGTACGCAGGCGCTGTCATGGGAGACATCTCCACACGCCGCGGGCGCATCATCGGCACGGATGCGGGAGATGCGGGAGATACCGTCATCAAGGTGCGCGTGCCCTATGCAGAGGTCATCGAATACACGAAGGACCTGCGTTCGCTCACGCGCGGTTCAGGCTCATACACCATCAAGCTGGAAGGGTATGAGGAAGCGCCGCATGATGTCACCAAGAAGCTGGTGGACGAATACGAGGCAGCGCGCGCTCAGGGGAACTAGCACCTGCGCTCTCTTCCGGATGATCTCAGAGATGGGGCGTCGGCTTTCGGGCTGGCGCCTCTTCTCCTTTATGCGGCTGCCCCTCCCCGCTTCCTCAGGCACAAGCTTCGGCCCTCTCAGGATAGGCAAGCTCATACCCTATAATCTTTTTCAGAGGCGCACCAAGGGGGATGCGCGCATAAAGGGGGCTTGTAGCATGTTCGCGCATGGTGCCGCATCATGCTGCATGGTATCTAGGGGAGGAATATGAAACCGTACAAGACAGTCATCTACAGCTTCTTCGTGGGAGGCCTGTTCGCGCTCATCGCGCAAACCATCCTCTCGTTCTGGCAAGTCGTGCTTGCCGGCACGCCCATGGAGTTCTTCATGGGCGGTGCAACGCTCGTTTCCATGGGCATCATCGGTTGCGTCCTTGGTGGCTTGGCGATCTATCAGTACGTAGAGGAGTGGGCCACCTTCGGTGCTCTGCTTCCGTTCTCTGGCTTTGCCATGGCTGTGGGCATGAAGGCGGTTGGACCGTGGACCACGAAGAATGAATCCATGGGGAAATGCGTCTGGAATTGCGTTTGGTTCGTCGTTTGGTTCAACGTGCTGTTCATGGCCGTGTGCGTGGCCATAGGCTACATCTGCGGGATGATGGGCGTGCAGCCCGGCCAGAACCTTGGCGTTCCCAAGACCGAAGGCGGGATGCTGTTCTTCAACGCATTCTGGGTAGGTGGCCTGCTTGCGGCGGTCTTTCAGGTGCTCTTCCTTGTATGCAAGTCCATCACGCCCAAGACCACCCCGCTCTATATCCTGATGACGGCTTGGATGGTCGGTGCTATCCTTGCTCCCTTTGGCATCTCTGGGGCTCTTGCCAATTTCGCGGGCCAAGGGTTCTCGGTCATGATCACGGTGGGCGGTTACAACACCTACAATATCGGCATGGATCTGTTCTTGGGTGGCGAACACGCCATGGCGGGACTTGTCCATCTTGGCTCATTTGCACTGGCGGTCTGCGGCCTTGCGCTCACGGCCCTGTTCACCTTCTGGATCTACAACTGGGTGTTCGGTCGCAAGCCCATCCATCAGGTGCATATCGAGAAGGCCCAGCATTCTCTGGAAGAGCTCACCGAAGCCGTGCCGCCTTCTGATAATATCGAAGGGTTCGACTACGAGATGGATCCTGATATCGCGAAGCAAGGATAGCTCAGGGTCTCAGGTGAGGCAGGGTCAGATGAGCAGCAAGAAGAACAAAGGGCGTCAAGCGCAGCGCATCCAAGAGCTGGAGGTCAAGAAGCGCTCGGGGCTCATCCAAGCTGTTGCTGCTATCGTCATCATGGTGGTCTTGATCATCTTCAAGACCACCTTTTCTGCTGCGGGCTACGAATGGGCCAACTCTCAACTGGCGAACATGATCATCTTCGTGTGCGCCCTTGTTGCCGCGGGATTTGCGGGCTATGGGTCCCGGCGCTGGAGTCGGGCCCGCAAGGAATTGAGCGGCCTGACCTCTTCCCGTAGGTAGGCTTTCCTATTCTCAGATGCTCGTTGCAAGAACGTCATTTTTATCGAACAAATGTGCTGATATCGTGCTATACTCTTGCTCCATAAGAAAGAGCAAGCGCACCCAACCCTGATTGGCCGCAGGATCTGAGCGCCCAGTTCGCTGACGCCGTTTTGCATGCCAGCGCACAACGCTTGCAAAAGCCATCAGGGAAAAGGAAGAGGTGCGCATCATGACTCAATCCACCAGCAAGACCATCCCGTACTGCTTCGTTGACGCTTCGGTGTCACCGGAGGACATCACCTGTGTGCATGCTGCGCTCAAGGCAGCTGACCCAGAGACGCTCCTCTGCGTTCTGCTGGAAACCAGGCTTGCCTGGAAGTTGGATCCTCGCACGTTGGCAGGTTCTGCGAAGCGGCATCTGCTCCGCAAGACCGAATCCATGCTGAGCCTCATGTACGACATAGAGCCAGCACCTCAGCAAGAGCCTGACCAAGTGCTGATCCCCGTCCAGTCCTTCGAATACCCAGGACGGGGCAGCAGCGTTAAGCGCATCGTCTCAGCAGGGGTGCTGGATCTTGCCTCGTTCGCCCAGGGAAGCAGCACCCTTGACCATGCAGCTTTGATATCTCACGTATCCCATGATCCAGTCCGGCTTGCGCAGCTCTCATCCGTTGATGGCCTCATCGGCTGTCCCTGGGCAGACATCTTGGGGCGCACCATATGGCTGCCTTCTGCTTTGACCAGCTATGAGCGCCTCTCTGAGCTAGCGCACATCTTCTGGGTGATGTGCTTCAGCGGATTCGCTGAAGCGGTCTTTGAGATGCATGCCGTCTCCGTGCGGGAGGGAAGCGCGCAGCGCGGCGGATCAGCGGACGTTGCCCTGTGCTATGACGAATACGAGCAGCGCATGGAGGCCATCGTGCGCCTTCTGAATCACAACACCTTGGCTCAAGTAGAGGGAGTGGCCTGCGCCCTCAAGCGCTCTTTGGTGGCTTAACACAAATGAAACACAGGACACACGCCTGTGAAACATGGCGCCGATATCCTGTTTACATAACATCTGCACGATGCGCTGAGCATGGTTAGGAAAGAGAGCTCTGCAATGCTGAAGCCGAAACGAGAGGGAGAGGTCCGCATCCCGTCAGGATGCGCCATCGCGGCCATCATGGATCGGTCGGGGTGCCGGCATGACGGAATGGATATCTTGAGATCCATCGCGCTCATGCACGATCGGGGCAATGGGTTGGGCGGCGGATTCGCTGCCTATGGCATATACCCCGAATACAAGGATCTCTACGCGTTCCATATCATGTATGAGACGCCGGAGGCCCGCATGGCCACCGAAGAGTATCTGGGAACGTATTTCATGGTGGAGAAGCAAGAGCGCATACCCACTACGGATGTGCCCAGCATCAAGAATCCCCCGGATATCTGGCGCTATTTCGCTTTGGTGCATCCCATGAAGCTGAACATGAGCGGCTTGGATGAAGCGGAATACACCATGCAGCACGTGTTCCATATCAACGCGGGGATAGATGGTGCGTTCGTGGCTTCATCAGGCAAGGACATGGGTGCTTTCAAAGGCGTGGGATACCCAGAAGATATCGGAGAGTTCTATCGCATCCAGGACTATGAGGCCTGGGCATGGACAGCCCATGGGCGCTTTCCCACCAATACGCCGGGATGGTGGGGCGGTGCGCATCCCTTCACGCTGCTGAATTGGTCGGTGGTGCACAACGGTGAGATATCCAGCTATGACGCCAACAGGCGCTATGTGGAGCAATTCGGGTATCAATGCGAATTGCAGACAGACACCGAAGTCATCACCTACCTGTTCGACCTCCTGGCCCGGCGCCATGGGTTCTCTCAAGAGATGACAGCGCACATCATGACCGCAGCCTCTTGGGATGACATAGACCGCATGCCGCCAGATGAGGCTGCTTTCGAAACGGCGCTGCGCACCACCTATCCAAGCGCGTTGGTGAACGGCCCGTTCTCCATCATCGTAGGGTCTGAAGAGGGGCTGTTGGCTTTGAATGACCGCTTGAAGCTGCGTGCTCTGATGGTGGCAGAGAAGGGTCCCATGGTGTATCTGGCAAGCGAGCAGGCTGCCATAGAGGTGGTGTGCCCGGATGCTCAGAACGTGCGCTCTATAGAAGGGGGCGTTCCCTTCGTAGTGCAGCTTGATGAGGTTGCTGAACGCAAACGGCAAGGCTCTACCGAGAACAGCCCAGCCGATGTGGCGCTCACCCACGAAACGGGCGTGATGCCTCCCCGCCGAAAGGAGATGGCGCATGCTTGATTACGTTCTCCCACGCTACAAGGTGATGCGCGATGTGGATCTATGCGTGGAGTGCGGCGTTTGCGAACGGTCATGCTCCAATGAGGTCCATAGGGTGGATGAGGACCTGGGACGCGTTGTGGCAGACCACATGAAATGCGTGAACTGCCAGCGCTGCGTGGTCATGTGCCCTACCCGGGCCATTTCCATCACGAAGTGGCCGCAGGTGGATACCGGTTCCAGCAACTGGACGCTTGGCTACATGCAGGATATCGCGAAGCAAGCCCAGACCGGTGCCGTCCTTCTGTCCTCCATGGGCAATCCTGAGCCTTACCCCATCTATTGGGATCATCTGCTCCTGAACGCCAGCCAGGTGACCAACCCTTCCATCGATCCTCTGCGTGAGCCCATGGAGACGCGCGTCTTCTTAGGGAGCCGTCCCGGCATGCTCAAAGTGAATGAGCGCAGCAGGCAGGTGGTGAGCGCTATGCCTGCTCAGCTCAAGTTGGATGTGCCCATGATGTTCTCGGCCATGAGCTTCGGTTCCATCTCCTTGAATACGCAGATGTCCTTGGCTATGGCCGCCACGGAGCTGGGCACCTACTTCAACACCGGCGAAGGCGGCCTGCATCAAGATCTTGAGGGATATTCGGATCATGCAGTGGTGCAGGTGGCTTCAGGGCGCTTCGGGGTGGATCCGCACTACCTGAACGCTGGCGCTGCCATTGAGATCAAGATAGGGCAAGGGGCGAAGCCGGGCATCGGCGGCCACCTGCCTGGAGAGAAGATCGACGCAGAGGTGTCGCGCACGCGCATGATCCCTGAAGGGACCGACGCCATATCCCCTGCGCCTCATCATGACATCTATTCCATCGAAGACCTGCGTCAGCTCATCTTCTCCATCAAGGAGGCAACGCTGTATCAAAAGCCCGTATCGGTGAAGATAGCGGCGGTGCACAACGTGGCAGCCATCGCGTCGGGCATCGCCAGAGCAGGTGCTGACATCATAGCCATCGACGGATTCCGCGGCGGTACGGGGGCTGCACCGAAGCGCATCCGAGACAATGTGGGCATTCCCGTTGAGCTGGCTTTAGCCTCTGTTGACCGGCGCCTGCGCGAAGAGGGCATCAGGTCGACCGTCAGCGTGGTGGCAGGCGGTTCCATCCGCAGCTCTGCTGATATCGTGCGCGCCATAGCCTTAGGCGCCGATGCGGTCTATATCGCTTCTGCTGCGCTCATCGCTTTAGGGTGCCATCAATGCGGGGACTGCTCCAGCGGAAAGTGCAATTGGGGCATTGCCACCCAGCGCCCAGAGCTCACCCGTCGCCTCAATCCTGAGATCGCTGCAGAGCGCGTCGTGAACCTGATCGGCGGCTGGACCCATGAGATTCAAGAGATGATGGGTGGCATGGGCATCAATTCCATCGACAGCCTGAGGGGCAACCGGCTGATGCTGCGTGGCGTGGGGCTCAATCAGAAGGAGCTTGACATCTTGGGTGTCAAGCATGCAGGAGAGTGAGGCCTGAGATGAAGCGCATCTATGCCATAGAGAGCTGGTGCATCAACTGCAAACGCTGCGAAGTGGCATGCAAGACATTCCACTCTGCAAGCAGGGACACGGTCAAGGCCTTCAAGACAGAGCAGCCCTCACCGCGCAACCGCGTGCGCGTGGAGGGCTCGAAGCTGCTGTCCATCGCGGTGAACTGCCGTCATTGCGAACATCCGAAATGCGTGGAAGGATGCATCTCGGGTGCCATGACCAAAGATCCTCTCACGGGCGTGGTCACATCGAATCCGGAGAAATGCGTCGGATGTCGCACCTGCGAATCCCTCTGCCCGTTCGGAGCGGTCAGGATAGAGGATATCCAGGGTAAGGGATTCGCTTACAAATGCGACCTGTGCGGCGAATCCTTGGGAGCGGCCGGAGAGCCCAGCTGCGTTGCGGCCTGCCCCAACAAGGCGCTCATCTATGTGGAAAGCGGGTGCTAGCATGGCACAGACGGTGGATTATCTGATCATCGGCAACTCGGCAGCAGGCATCACTGCGGCTGAGACCCTGCGCGCAGCCGATCCTGCTTCATCCATCCTCATGGTCTCAGATGAGCCGTACTCCGCTTACGGGCGGCCTTTGATCTCCTACCTGGTAGAAGGCAAGACCACTGAAGATGCCATCTGGCTCAAAGATGATGGCTTCTATGAGCGCCTGGACATCCAGACCTCCTTCGGAGCTGACGCCAAAGCCGTGAAGCTGGATGCCAACGCCCATCAGGTGCATCTGCTTGGCGGGGAGATGATCGAATACGGCACATGCCTGCTGGCAACAGGATCCGCCCCGTTCGTCCCTCCCATCCCAGGATTGGAAGAGGCCTCTGGCGTGTTTCCATTCATGACCTTGGATGATGCCAAGGCAGCCTGGACAGCCGTGGAGGCAGCCACGGAGAAGGCTCATGCAGCCCAGAGGAAGAGTAGAGTGGTGGTGATCGGCGCAGGGCTCATCGGTCTCAAGGCTGCTGAGGCGCTGTCCTATCATGCCGATGAAGTGCTGGTGCTGGAATTGGCGCCGCGCATCCTGCCAGCGGTGTTGGATGGTGAAGGCGCATCCATTCTGCAGGAGACGCTCATATCCCATGGCATCACATGCCTGCCAGGCGTGTCGGCCGAACGGGTCCAGCAAAGCACAGAGGGCATGCATCATCTTCTGCTCACCAATGGAGAAGAGGTTGATGGTGATGTCATCATCACTGCAGTGGGCGTGAGGCCGAACTCGGGTCTTGCCGTGGAGGCTGGTGCCGAACAGGGACGCGGGCTCATCGTGGATGCATGCCTTCAAACCACCTTGCCGGATGTGTATGCGGCAGGAGATGTGGTGCAGGTGCGTGACGTGCTGGATGGGTCTTTGCATCCTTTGGCTCTGTGGCCCAATGCCATGAGACAAGGAAAGTGCGCGGGCCTTCACATGGCGGGAAGCAACGAGGCAGAGCCATTCCTGGGGTCATTTGCGGTGAATGCGGTGGATTTCTTCGATGCTTCTCTGCTCACCGCAGGGGCGATCAATCCGCCAGAGGATGGCGGCTATGAGCAGACCGTCATCGCGCAGGATGGTGTCTATGCGAAGTTCGTCGTGAAGGAGGGCTTGCTCTGCGGCTATATCCTTTTGAATAGGCCCTCCAATGCGGGGATATACACCGCCCTCATAGAGAATCGGATCCCTTTGGATACCTTATCTCCGGACATCTTCCAGGATATCCCCCTGAACCTTGATTTTCCTTTGGAACAGCGTTGGGAGCGGCTGCACAAATGCTATCCAGAGGGCTTGGATGCGCGTGGCTGGAAGGAGGAATCATGATGTTGGAGCAAACGGAAACGGGCAGCGCTTCCCTCAGCTTGGGCACGGCGCACTTCAAAGAGGCGAACGAGCAGGTGCGCGCTGCCTTGGCGCATCATGATGCGGTAGAGCTGCATGACGTGTTCGCCCAGCGCTATCTGGGGTGTGCCATGCCTGACGGCAAGGAGCTTCGCATCTTCGGCACGCCGGGCAATGACATGGCATCGTATATGGATGGTGGTTCCATCACGGTCTTCGGCAATGCGCAAGACCAGATCGGCAACACCATGAATGGCGGGACCATCGTCATCCATGGTCGCTGCGGGGACGCTGCGGGGTATTCCATGCGCGGTGGGCAGATATTCATCCGGGACGATTGCGGCTGGCGCGTGGGCATCCATATGAAGCAGTACAAGGATAAGCGCCCCACCATCGTCATCGGCGGCAATGCTGGCAGCTTCTTGGGCGAATACATGGCTGGTGGCGTCATCGTGCTTTTGGGAGACGCGGGAGAATACACGGGCACCGGGATGCATGGAGGCGTCATATACCTGCTGCATCCGCTGGATGAGGATGACATCGCCGAAGGGTTGGTGCAGGAGCCCATCAACGAAGAAGATGAAGCGTTGCTGAGTGGGCTCTTGGAGACCTACGACGCTTGCTTTGCCGGTGAGGTGGATGGGTCTGTCTGCGCACAAGTCTCAAGCTTCTACAAGCTGCGTCCGGCTTCTTCGCGCCCTTACGCCACGCTGTACGTTCGTTGATCTCTTGTCCTTGAGGTAGTGGTACCATCGTGCGTCATGCCACTGGGCGCACGACATATGCCTGCATGGTTCTACAAAGCCATCATGATCGTAGCCACTGCCATTTGGGGCTTGGGTACCGTTGTGGTGAAGTCCACCGTTGAGGAATTGACGCCTTCCTGGATCGTGGGCATCCGCTTCTTGGCTGCCGGAGTGGTGTTGGGACTGATCATGGCGCCCAAGGTAGCGCGCCGTCTTGATGGGAAGCATATGAGAGCGGGCGTTGCGCTGGGCATCTTGCTCTTCTTGTCCTACTGGACCAACACCTTGGGCCTCTCTGACACCACTGCCTCCAACAGCGCCTTCTTGACCACCTTCTATGTGGTCATCATCCCATTCCTCCAGTGGGCTGTGACCAAGCGTCGCCCCACCGGCTTCACCATCACCGCAGCCATCCTCTGCATGGCAGGCCTTGGGTTCGTAGCCTATGGGGGAGAGGCGGGCTTCAGTCTGCGCTTCGGCGATGCGGTCACGCTTGGATCAGCCTTCTTCTTGAGCTTGCATGTCATCTTGACAGCTCACGTGGCAGCGGGGAAGTCAGTGACAGTGCTCACCGTGGTGCAGTTCGTGGTGGCAGGCGCGCTCGGCATCATCTTCGGCCTGGTGGCTGAGCCGATGCCTGGCTTTGCCACGTTCTCCGCAGACACATGGATCAGCTTGGTCTACCTTGCGGTGTTCGCTTCATGCGTGGCATTGCTTCTGCAGAATCTTGGCGTCGCGCACACAGAACCAGCGCAGGCTTCGCTCTTTTTGTCTTTGGAATCGGTCTTCGGCGTGCTGTTCGCGGTGCTCACCTTGGGAGAGATGCCTTCTCCGGCTGCCTACATCGGCTTCGCTCTCATCTTCTGCGGCATCATCTTCAGCGAATACATCCCGCTCAAGGTGGCGCACCGTCGTGCGCGCACCCAAGCCGAAGAGGATCTCTCTCAGATAGAGGAGTCAGATGCTGCACTGCGTTGATGTGGGCAGCGCAGCTTTGAAGGCTACTTGTCCCGGACCTCCATCAGCTCCAGTTCGAAGTTCAAGGGTTTGCCCGCCAGCGGATGGTTCATATCGAAGACCACGTTCTCATCATCCACGCTGACCACCTTCACGGGGAAGGGGTGACCATCGGGCCCTTGCATGTAGACGCTCTCGCCCACAGGAAGATCCTGTGCGTTGGGCACCTGATCCACCGGCACCGTCTGCACCAGCTCTTCGCGTCGCTCTCCGTAGGCCTCTTCTGGCTCAAGATGGATGTGCTTCTTGTCGCCCACTTCCATGTCGCGCACTGCATCGTCGAAGCCCTTGATGACCGTACCTGCCATGCATTCGAATTCGATGGGCTCATCGCGCAGCCGGGACGTGTCGAACACCTCTCCGTCATCTAAGGAACCGGTGTAGTGGATCTTGACCATCTTGCCTTCGTTGCTCATCTCTCAGTGCTCCTTTTCTTGGGGGCTGCTCACCTTACGCCTCATCAGCTTTCGCTATCTCCAGATCCGCCAGCGTCACGCGGTTCGCCACCAGCACGGCCAACGGGCGCAAGAGCGCTGTCTCTTCTGCTCTTAAGCCTGCTGCCGCCAGGCTCATGATCTCATCGGCGAAGACGGAGACGGGCTGACCATATACCTGCGCATCATAGCCAAAGGCCATGAGCGCGCGCTTTGCCGCAAGGATATCCTTTGCAGAGACATCGGCGAAGAGCCTCTCAAGCGCATCCAAAGAAGCCTCTGCATAGAAGAGCCCCTTGATCAGAGCCGCATAGGCCACGGTGAACGTGGCGGGCATGGCGTCGGCGGGTCGTATCTCGATATAGCGCTTGAGGCGGACATCGGTGAAGAAGACAGAGAGCGCATGCTCTACATCTGAGCACGTCATGGGCTGATCCGCATAGATCTCTCCCAGCGTGCGCTCTGAGAGCTGCGGCACGCCTTCGGAGATATCCACCATGGCGGGCGTGTCCAGGATGTATTCTGCATACGCTTCCAAGGTGAAGCCATCCTCCATGACGCCGGGCACCGTGCCGCACCGCGCGGGGTCGCACTTCTCCCAGATCTCTGTGCGCATGAGCTGATGAGGCCGTCTTTGGGCCTCGAAGACGGCAGAGTTGTCTGCTATGAGGGACAGGATGGGAACGAGCGCATTCGCAAGGCGCAGCTTGCGCAAGCAGTCCTCCACGGAGGTGTAATCGATGGAGACCTGCGTGGCGGCAGACCCGCGCATCATGCAGATGCCGAACCGGGAGATGGCGCCTAGGTATTCGTTCATGATGTGATAGCGTGCCTTGGGGATGAGCTCAAGGCTGATGGCTTCCATGGTGGGATGATAGCCCACGCACATGATGTCCACGTCATCTGCCGATGCCTCATCCAGGTCTTGCTGGAACGTGCGGATACAGTCAAGAGCGCTTGCAAGATCAGCGAAGGGACCCGCTGACACCTCCACCTGCGCGGCTGGCTCAAGGGTGATGTTCGCCACGCCGTTCGAGAGGAGCGTGATGTTGCCCGCATCGTCTTCCTGGCGCTCTGGATACTTCGCAGCCAGCGTTTCAAGGATGGCACGCTGCCCGTCCGGGTCTGCATAGGAAACAGGGCTTCCGTCTGCATGGACGAGCGTATGCTCCAGCTCTATCCCGACGCATCGTGCTTCATCTTTGATGCCGCCTTCGAAGTACTCCACGATAGCGTGGATGTTCTGCTGGCGCGCAGGTTGCTCTTTCATGGCCGCTGCCTCGAATCTTCTCACGGTTGAAATGCGCGGGCATTCCGCTTAGGTACAATGATCCCAAGCGAAAGCACTGCCGTCCATGGTAGCAAAAGCGCAAAGCTCCCCCTCATCATGGGACCAAGCGACGGCATTTCGTGATATTCGAATGATCTGCCCTGGTGAGAGCTTGCATGCAGACGCCTTGGGCGTGAGGGAAAGAGGAGAGGGACGTGATCAAGGCAGGGATCCTTGGAGCTGCGGGATTCGCGGGCATACAGCTTGCGCATATCCTCATGCAGCATCCTGAGATGAGGCTTTTCGCAGCAGCGTCTGATTCGCTCGCGGGGCGTCCGCTGGCTGAGGTCTATCCGTCCTTCACAGGCGTGGCGGATATGCGCTTCTGCACCAGCGACCAGTTGGAGCAGATGGATCTGGATGTGGTCTTTCTCGCCGTGCCGCATACGGCTTCCCTTGAGCAGACGCCGCGCGTCTGCAAGATGGGGGCGGTGGCCATAGACCTGTCTGCGGATTTCCGCTTGAGGGATGCGCTGGTCTACGAGGCATGGTACGGGACGCCGCATACCCAGCCTGATCTTCTGGACGTCGCCGCCTTCGGGCTTCCGGAGCTGTTCCCTGAGGAGATGGAGCGTGCAGCCAAGCGTCGCGAAGCGGGTCTTCCTTGCGTGGTGGCGTGTGCTGGGTGCTATCCCACGGCAACGTCTCTGGCAGCGGCGCCTGCGGTGAGGAGCGGGCTTCTGCGCACGGGGGCCACGGTGGTGGCTGACGCCATATCGGGTGTGACGGGAGCAGGCAAGAAGCCAAGCGCTCGCACGCATTTCTGCTTCGCGAATGAGAGCGTGGAGGCCTACGGCGTCACCACGCATCGGCACACTCCTGAGATAGAGCAGATACTGGACCTGTCGGATCAGCTTGTCTTCACGCCGCATCTGGCCCCCTTGAATCGGGGTTTGCTCTCTACGGTGACCATCCCGCTGGCTGACGGTGCTCACGATTTGAGCACCGAAGAGGCATGTCAGCTCTACGGTGAATTCTACGAGGGCACCGCCTTCGTAGAGGCGCTGCCGCACGGTGTCCAGCCAAAGACCTCATCGGTGGCGGGGACGAACCGAGCACAGGTGGGGGTGGCTGTGGATGGACGCACGCAATGCCTGGTGGCAACGGGTGCCATCGACAATCTGGGCAAGGGAGCGGCAGGACAAGCGGTGCAATGCGCGAACCTGGTGTTCGGCATGAACGAGGCCACGGGTCTTGGCGCCTTCGCGTTGCCGGTCTGAGTTCGCCGGTCCAAGGTAGCGTGATGGGAATGAAGGATGACCAAGGAGCTGATATGCGCACAGCGTCATTGAGCGTCATCGAAGACGGCGGCGTGACCACGGCTTCGGGTTTTCGGGCATCGGGCGTGCACGCAGGGTTCCGCATGAATCCGCATCGCCTTGACCTGGCGTTGGTGGTAGCCGATGAGCCGTGTGCCACCGCGGGCGTCTTTACGCAGAATGTCTTCTGCGCCGCACCCGTGCGCCGCAACAGGCGCCTCTTGGAGGGAAGCGTCCAAGGTCAGTGCTTCGGCATGATGCGCGCGGTGGTGGTGAATTCGGGCAACGCGAACGCGGCAACCGGAGAAGCGGGGCTTGCGGCTGCTGAAGAGGCGGGGCAGATCGTGGCCGATGCGCTGGGGTGCCCGCCAGATGAGGTGCTGGTGTCTTCCACGGGCGTCATCGGGGTGCCGCTGAGCATGGAAGCGTTCCAGACAGGGGCGCCTGCAGCGGCGTCGCTGCTTGCTCGCTCGGGCGGTCATGATGCGGCCTGCGCCATCATGACCACGGACACGCGCTCCAAGGAGTGCGCCGTGAGCTTTATGGGAGACAGCATCGGATATGAGGGGTGCACCTTCGCCGTGGGCGGCATGGCGAAGGGGTCGGGCATGATCATGCCGGACATGGCCACCATGATATCGGTCATCACCACAGATGCCCCGGTGAAGCCCTATGACCTGCGCCAGGCGCTCAAGCGCGCGACAGATGTGAGCTTCAACAAGGTGACGGTGGATTCTGACACCTCTACCAATGACACCTGCATCCTCATGGCCTCTGGCGCTGCGGCACCGGAAGGCAGCCAGCCCTTCGAGCCGGGCAGCCGTGCCTTCGCGCTCTTCGAAGAAGCGCTAGAGCAGGTCTGCGTGGATCTGGCACGCCAGATGGCCAAGGACGGCGAAGGCGCCACGAAGCTGGTGGATGTGCATGTGAGAGGCGCCAAGACGGATGCGGATGCCGATGCGGCAGCGCGCACGGTGGCGAATTCGCCGCTGGTGAAGACGGCTATCGCCGGCCATGATGCCAATTGGGGTCGCATCGCTGCGGCGCTGGGGCGGTCGGGCGCGGAGTTTCGCCAAGAGGATGTGAGCATCTCCATCATGGGCATCCCCGTGTGCGAAAAGGGGTTAGCGCTCGCCTTCGACGAGGATGCAGCGCTTGCCGCCTTTGAGGATGCAGAGATAGCCATTGACGTGGATCTGGGTGCCGGAGAGGCTGAGACCACCGTCTGGACGTGCGACTTGACCCATGATTACATCACGATCAACGGAGATTACCGGACCTAGCCTTAGTGGGAGCAGGTCCGCAGCAGGAAGGGTGGGCTGAAGCGAAGTGCAGTTCGACAAGGACAAGCGGCCCGGTGGGGTATCCAGCATCACGGGGGAAGTGCTGACCGAAGCCATGCCCTGGATCAAGCACGTCACCGGGCAGACTATCGTCATCAAGTATGGTGGCGCTGCCATGGTGGATGCCAGTCTGCGCGCCAAGGTCATGGCCGACATCGTGCTCTTGAAGATCATCGGCGTGAATCCGGTCATCGTACATGGCGGTGGCAAGGCCATCAGCGCCGCCATGGAGCGCGAAGGGGTGGAGGTCCAGTTCGTGCGCGGCCAGCGCGTGACCACGGATGAGGTCATGGGGATCGTACGCCGCGTGCTCACCGGAGAGGTGAATCAGGAGCTCGTGGAGGCCATGAACCAGCACGGGAACATGGCCGTGGGGATCAGCGGCGCGGATGCGGGCGTCATCGTAGCTGAGGCTGCATCTCCTGAACTGGGGCGCGTGGGACGCATCACGCGCATCAATCCAGCGCTCGTGGAGGATCTGGTGAGCGCTGACTACATCCCTCTCATCGCCTCCATCGCCATCGGGGAAGATGATGGTTGCTACAACGTGAATGCCGATGTGGCTGCTGGACATCTGGCGGCGGCCATCGGCGCTCATAAGGTCATCTTCCTGTCTGACATAGATGGCTACTACGCTGATTATCCTGACCCCGATACGCTCGTGGCCTCCATGACGCTGGATGAGGCGCGCGCCATCGTGCAGGATGATTTGAACTCAGGGGGCATGATCCCGAAGCTGGAGTCATGCGTCTTCGCGCTAGAGGAAGGCGTGAGCCGTGCTCATATCGTGAATGGCACCACGCCGCATGCGCTGCTGTTGGAGCTGCTCACCAACAGCGGCATCGGCACGATGGTGACGGGGCGCAAGACTCCTGCCAGCACCGCGTCTGCACCTTTGGGGAACTTCGCTGCAAAGCTCATAGATAACGAATAGGAGCTTACAAGATGGGACTGGAAGAAGAGAAGAAGCTCGAAGCGCGCTATGTGATGTCCACATTCGCGCGCAAGGACGTGGAATTCGTCTCTGGCCACGGCATGCACTTGGAAGATGCGTCAGGCAAGCGCTACCTGGATTTCTTGGCAGGCATCGCCGTATGCAGCTTGGGGCACTGCCATCCGAAGGTGGTTAGCGCCATCAAGGCTCAGGCAGACAAGCTCATCCATGTGAGCAACTACTTCTATATAGAGGATCGAGGAGAGGTGGCGTGTCATCTGTCCCGTCTCTTGGAGCGCGACGTTGCAGAAGATGAGAAGAAGCCTTGGAGGACGTTCTTCGCGAATTCGGGCGCTGAAGCGAACGAATGCGCCATCAAGCTGGCGCGCCTGCATGCGAACAAGCGCGCCGTGGCCGCAGGGCTCGATCCCGCAGAAGCGCCCTCCTTGGTCATCACGCTGGTGAAGAGCTTCCATGGTCGGACGCTGGCCACCCTTGCCGCTACGGGGCAGAGCAAGCTCCATCACGGCTTTGAGCCCATGCCCGAGGGCTTCTTGCCCACACCCATCAATGATGCTGACGCGCTCTGTCGCCTGATGGAGAACGTGGGGGATTCTGTGTGCGCCATCATGGCTGAGCCCATCCAAGGCGAATCCGGCGTGCATCCGTGCACGCCTGAGTTCTTGGCGCTCGCGCGCCGTCTGTGCGACTCAACCGGTGCGCTGCTCATCTTCGACGAGGTGCAATGCGGCATCTTTCGCACGGGAACGCCCTTCGCATTCCAGCAGGCGCGCGTCATGCCCGATGTGGTCACCATGGCCAAGGGCATCGCTTCGGGCGTGCCGTGCGGTGCGTGTGCGGCGCGGGGGGAGCTGGGAGATGTCATGGGTCCTGGTCAGCATGGCTCCACCTTTGGAGGATCGAACATCGCCTGCGCTGCAGCGCGAGCCACCTTGGATGCGCTGGACTCAGAGGAGGTCTGCGCGGACATCAAGCGAGTAGGGGCATACCTTGCGGATGCGCTTGCAAGCATCCCGGGCGTGCAGAGCGTGCGTGGAAGCGGCCTCATGGTGGGCGCTGACCTCATCGACGGGCTGGATGCACCTGACGTGGTCCAGCGGGCGCTTGAGGCAGGGCTCGTCATCAATGCGACCGGGCCGCATACCCTGCGCTTCTTGCCGCCGCTCATCTGCACGGAGGCTTATGTGGACGAAGCGATGCACATCCTGGCTTCGGTCTTGCAAGACGGCGGGGATGTGTAGTTCTTGCGAACCGATGTTCGAATGGTGCGCTATCTCTGCATGCGCCCACGTCCACGATGCTAAAATGCCTCGCAATGACCTAGAGGAGGTGTGCCGTGGCTTCTCGCGCTATCAAGGGCAGATACCACGTTAAGAAGAAGTCGGGCAAGGCCATAGCGTTGTCCATCTTGGCGGTGATCGTGGCCGTCATCGGCGCCTTCGGATTCGGTGCCGTTGCTCTGGCCAATTCCTGGCTGGAGGATCTTCCTGATTATTCCAACACGGACCAGTTCGCGAATTCAGCCACATCGGTGGTCTACGCTTCTGATGGCCAGACCGTGCTGGCAGAGTTTCAGCTTGAGAATCGCGAACCGGTGGAGCTCGACCAGATCTCTGACTACGTGAAGGAAGCCACGGTTGCCACCGAAGATGAGCGCTTCTATTCGCACAACGGCGTTGACCTCATGGGCACGGCGCGCGCGTTGGTGAACAACATCATGGGCGGCAGCCGCGAAGGTGGCTCCTCCATCACTCAGCAGCTGGTGCGCAATACGGTGCTCTCCGAAGAGATGTCAGAGATCTCCTTCAAGCGCAAGATCCGCGAGATGGTCTTGGCTACGAAGGTGGAGGAGATGTATGACAAAGATGAGATCCTCCTCATGTACCTGAACACCATCAATTACGGCTCGGGTTCGTATGGCATCCAGGCAGCGGCTGAACGGTACTTCTCGAAGCCGGCGGCTGACCTCACGCTCTCAGAGGCGGCAACGCTGGTGGGCATCCCGCAGTCCCCCACTTACAACAACCCCATCGACCACATGGAGAATTGCACGGCGCGGCGCAATACCGTGCTCTCGCGCATGGAGTCGAATGGCTACATCACCGCCGAGGAGGCGGCAGCGGCCAAGGCAGAGCCCATCACCTTGAATCCCACTGAACCTTCCATGACGGGCATCATGGCCTACCCCTACTTCACCAGCTATGTGCGCAACCAGCTGATGAATCAAGACGGGAAGTACGCGTTCTCCACGGCGGATCTGTTCGCGGGCGGTCTGAAGATCATCACCACGTTGGATGTGGCTGACCAGGAGGCGGCAGAAGCAGCGGTGGCTGAGAAGGAGGAGCAGGTAGGCGAGCCCTTCGAAGTGGCGCTTTGCGCGGTAGACCCGGATAACGGCTACATCAAGGCAATGGTGGGCGGCCATGACTATGACAATCAGCAGGTGAACATGGCCACAGGCGAAGGCGGAAGCGGCAGGCAAGTGGGATCCACCTTCAAGGCATTCACCTATGCGGCCGCCATCGAACAGGGCATCAACCCTGATACGCTCATCGACGCGGGCTATTCCGTGAAGCTGGACGGCGCGAACGAGGTCTTCAACGTCAACAAGAAGAACTTCGGCACGCGGCCCATCAAGAGCGCGCTGGCCGTGTCTTCGAATACGGCCTTCATGCGGCTGATCATGTCCGTGGGTGTGGAGAACGTGCGTGACATGGCACAGCGGCTGGGCATCACCTCCAACATCCAGAACGTCGCCGGCATCACGTTGGGCATCGACTCGTGCACGCCCCTTGAGATGGCCGATGCCTATGCTACGTTCGCCAACGGAGGCATCCACTATGATCCTGAATGCATCATCTCGGTGACGGACCGCAATGGGCGCGTCATCGTGGACAATGCCAACCCGGAAGGGGAGCGCGTCATCTCCCAAGAGGTTGCGGCTGCAGTGGTGGAAGGCCTTGAGGGCGTGGTAGAGAACGGCACCGGTACTGAAGCGCGCATCAACTCCTCTCAGCCCGTGGCGGGCAAGACGGGCACCACTGATGACAAGAAGGACAGCTGGTTCGTGGGCATCACCCCGCAGCTTTCCGTAGCCATCTGGCTGGGAGAGCGCGCCAACAGCTATGAGGAGGCTTCCCGCATCCCCTCGTGGGTCTCTGCGGTCAGCACGTATGCCTCCTTCATGAATCGCGTCATGGAATGGACCGAGGTGCGTCCCTTCCCCACGGCAGATGAGCCCGAATACATCAAGAACTATCGGGACTCGAAGAACAACATCGGCGGAGATGGCAGCGGCTGGTCTGAGAATCTGCAGGTGGATGCGAATGGCGCTGTGACCGCAGGTGAACGCGAAGGGGACGGCACGCAGGATTCCGCGAACACCGAACCCACGCCCACGCCAACACCCACGCCAACGCCAACGCCAGATCCCACGCCCACTCCGGATCCTGAGCCAACGCCCACGCCCACTCCGGATCCTGAGCCAACGCCCACACCTGATCCAGCCAGCGTCCCCTAGAGCTTGAGGGAATGACCGCTTTGAAGATGCGCCTCTCAAGGCGCATCTTCTTTCATCAGGCACCTATCATCTGCGCTCAAGATAGCCTTCGAACGTGCGTACCGCCAAGCTTGCAGCTGCTTGGCTACGCACGGCGAAGCCTATCTCGCGGATGGGATCCACATCCAAGGGGCGCACCGCCAGCCTGTAGGGCACGCGCTCCAAGATGAGCTCGGGCAGGATGCTCACGCCCAGTCCGCTCTCTATCATGGACATGATCACGTAGTCATCCGGCGTCTTCAGACGGATCTCCAAGGGGATGCCCGCTTCCCGGAACAGGTCGGTGACCATGGTGTCAGACCCCTTCTCATCCAAGAGGAACGGCTCCCCTTCGAAGTCAGGCAGGCTGATCACGTCCTTCTTGGCAAGCGCATGATCGGGTGGCAGAACGGCGAAGAGCCGGTCGGATCCCAAGGAGATGGTGTCGAATTCCTCTGCGGTGGGCAGCACTAAAAAGCCGCAGTCCACACGTCCGGTGCTGATCCATGCGGCTATCTCAGCGTAGTCGCCGATGATGAGCTCGTAGTCGATGCGGGGATAGTCGGCTTGGAAGCGCTCGATCACGTTCGGTAGCCATTGGGCAGCTACGCTAGAGAAGGTGCCGATGCGGATCACGCCTGAGCGCAACCCCGATATATCGTCTACCTCCATCTGAAGGCTGCGTTGCAGGCTGGCGATATCGCGCACATAGGGAAGGATCATCCGCCCCTCGCTCGTGAGCTCTACGCCGCCGCGGCCCCGCACCAGCAGCTTGATGCCCCAGCTGCGCTCCAGTTCGGCCACCATGCGCGACACGCCTGATTGCGTGTATGACAAAGCCTGCGCCGCTTTGGTGAAGCTGCCGGTGTCAACCGTCTCTATGAGCGCTTCGTATTTCTGCAGCAGATTCTCCATGGATGGCTCCTTGCGCCGACGGGTTCATGTATTCCAAAATGTCATGAAAAGTATGATAAACATTCGCTTTCATTCTACAACAAGAGGTGGTTTACTGTTCCAGCCCCAAAGAGGCAGGCATCTCATCGCTTGTTCTGAACAACCGCTTGAGGGGCGGACACCACAAAGAGACGACTACCGAACGTGAGGCTTGGCGCCGTGCGCGCTGAGCTTGCGCGCGGAGGGAGGGTGCGAAATGCAGAACACGCTCAAATACCTGGCATCGTTGTTCATCTTCGGATTCAATGGGATCTTCGCCAGCTATGTGGATGCCACCAGCGCCCAGATCGTGTTCTTGCGCGTGCTCATCGGCACGGTGGTCCTGCTCGTTGCCTTCGCTGTCTGCCGCAAGCCGGTGACCTGCTTGGAGCACAAGCGCGCTTTGGGCTTCTTGGCCCTCTCAGGTGCTGCCATGGGCCTGCAGTGGCTGCTCCTCTTCGAAGCGTTCAACCATATCGGGGTGGGCATGGCAACGCTGCTCAACTACTGCGGCCCCATCATCGTCATCGCGTTGGCGCCCTTCGTCTTCAAGGAACGCATGACATGGAACAAGGTGGTGGGCATCATGGTGGTCGTCGGCGGCGTCCTTTTGTTGAATGGCTCCGCTTCCGGATCCCTTGACCTTGTGGGGATCGCCTGCGGGCTGGGCGCTGCTGCGCTCTATGCCGTCATGGTCACCTTCTCGAAGAAGGCATCCGCCATCAAGGGCCTTGAGAATACGGTCATCCAGATGCTGTCGGGTCTCACGGTGGTGTTCATCGTGCTGATCATCAAGGGCGAGGCGAATGTGTCACTGCCCCTTCATAGCGTGCCTGCCATGTTGGAGCTGGGCATCCTGGGCACGGGAGCGGCATGCCTTCTGTACTTCTCGGGCATCGGGACCATGAAGGCTCAGACCGTGGCCGTCTTAGGATACCTGGAGCCTTTGGGGGCAGTGGTCTTGTCTGCTCTCATCTTGGGCGAAGCCATGACATGGCTGCAGCTGCTGGGGGCGGCATGCGTCATCGGCGGTGCTTGCATGGCACAGATGCGCCTTCCTGAAGCCCTGCGTCAGAAGATGCAGCGCCAAGCCACAGCCTAGCCTCTTGTGCTCACGAAGCGGTTACTTGGGATGAGAGGGTCTCGGCGGGTGCGCTCTTCCTTCGCTTCGTGGCGAACCACGATGCCAGCGTTTGCCACCCTATGATGGCAAGGATGCAGAACAGCGGGGAGATGCAGAAGATGTAGCGCGCACTGCTCTCGAAGATGAGATGGAAGAGGCAGATGAGCAGAAGCGTGATGCAGATGACCACCTCTCCTCGAGAAGGGCGTCGGCGCATCCAGTTCAGCACCGTGCCTGCCAACACGAGCATCCAGAGCGTCTGGGCGATGAAGGTCCACGCCGGGGGCGTCCAATCCTCTTGGATGGCGGTATCCTTGATGGTCTTCTGCCTTTGGGCGCGGTCTTCGATGCCATAGAAGCTCTGCACGGCCTCGTTGTCGCCCTTGATATCCATGAAGTAGGCGAGAGTCTGGCGAGATTGATACCAATCGAAATCGCCTTCGGTGCAGTTCGCCAGCGTCTTCTTGAGCAGGAGATCCGCTGCGCCAAGAGGTCCCATCTTGACAAGCCTCTCTTGCCAGACGCTCAGATCGTAGGCGTCTTTCTCGGCGCGGGTAGGTTGTGCTTTCGTCGTCACCAGATCCTCTTCGAACCAAGCACCAGCGCTTTCAACGTTGGCTCCCATCTTGAGGAAATGAGCGGGGCCAAAGGCGGTATTCGGATCATCGGCAGGCAGATGCGTCACAGCTTTGATGGCGAAGACCATGCCATACGCGAAAGCGAAGGCGATGATGCAGGAGAGCGCCCTTGTGATGAAGCGCTTGATCTGAGCTTTGCGCAGCAAAGCGCTGCGCGCTTCATCAGCGCTCGTGGCCGTGGAGCCTGCTCTTTTCGAAGAGCGAGCGATGGCCCAGCAAAGCTCTGCGACCACGATAGCCGCCAGCGGTGCCAAGAGCGTGGGCTTCAAGCTATAGCCCAGAAAGCTCACGAATACCATGAGCGCCCATTTGGCTTCATGGTCCACGCAGAGATAGAGGAAGAGGACGAGCGTGGGTACGATGATGCCGTAGGAGTCAGAATACGGTATGAATGACCACGGCGAGAGCCCGACGAACGCAACAGCCAAAAGGAAAGTCCAGACGCCTGTCTTGATGCCTGCAAGCTTCTCGGCTATGAGAGCTGCAAGCCCCACGGAGCAGACGATGCTGATGCAGCCGATGATGATGAAGGTGGGGTAGGGATTCAGCCCCAGCTTCAAGGTGATGGTGGCCACTATGAAGAAGATGCCGGTCAAGAACTTATTGTTGGGATAGACGGAGATGTAGTCTGCCAGCTCGCTATAAACCACATAGTTCGAGATGTTCTCTTCCTTGACCAGGTTGACAACGCATCGCGTGAGGAATGATGCGTCGGTTTGGCTCCCAGTGAAGTAGGCGCCGAAGGTCAACCAGACCTTCACGGCAAGCAGAATGACGCACCCCAAAGCCACGAAGATGAAGAAGCGCTTGCGCGTGCGTGCATCAGCGGATGGGTTGGAACCTTGTTTCAAGCTGGCATGGGATGAGATAGCGTGAGCAATTAAGATGGCGATGAGGGCTATGACGACGCCTGCTCCCAAGAAGAGGATGTTGAAGTCATAGATCCATATCTTGCGCAGGTAATCCGTGAAGGGAGCTGCCACCACAGCAGCTATGAGCGCTATGGTGATATAGGCCAAAAGGCAGATGCGCACGCCGTTGGGAATGCGCCCGATCACCGGCATCCGTTCGTTGCCGTTCGCCTCAGCGCGTTTGCTCTCGTTGTCCATCGTCTCCGTCCGCTTTCCCCTCATATCCGCTTCTGCTTCCGTTAAGCTTAGCATCCTTAGGCGAAGAAGGGTCAGTGAATGGCAGCACCGAATAAGGGACCCCACGGGCCCTTCCATATGGATCAGCGCATGGGCATCATCGCGCTGTTGCTGTCCACCACAGGCATGGGCCTTGCGGGTTGCCTCACGCGCGGAGCCACGCGCGTGGATTTCTTCGGCACGGAATATGTGGCAGGTGAATCCATCGGCGCATGGATGACGCTCGGGCGCATGGTGTGCGGCCTGCTCACCTTCATCGTGCTGGTCTGCGTCACGCGGCGTGCGGGCGTCCTGCGCCGAACGCAGGTCAGCCCCTCCATCATCTTGGGTGGTCTCTGCATCGGCATCGCCCTTTCGCTCTACATGGTATCCGCGCTTCTGACCACGCTGGCAGATGCGGTGTTCCTGATCTACACGGGTCCTCTGTTCTGCACGTTGCTCTCGCGCCTCATCCGCAAGGAGCGGATCAGCCCTTCCCAGTGGGCATGCTTGGCGCTCGTGTTCTGCGGGATGCTGTTCACGGCAGGGATCGTGTCCGTGGAAGGCGGCAGCGTCTCTTTCGGATTCGATGTGAGCGCACAGGAGGCGGGCTATCCCCAAAAGGGCTTAGGCGATGCGCTTGGTCTGTGCTCGGGCGTGTTCTATGGGCTTTCGCTCTTCTTCAACGGCTACCGCAAGGATTGCGATTCAGTGGTGCGCGGGGTGTGGAACTTCGCTGCAGCGTCGGCAGGCTCCATCATCGTAGCGCTTGGCATGAGCATGGTGTGGCCTTTGGGGGAGGTGCAGATGTCGGCGGCGAATTGGGGATTCGCTTGGTCGCTCTGGCTCATCTGCGGACCCTTCGCCTTGGGGCTCTTGCTGGTCGCGGGACGCAACTTGCCAGCTGTGCAGTATTCCACCATGGCCTATTGGGAGTGCGTCGTCTCCGTCGTAGTGGGCATCGTGGTGTATCACGAGCCCATGAGCTTAGGCAGTGCCATCGGCGGTGTGCTGATCATCGCTGGCGGCATCTTGCCTGCCTTGCGCTTGCTCAAGCGCTCAGAGTAGCTTCACCGAAATATCCACAGAAAAATCCATCTTTGCCTCATGTCGTGGATGTCTGGCATCTACCCACTACATCTTGTTATCTGCGCGTCAAAATCAACGAACAAATGTACTGTTTCCTGGTCAAACGATGTTTTCTTGTGTCATCAAAGTGTTGCCAAGTGGGGCAAAGTGGCATAATATGCACTGCACGGAACGGACTTTGTGGGTTTTGAAACGCAGCATAATCTCAAAACAAAACTCCACATACGCAGATCGGGGAGAGGGCAGGTGACCAACAGCGTTGACACGGCACCAGAGCAGACCGCCACGAAGGTGACGGATCTGTATGGTGAGTTCCGTTTCAAGGTCGACGCCAAGGGCCGCGTTGCCGTCCCCGCAGAATTCCGCAAAGTCCTCTCCGACGATCTCGTGGTATCCCGAGAGATCGAGGACAAGTGCCTCTACGTCTTCGAGCCAGAGAGCTTCAATGACTGGATCGAAGGCCTGTTCAACGACAGGTTCGGGGGCTACTCCTCGTCCGATCGGCGTCAGGTGCGCATGCGCAGCTTGCTGAAGTCACGCGCTCGTGGCACGGAAGTGGATTCTTCGGGGCGCATCATGTTGAACCCGCAGGCCCGTGAGGCTGTGGGGATCAGCAAGGATGTGGTGCTGGTAGGCAACACCGGCTATTTCGAGATCTGGGATGCTGATGCGTTCGACAAGGAGTTCGGCGACATCGACCTCGGGTTCTTCTACGACGAGCCCACGCAAGGCTGATCGCGCTGCCTTGGAGGGAAGACGCATCCCGCGCACTATGACAAGCGAATATCGGCATATCCCCGTCCTGCTCGATGAATGCATGGATGGACTGGCCCTCAAAGCTGGGGACGTGTTCGTCGATGCAACGCTTGGATTGGCAGGGCATTCGGCAGCGGCAGCAGAGCGCATCGGGCGTGATGGGTTGCTCATCGGGATCGACCAAGATGACATGGCGCTTCATCGCGCTGAAGAGCGTCTGCGTCAGATCCCTGCGCACAACCGGCCTGAGATCTGCCTTCTCAAGGGCAATTTCGGCCAGCTCGATGAGCTGCTCGTGCAAACGGCGCTGCCAGGCGTGAACGCGGTGCTCTTCGATCTTGGAGTGTCATCGCCGCAGATCGACAACCCCTCACGCGGCTTCTCCTTCAAGGAGGATGCCCCCCTCGACATGCGTATGGATCCGGGTCAACAGACCATAACCGCAGAAGAGATCATCAACACCACAAACGAAGCAGATCTCGCTCGGATCATACGCTCTAACTCGGATGAGAGGTGGGCAAGCCGCATTGCGGCATTCATCGTGAAGGCCCGAAAGGCCGCCCCGATCACCACCAGCGCTCAGTTGGTGGACATCATCAAGGCGGCCATTCCGGCTGCCGCCAGGCGCGCAGGCGGACATCCCGCCAAGCGCACCTTCCAGGCGCTGCGCATGGAAGTGAACCAGGAACAGCAGGTTCTGCGCAGCGGTCTTGATGCGGCTGTGCGGTGGCTCTTGCCGCAAGGCAGGATCTGCGTCATCAGCTACCACTCCATAGAGGATCGCATCGTGAAGGAGACGTTCGCGTCATATGCAGACAGGTGCACCTGTCCGCCCGATCTGCCCGTTTGTGCGTGTGGGAGATGCCCGATGCTCGAGGTCAAGACCAGAAAGCCCCTTCTGCCCACGGCAGAGGAGGTCACGAGGAACCCTCGGGCGCGCAGTGCGAAGCTGCGCATCGCTTGCAGGCTGGAAGAGCCTGAGATGAATGAAGCTTGGAGTAGATAAGACCTTTTAGGATAGACGTGGCTCAGCGACCGGCATACAACTTCGGCTCTACCGCTCGCAAGCTCACCCAGGAGCAGCGCCCGGGCGCGCATGGCCTTGAGGTGGTGCCGGGCGGTGCCCGTGACGAGCGAGCCGCATCGAGCGGAGCTGTGCTCTTCGCCCGCGTGCTGGTCATCTTCATCGTTGCGTTCGCGCTCATCGGGTGCGTGCGCATCTCGCTCTCTTCCGCCACGGTGGCCGCCGCGTTGGAAGCCAATGCCATTGCCGATCAGATCGACGAGGCGCGGGATGCAGGCAGCCAGCTGGAGGTCACGCAATCCTCGCTCGCCAATCCTACGCGCATCAAGCGCGATGCAGTGGCCATCGGCATGCACAGCCCGGCCACCAGTTCGTTCATAGACATATCCGGCGACATCGTGGTGAAGGATGCTGACGGGCGCCTCTCCCTTTCGGGAAGCGTGGCTGCAGCGGCTGCGTCGCTGTCCGATGCAAAGGATGCTGATGCGCCCACGGACGCATCAGCCAAGGAGTGAGGCAGTGGCGAACGCACCACGCGAGGGACGCCGGGAGCGGCGGGGAGGCGCTGAGGCGCTCTCCAGCATAGGCACCGCGCTCACAGACCTCATCGCCAGCGAATCAGGAGAGAAGGCCTCATCGGTCAGGCGACCCATCCGCTATGTGCGCATCGCCTTCGTGGCGCTGGCTGTGCTGTTCTTCTGCCGATTGGTCTTCTTGCAGGTGATCGTGGCTCCCACCTATACCGCCATGGCTGAGGAGAGCCGCACGATCAACTTCCCTGTGACGCCCAAGCGCGGCACGATCTACGACCGCAACGGGCAGATCCTGGCCGTCAGCGTTGACTGCACCACCATCTACTGCAATCCCTCTGAGGTCACGGATGCGCGCCATGAGGCCTCCATGATCTCAACGGTCCTGGAAGAGGATGCCGAATACTACGAGGGCCTGCTCTCGCGCGAACCGAGCACATTCGTCTATATCGAGCGCCAGGCCGATGCGGAGAAAGCTGCGCGCTTGAAGGAGATGGAGCTGCCCGGCATCTACTTCATCGCCGATTCGCGCCGTGAATATCCCAATGGCGGCGTTGGCGGCCAGGTGATCGGCGTGTGCGACGTCGACGGCAATGGGATCACCGGTCTTGAGCTGCAATACGATGAGCTCTTGCGCGGCACGCCGGGCACGTATTCAGCCGAGCGAGGGGAGAAGGGTGCGCCCATCCCCGGCGGCGTCCATGAGGATACACCAGCTATCGATGGCGAAGACATCATGATCTCTTTGGACATCCGCATGCAAACCAAGATGGAAGAGGCTTTGGAACAGGGCATCCTCTCCTATGAGGGAGAGCATGGCAACGCCGTCATGATAGATGGGGATACGGGAGAGATCTATGCCATCTGCTCCTATCCGTACCTGGACCCCACCGATCGCGAGAACTCACTGATCGGCTCTGACAATCTGACGGCCATCACGCAGGCCTTCGAGCCAGGCTCCATCTTCAAATCCGTGTCGGCGCTCACGGTGCTCTCCGAGCGCGCTCTTGAGCCAGAGGACGTCATCTTCTGTCCAGCGGGCCTTGAAGCAGATGAATACATCATCAAGGATGCTCACGAGCGCCCAGACGTAGAGATGTCCTTCGCTACCATCTTGAACGAATCGTCGAATGTGGGCATCTCGCTGGCAACGCAAGAGGCAGGCTTCGACAAGCTCAATGCCATGATCGAGCGCTTGCAGATCACGCAGAAGACAGGGGTGGATTACCCAGGTGAAGCGCAGAGCGTGATGCCCGATTTCAACGAATGGGCCTATGTCACCGGGTGCAACATCTCATTCGGGCAAGGGCTCACCGCGACCCCGCTCACCATGGCGCGCTTCTACGGCATGGTGGCGGCCGATGGCCTGCTCTGTCAGCCGCATTTCCTCATGGCAAAGCCGCAGAGCGGGGAATGGATGGAATATGAGAGCGAGCAGGTGATCACCGACCAGGAAGCGCTCGACAAGCTGAAGGGGATGCTCCAAGGCGTTGTCTTGGAGGGCACGGGCAAGGACGCTGAGATAGAGGGCTATGACGTGGCTGGCAAGACCTCTACCGCGGAGATCGCCGAGGATGGCGGCTATGCGAAGAGCCGTTACAATCTCTGCTTCGCCGGTTTCATCGACGATTCGAACTCCAATCTCGCGCTATTCGTGTCAGCCAATGAGATCAACTACGAGGGCAGGATGGCGTCGGTCTTTCACGATATAATGCTGGAAGCGATAGACCTGTACAACATCGTCCCAGTCAAGTGAGGGTGGATCCTCGGCATGACCAGAAGCTGCGCTGATATATTCGTCGATATCCCCCATACCTTCATCGGGGATGCTGCGGCGGACATATCGGGCATCGCCTACAGCAGCTTGGATGTGCGTCCGGGAGACGCCTTCTTCTGCATCGTGGGCAATGTGGTGGATGGTCATGACTTCGCCCAAGATGCCATCGACGCGGGCGCTTCGGCCATCGTCTGCGAACGTCAGCTGTTCTCGGTGGACCTGAAGGGTGCCACTGAGGTCATCGTGGCAGATTCCCGCCGCGCCATGGCAGAGGCGGCAGCGCGCTTCTATGGGTGCGCCTCAGAGGATATGGATGTGGTGGGCGTCACGGGCACCAATGGCAAGACCACGGTCACCTATCTCATCGAGCACATGTTGGCTGCTACGGGCAGGGCATGCGGCGTGATCGGCACGTGTGGGTCTCGGGCGCAGGGCCATCCGGTGCGCAGCGCCCATACCACGCCTGAGTCCGCTGACCTGCAGCGCATCTTGTCCCTCATGCGCGACGAGCGCTGTCAGGCCGTGGCCATGGAGGTGTCTTCGCATGCGCTGGCGCTGGGACGGACATGGGCCACGCGCTTCGCCGTCACGGCGTTCACGAACATCACCCATGATCATCTGGACTACCACAAGACCTTCGATGAATACTTCCAGGCCAAGAAGCAGCTCTTCTCCGATGACTATCCGGCCATCCGCGTCATCTCCGCTTTCAGCCGTCCGGGACGCATCGTGGCCGATGAGCGCCGCCAAGCAGGGGATGTGGTCATATCCATCGGAGAGGATGAGGCAGACTCCATTCGCTTGCTTTCGGTTGCGCGCGAAGGGTCGAAGACCCAGATCCGCGCATCGCTTTCGAACCTGCGCGCTCTGAGCGCTTTCGCTGATGCGGATCTTCCCTCTGAGGTGTCCATCACGCACCATCTGTTGGGAGACTTCAACACCGAGAACGCTCTGGTAGCCTTAGGGTGCGTCGTGGCTTTGGGCATCCCTGCTGACCAAGCCGCCTCATCGCTTGAGGACGCCACGCCGCCTCCGGGGCGCATGCAGCGCATCTGCGTTGCTCCCTCATTCGATTTCATGACCTTCGTCGATTACGCCCATACCCCTGATGCCCTCATGAAGGTCATCCAGTCTGCACGCGCAGCCACAGCGGGACGTGTCGTGGTCGTGTTCGGCTGCGAAGGCGACCGCGACCGCATGAAGCGCGCTGAGATGGCAGAGGTCTCTCTTGCTGCGGATGTGGTCTTCCTCACCAACGATAACGCCCATGGTGAGCGCGTGATGGATGTCTTGGAAGAGGTGGCATCGGCCCTGCCGCCCAGCGCTTTGGAAGGGGAGGCGGCGAAGGTGCGCGTGATCGCTGACCGCAAGCGCGCCATCCGGTGCGCAGTGGATGAAGCACGCGCCCAGGATATCATCCTCATCTGCGGGCGCGGCCATGAGGACAAGATGATGTTCGGCGCTGACACCGTTCTGTTCGACGACGCTGAAGAGGCACGATACGCGCTCCTCCAGCGCGCCGTTGAGCAAGGAGCTGAAGTCCGATGAGGATGGGCGCGAAGCAGATCGTGCAAGCCACGGGCGGTCAGTTCTTGGTAGAGCCCATCGATGCGGCTGAGGTGCTCACAGGCATCACGCTGGATTCGCGCACCGTGGCGCCCGGGGATGTGTATGTGGCCATCCAAGGGGAGCATGCAGACGGCCATGCCTTCGTGGAAGCAGCTCTCATGCAGGGCGCGCGCGGCGCGCTCGTGAGCGAACCGGTGGATGAGCGGTGCATGCTCTTGGCGCGCGAGATGGGGGCGGCCATCATCTTGGTCCCCAATGCTGAGCATGCCGTTGCTGATATGGCCCGTGCGTGGCGGGCGTATCTGAGCGCGAAGGTGGTGGCCATCACCGGATCGGTGGGCAAGACCACCACGAAGAATCTCACGCGCGATGTGCTGGCATCCACCTTCAAGACCTGTGCTACCAAGGGCAACCAGAACAACGAATTGGGCGGTCCGCTCACGCTCTTGGCGGCTGAGCCCACCGATGAGGCTGTCGTCATGGAGATGGGCATGGACGGCGCCGGTCAGATCCGGTTCCTCTGCCGCATGGCGCGGCCAGATTGGGGCGTGGTCACCAATGTGGGCACGTCGCATATGGAGATGCTGGGAAGCCAGGAGAACATCGCCCGTGCGAAGGCGGAGCTCTTAGAGGAGCTGCCCGATGGCACAGGGCAAGCGTTCTTGAATGGCGCTTGCGCCTATGCGCCCTTCTTGGCTGAGGTTGCGCGCTTGGATGCGCGCAACGTATCGCTTTGCCTCTACGGAACACCGCCCCGTGCGAACGGGGCGGCTCAAGAGCCCGCGGAGACGGGCGCAGGAGATGCGCTCCCATCTGCCCATCGACGCGTCTGGGCAGAGGATGTCACGCTGGATGAAGAGGGCAGGCCCCACTTCCAGATCTGCTTCGCAGGCTTTCGGGCTTCAGGAGATGCGTCACCGACGCTCTTCGATATGGATCCCGATACCGAACGCGCGCCAGTCGCTTTGGCGCTCAGAGGAGAGCATAACGTGGCGAATGCGCTGGCGGCCGCGGCTGTTGGGCGCGCCATGGGCATAGCACCGCATGTCATCGCCCAAGCGTTGGCGGGCTCTGTGGCTGAAGCTGGCCGTCAGGAGATGCTCCGCGGGCGTGACGGCTATACCATCATCAATGACGCCTACAACGCAAGCCCTGATTCCATGCGCGCATCTTTGGCCATGCTTGCCGCCATGGAGGTGGCGGGCAAGCGCTATGCGGTGCTGGGTGACATGGGGGAGCTGGGTGATACCTCTGATGCCTGCCATGTGGGCGTGGGCCATGTGGTCGTCGAACAGGGCGCTGATGAGCTCGTCTGCATCGGGCAGAAGAGCCGTCTCATCGCCGAAGGGGCGCGCGAGGCGGGCATGGATGCGGCGCACATCGTGTGCGTGGATACCATCGGAGAGGCGCTGGAGCATCTGGAAGGCACCCTCTGCGCTGAGGATGTGGTGCTGGTGAAGGCGTCGAACTTCATGGGGCTCACGCGCTTGGCGGAAGGCCTTGCCAGCTGATGTTCTCCTATTTCGAACATTACCCCACCTTCCTGGTCTTCATGGCGGTGGTCATCGGCGTGGTGGTCACCATCCTCTTGACCCCCGCGCTCATCAAGCTCCTGAAGGCAGAGCACTTGGGCCAGCAGGTGCGCGATGACGGTCCGCAGACGCATCTGGTGAAGAGCGGCACGCCCACCATGGGCGGCATCATCATGCTCTTGGCAGTGGCGGTGGCCGCTTTCGCGGTGGGCGTTCCAGACCCTGAGACCTATCTCTTGTTAGGAGCGGTGGTCCTCACCGGCATCGTGGGGTTGGTGGATGACATCTCATCCATCGCCCATGAGCGCTCGCTCGGGCTCACGCCCAAAGCGAAGCTCATATGCCAGTTCGCCATTTCGCTAGCATTCATCCTCTGCGCTGTGAACATCTTGGACATCAGCCCCATCGTGGATATCCCGTTTGTCTGCCAGCTTGATCTGGGTGTCCTGACCACGGTGATCCCTGTGGGTGAGAACAGCTCCATCTCCATCCCGTGGCTCTACGTCATCTTCGACCTCATCCTGCTCATGGGGCTCTCCAACGCCGTGAACCTGACGGATGGCTTGGACGGGTTGGCTGCGGGCACCGTCATGATGGTCATGATCGTGATGGCGGCCATCGCCTATCGCGAGAACCTCTTGGAGCCGGCCATCTTCTCCGCAGCTATCGCGGGCGCGTGCGTGGGCTTTCTCTGGTTCAATTCCCATCCTGCTGACATCTTCATGGGAGACACGGGCTCTCTTGCCTTGGGGCAGGCGCTCGGATGCTTGGCCGTGGTCACGAAGACGGAGTTCATCGTCATCATCATCGGTGGCTTGTTCGTGGCCGAAGCGCTCTCGGTCATGATCCAGGTGGGCTATTTCCAGCGCACGGGCAAGCGCGTCTTCTTGATGGCGCCGCTCCACCACCACTTCGAGAAGAAGGGGTGGAGCGAGACCAAGGTGGTCGTGCGCTTCTGGATCGTGTCGGGCCTCTTGGCGGCCTGCGGATTCGTCCTGTACTTCTCAAGCTCCATGATGGTGGCATGATGGTGACGGGTCCTCTGATCGAAGGCAAGAAGCAGGCAGCGCGGCATCTGGGAGATGTGTGCGTGCTGGGGCTTGGCGTGTCGGGGAGCGCGGTGGTGGAATACCTCTTGCGCCAGCCGGCGGGGCGCGTGCGCTCGCTCACGGTCTTCGCGGGGGACGGCGGCACGCCTTCTGCTGACACGCAGGCATGGGAGCGGGCGGGCGTCACCGTGGTCTGGGATGATCAGGTGACAGGCGCCTATGACCTCTGCATCGCAAGCCCGGGCATCCCGGAGCCCTCTGCGTTCTACCAAAGCGCGCAGGATGCCAGCCAAGAGCTCATCAGCGAAGTGGAGCTGGCTTGGCGCGAGAGCAGCACCCAGGATGTCTGGATAGGCGTCACGGGCACGAACGGCAAGACCACCACCACCGCTTTGCTGGCACATCTGCTGGATGCGGCGGGATTCGCTGCGAAGGCATGCGGCAACATCGGGGATGCGTGCATCAACGCCGTTGGGGCTTGGGCCGCGGATGCGGGAGATGCGTGCACGTGCGGACGGACGCGGGCATTCGTGGCTGAGGTATCCTCCTATCAGTTGGCCTCCATCAAGGATTTCGCGCCTGATGTGGGCATCTTCTTGGGCATCACGCCGGATCATCTCACGTGGCATGGCAGCTTTCATGCCTATGCCCAGGCGAAATGGAAGATGCTCGCCAACATCGAACGCGCAGGCGGCGTCGCGGTGCTGGATGCCACCAATGATGTGGCGCGGGCAGAGGTGAAGCGACTGCGCCAGCAAGCGCACGTTGCCAGCTTCTCCTATATTCCGTTAGGCACCAAGGCAGGCATCGGGAAAGATATGCGCACAGCATGTGGGGCTGACAACGCAGCGTTTCTGGATGCAGCAGGGCATCTCCATATCGCCTATCGAGCAGGCGAATACGTCTTGGCACCGGCCGATGCGCTCAAGATCAAGGGTGCCCATAATGTGGTGAACGCGCTTGCGGCTTCCGCGGCAGCTTGCGCCCTGGGCGCTGATGCGGTGGATATCACACGCGCCCTGACCACGTTCCAGCCGTTGGAGCACCGCATAGAGCCGGCAGGATCGGCGGCGGGCGTTGATTTCTACAATGATTCCAAGGCCACGAACGTGGATGCCACGCTGGTGGCGCTCTCAGCCTTTCCCGGTCGCGATCTCATCGTCATGTTGGGCGGTCGCGACAAGATGGGGCCACTGGAGACATTGGTGGGCACATGCCAAGAGCATGCGTCAGCGGTCATCGTGTTCGGAGAGGCGGCTCGTCGCTTCGAAGAAGCTTTCCGTGCTGCTGATGACGGCGCGCTGCGCATCGTGCGCACAGACACCTTTGATGAAGCCTTCGCACAAGCGGTCAGCTTGGCCGTGCCGGGAAGCGTCGTCTTGCTCTCGCCGGCCTGCGCATCCTTCGATGAGTTCTCTTGCTTCGAAGAGCGTGGTCAGCACTTCAAGGATCTCGTCGCACATCTTTGCGACGGAGCATAGAGGTAGGCGCAGATCCCATGGCTCGGCGTGCATCAAAGCCGATGACCGAGACCAAGGTCGCTGCCATCCTGCTCATCGCAGCGGTGTTCGCCCTGGTCGTCATCGGGCTGGTCATGGTGTTCTCGGCCACTTCCGCAGACCTCTCTGCAGCTGGCAAGAATCCCTATGACGATGTGTTCGGACAGGCGGTGTATGTGGCCATCGGCGCTGTGGCGGCCATCATCCTCTGGCAGTTCATCCCCTATCACGCGTGGGCAGGACAGCTGACGTGGCTGTTCTGGGGCTTTTGCATGGTGCTGCTCGTGCTCACCTTCTTCGTGGGTACGGAGGTGAATGGTGCAAAGCGCTGGCTCTACCTGGGGCCTGTGGGCATGCAGCCGTCAGAATTCATCAAGGTGGCGCTTCTGCTCATGACCATCCGCATCGCGCAGCGGTTCCAGACAGGTCAGATCGACTTCCGCATGGCGTTCATAGAGCTCTTGCTCCTGATCGCCGTCCCCTTGGCGTTCATGTACGTCACGCAGTCAGATCTGGGCACGACGCTCATCTGTGCGGTGGGCATCTTCGCGGTGCTGTGGATCGGCGGCTTTCCCGCATGGTCGCTCGTGGCCATCGTGGCCGTGGGCCTTCTGGCTGTGATCGGCGGTACGCTGGGGTCAGGCTACCGGTCGAACCGCTTCGTGTACTTGGATCCATGGAATGATGGCGAAGGGGGCTTGGGGTCGGGCTACAACATCATCCGATCGTACTATGCGCTCGCTGAAGGAGGCCTGTTCGGTGTGGGCATCGGCAATTCGCATGAGAAGTACCAGTATCTGTTCGCCTCAGACAGCGACTTCATCTTTGCGGTGCTGGGCGAGGAGATGGGGCTTGTGGGAGCGCTCTTCGTGATAGGGCTGTTCCTCTTGTTCCTCTTTGCTTCGTTGCGCATCTCGAAGGGCGCTCCAGATAATCTGGGCGCTATGATCGCGGGCGGGTGCGCCATCATGCTGGTGTTCCAGGCTTTCTTGAATATCGGGTGCGCCATCGGCGTGTTCCCCACCACGGGCAAGCCGCTTCCGTTCATCTCCTCTGGCGGCACGTCGGTCATCTCATCGCTTCTGATCGTAGGCTTGATCTTGTCAGTGCAGCACGCCACCGTGCCTGATCCTGCCTATGACAGGGCGCGCGACAACCTCCGCGTCGTCCGCCACCGATGATGCGTTCAAACAGCATGTGACCTCGTGGGTGCGGCCAACTGGCCGCACATCTTCACAACAATAGACCTGTGCTTGCACAGGTCTATCACACACATCTCTTCTGCCTTCATGGGGTGATGGGGGCGCTCGGGTTTGGCATCGGACTGCGAAAACCGTGGTGGTATATACCACGGTTTTCTTGTCCTGCTGAATCACCCTCGACCCCCATCACCCCATTCGGCTCTGTAACAAAAATGGATAGGCCGCAGATCCTGCGGCAACCTTGCTTCGCAGTGCCGGCAGTTGCCGGCACCTACAAGGGCTGCGCGCATGATCTGCGGGGTCCGGCAGGTACCTGCACCTTTTCCTCAAAGTGTGTCGGTGCTGCTTCGCAGCACCTCTTTGTAAGGGACGGCCTTACGGATGCTTTGCATCCGAACGGCCTAACCGGGCTTACGCCCGGTTGGATGCCGCTTACGCGTCATCTATGAAGGCAGGGTATCAACCCTCGTGGGTGCGGCCAACTGGCCGCACGAGAACAAAACAATAGGTTTGTGCAAAGCACAAACCTATAACACTCATCCTGTTGCCGTCTGGACACAGGATGCTTGCAATGCCTTTTGCATATTCATGCAAAAGGCATTGTCCTCAAAGGTGCTGGCAGTTGCCAGCACCCACATCAACCTGACACAGATCCTTGGGGTCATCAGCGCATGGTCTGCGGGGTGCGCTGGCGGGCAACCAGGGCAGTGGCGGGATGGTCGTAGCGCTTGAGCACCTGTTCCAAGGTGTCGCGCGCAAGTCCGTAGAGATCGTTCTCCTGAGACACATGCATGGCCATGACGCTCTCCAGCATGGTGGCGCCCAGGCTATCCAAAAGCCGCTCTAGCTCTTCTGCTGCTTGGGCGTTGGAGAGATGTCCCATATCCGACGCTATCCGACGCTTGAGATGGTAGGGATACGGTCCTTCGCGGAGCATCTGAGCATCATGGTTCGCCTCTAAGGCGAGCAAGCGGATGTACTGGAGCGCCTCATGGGCTTCTCCGGTCACGCAGCCGGTGTCAGTGAGGTAGCCCAAGGCGTCATCGGTACTCTCAACGCGAAACCCAAAGGATTCTACGGCATCGTGGGAGGTGGGGAAGACGTGCACGTGCAGACCGCTTATGGTGAGCGCATCCCCAGAGCGAAAGGCGGCGAAGGCAACACCCTCTTCGTCCAGCGCTTCTTGGATGGGCATGCTCATCTGACGAACAGCGTTGCTGGCATGGATGGTCACGCCTGAGCCCAGCTTCGTCAGAGCGCGCAGACACACCCCCAAGCCCTTGGTGTGGTCGGTGTGCTCATGGGTGATCAGGATATCGGCGATCCGTGCCGGGTCGAAGCCCACTTCGGCGCATCCGGCCAACAGGTCGCGCTTGCAGATGCCGCAATCGATCAGGAACCCGGATGAGCTCGCCGTATCCTCTACGATGGCAGCATTGCCCTTCGACCCGCTTGCCAGCACGTGCAACGAGAGCACGGCACCTCCTCATCCGAAGTTCTTTGAAGTGGGACACATTATATTTGCTATGCTTTCCAAGTTCTTAGAGCGATGAGATCCTCATGATCAAGGAGATGCCATGCAGCTGACGCCTGCTGAGATTGTTGAAACGCTTGCCATGGTGTCCAAGCAGCACTTGGACATCCGCACCATCACCTTGGGGCTCAACCTGCGTGGCTGTGTTGATACGGACATAGATGTGGTTGCAGCCAAGGTCTATGACCGCATGACATCGGCAGCCGAGCAGCTGGTCCCGGTGGCCGATCAGCTGGAACGTGAATTCGGCATCCCTATCGTGAACAAGCGCATCTCCGTCACGCCCATCGCGGAGATCTGTGCGGCGGTGACGGCGCAGGATCTGACACCTGTGGCTTTGTCCATGGATCGTGCGGCGGCAGAGGTGGGCGTTGACTTCGTCGGCGGCTTCACGGCGCTCGTACAGAAAGGGGCATCGCGCGGAGACGCGAAGCTCATGGAATCCATTCCCAGTGCGTTGGCGCAAACGGCATGCGTGTGCTCTTCGGTGAACGTGGGCTCAACGCGCGCGGGCATCAACATGGATGCGGTCTGGGAGATGGCGAACGTGATCGTGCGCACGGCAGAGGCCACGGCTGATCAGGATTGCATCGGCGCTGGCAAGCTCGTCGTCTTCTGCAACGCCGTTGAGGACAACCCGTTCATGGCGGGCGCGTTCCATGGCAGCGGCGAAGCTGATGAGGTCATCAACGTGGGCGTGTCAGGCCCGGGCGTGGTGCGTGCTGTGCTGGCGGATATGCCCGACGATGCGGATATGAACACCGTGGCGGAGGCCATCAAGGCCACCGCCTTCAAGATCACGCGCGCTGGTGAGCTCATGGCTCGCGAAGCGGCAAGCCGTTTGGGATATCAGAAGGGCATCTTGGATCTGTCGCTGGCTCCCACCCCTGCCGAGCATGATTCCGTGGCAGAGATCTTGGAAGCCATCGGCGTGGGCGTCTGCGGCGGTCCGGGGACCACGGCAGCGCTTGCCATGCTCAATGATGCCGTCAAGAAGGGCGGTGCCATGGCATCGTCTTCAGTTGGTGGCTTGTCGGGAGCGTTCATCCCCGTATCAGAGGACGCAGGCATGATCCGCGCTGCCGAGATGGGCGCGCTGACCCTCTCCAAGCTGGAGGCCATGACCAGCGTGTGCTCGGTGGGGTTGGACATGATCGCCATCCCGGGCGATACATCCGTCGAAGCCATCTTCGGCATCATCGCCGACGAATGCGCCATCGGGATGATCAACTCCAAGACCACAGCCGTGCGCATCATCCCCGCCATCGGCAAGAAAGTGGGAGACTTCCTTGATTTCGGCGGCCTTCTGGGGAAGGCTCCCGTCATGGAGGTGAATCCGTATGCAGGCACCATCTTTGCGCATCGCGGTGGACGCATGCCTGCTCCGCTGAATTCTCTCAAGAACTGATCCTGGAGCATATCAGGGGGACGGAGGAGTGAGATGCGCGCCGCGCGTCTCACTCCTCCGTCCCCCTGATATGCACTTCACGAGCGCTTCGGCTTCAGGAACCCATAGCGGCGTCCCAGCGCGAGGATGAAGATGAGCGTCACCACCAACGACGCTATCTCTGCCACGCTGATGGATATCCAGATGCCATTGATCCCGAAGACAAGTGGCATCAACAGCACGCATCCCGCTTCGAACAGAAGCGACCGCAAAAGCGCTATGGCGGCCGACACCAGGCCGTTGCCCAAGGATGTGAAGAGGGCTGATCCATAGACGGAGAAGCCGATGAACAGATAGGCTATGGAATAGATCCGAAAGCTCTCTACCGTGAGCGCATGCAGGTTCGCATCGTATCCCACGAACACGTTCGCCACCAATTCGGCTGAGATCTCTGAGAGCAGGAACATGGCAACGCCGCCGACGGTCACGAACACGATGCTCTTCTTGAAGATGTTCTGCATCTCAGGATGGTTCTTGGCGCCGTATTGGAAGCTCATGAGGGGACTCGAACCCATGGAATAGCCCAAGAAGATGGCGGCGAATACCATGGCCACGTACATGATGACGCCATAGGCCGCCACGCCGTCCTCGCCGATGTAGCGCATGAGCTGCAGGTTGTAGAGCACGCTCACCACTGACATGGCTATGTTGGTGACCATCTCGGACATGCCATTGAAGCAAGCGCGGCCCAAGATGCGGCCTTTGAACGGCGCACGCACGAAGCGCAGGAAGCTCTTGTTCTTGCGCCAGAAGTAGATGAGCGGGATGCCGCCACCCAAAAGCTCGCTCACGTTCGTGGCCACGGCGGCACCCACCAGCCCGAGCCCCAAGACGCCCACCAGCAGAGCATCTAACACGATGTTCATGCTCCCGGCGATGAGCACTACCACAAAGCCCACCTGTGGCTTGCCGGCAGTCACGAAGAAGCTCTGGAAGACGTATTGCAATACGAAGAAGGGCAGCGATATGAAGATGATGCGCCCATAGAGGCCACAATCAGCCAGCATCTGGCCTTGTGCGCCCATGAGCGCGCAAACGGGCTCAGCCAGCAAGATCCCTGCGATAGCCAAGATGACGCCCATGATGGCGCCGGAATAGACCAGCATCGTGAAGTACCGATTCGCCGCTGCGTCATCTCCTTCGCCGCGCGTCTTCGCGACGATGGCTGATCCGCCGGTGCCGATCATGAAGCCCACGGCTGAGGGGATCATGATGATGGGCATGACGAAGTTCACGGCGGCGAACGCCGTCTTCCCCGCGAAGTTGGATACGAACAGCCCATCTACGATGCCGTAGATGGATGTGAAGATCATCATGGCGATGGAAGGTGCGGTGAAGCGCAAAAGCGCGCCCCATGTGAAATGCCGCGACATATCCTGCGTCATCATCGTCCTCCAACAGATGTGCCCTGTGCAAGTCCTGCATGAGATGAATAGCAGGCTAGTGTAGCGCAAGCGCCCATTCGGTAGAATGGCCGCATGGGAAATGCACAAGACAAGCGAAGCTGCTCTGCGTTCGGCGCATGCGGCGCGTGCCAGTGGCTGGACGTGCCCTATGCACGCCAGCTGGCAGCCAAAGAGCGCCAGGTGGCTGACCTCTTTCCTGACGCAGCCGAGCGCGGTCTGATCCAGCCCATCGTGGGGATGGCGGACCCTTTCCATTACCGCAACAAGGTGATCGCTCCCTATGCGCCTGCTCAGCATCGCGGACCCAAGCGCGGGAAGCGAAGCGGGCGGGGAGGTGCGCCGGGTTCCGTGCTCACGGGGATGTATGCCAAGGGCACGCACCGGATCGTGCCGACGGATGGGTGCTTGTTGGAGAACCAAGCGGCGAAGGCGGCAACGCTTGCCGTGCGCAGCCTCATGGAGAAGTGGTCCATCCCGCCCTATGATGAGGATGCGCATACGGGCTTCGTGCGCCACGTGGTGGCACGCGCGGGGCGCACCGGGGAGCTTCTGGTCACCATCGTGACCAACGGAGAGGCGTTCCCGTCTTCGAAATCCTTCTGCCGCGCGTTGGTGCAGCGCGTCCCTGAGATCACCACCGTGGTGCAGAACGTGAACGAGCGGCGCACGAACGTGATCTTAGGGGAGGAGGAGCGCACGCTCTATGGCCCGGGATTCATCTTGGATGATCTGTGCGGGCTGCGCTTCCGCATCTCTTCGGGTTCGTTCTTCCAGGTCAACGCCGTGCAGGCAGAAGCGCTCTATGACGCTGCCGTGGCCATGGCGGATGCGGGGCCGCACGATGTGCTCATCGACGCCTACTGCGGGACGGGCACCATCGGATTGGTGGCGGCGAAGCGCGGAGCAGGGCGCGTCATCGGCGTGGAGGCAACGGCGGATGCTGTGGCTGATGCTCGGCAGAATGCGCGGCACAATGGGGTGGACGCGGCGGAGTTCGTCTGTGCGGATGCAACGCAGTTCCTCGAGCAGATGGCGCAGGGCACACGCAGCGAAGAGGGGCTGGCCAAAGAGCATCTCATCTTGATGATGGATCCGCCGCGTGCTGGCTCCACCCCTGCGTTCCTTGAGGCCGCTGCTCGCTTGCGCCCTCATCGCATCGTCTACATATCCTGCAATCCGAAGACGCAAGCGCGGGATGTGGATCTCCTTCGAAAGCGCGGATACGACATAGAAGCCGTGCAGCCAGTGGACATGTTCCCCCATACCGATCACGTGGAGAACATCGTGAGCCTGACGCCTGTTGCGTGCATGAGCTGAGCTGGAGGGGGCTCTTCGCTCTGAAGCGGATCATGCGAACCTATGTTCTATGTTTTTCGTGAGGTGATGGGCAAATGCGGCACTCTGAACTAAAATGCTCCCAAAGATATCCTGGATCAAAAGGAATGCTGAATGAGCAAGCAATCCAAGTACGTGACCATCCCTGCTGACCAAGATGAGAGCGCCCAGGGCGCAGATGAGAGCTTAGAGCCGCGCCTTTGCGTAGATGCGCTCTCAGAAAAACGCCTTCCGTCCGTTCCCGCGGACGGGGAGGCTTCACTGCATATCGGGATAGATGTCGGTTCCACCACCGTGAAGCTGGCTGTCCTGAATGCGCACGATGAATGCCTCTGGTCGGTCTATCAGCGCCATCATGCCGATGTGCGTGCCACCATCATAGATGTGCTGCGCCAAGCGCAAGCGGAATTCCCCACCGAGCCCATGACCATCGCCATCACCGGTTCAGGTGGCCTTTTGCTGTCCCAATGGCTGGATGTGAAGTTCATCCAAGAGGTCATCGCATCCAAGACGGCCGTGGAGACGTTCATCCCGTACACGGATGTGGCCATAGAGCTGGGCGGCGAAGACGCGAAGATCATCTACTTCGATGGCGGCATCGAACAGCGCATGAACGGCACGTGCGCCGGCGGTACCGGTGCGTTCATCGACCAGATGGCCTCGCTTCTGGATACGGACGCGGGTGGTCTCAACGCATTGGCCGCCAGCCATACCACCATCTATCCCATTGCCAGCCGCTGTGGCGTGTTCGCGAAGACCGACGTGCAGCCGCTGTTGAACGAAGGCGCCAAGCGCGAGGACATCGCTGCTTCCATCTTCCAGTCAGTGGTCACCCAGACCATATCCGGCCTTGCCTGTGGACGCCCCATCCGGGGCAACGTCGCGTTCTTGGGTGGTCCGTTGCAGTATCTGCCAGAGCTGAGGCGTCGCTTCTATGAGACGCTGGAGCTGGATGATGACGCCATCATCGTCCCGGGCAACGCGCATCTGTTCGTGGCATGCGGCGCGGCCATCGCGGGTGCACGCGAAGGGGCGAAGGTGGAGACGCTGACTGACGTCATCGGACGTTTGGAAGGTTTGGGGGACATGCAAGGCTCAGAGGTGGTGCGCCTAGAGCCGTTGTTCGCCGATGAGGAAGAGTATCGGGAATTCGCTGAGCGCCACGCTCATGAGCGCGTCCGCCGCGGGTCCTTGGACGAATACCGAGGTCTGGCCTATCTGGGCATCGATGCGGGCTCCACCACCTTCAAAGCGGCGCTCATCGGCCAGGACGGAGAGTTGCTGTGGTCCACGTATGCCTCCAACAAAGGAGACGTGCTGGGATGTGCGAAGACGGCCATCGCAGAGCTCTACGAGGCGCTCCCAAAGGATGCGCAGACAGGTGAGCCGCTCGTGGAGATAGCGCATTCCACGGTCACGGGCTATGGCGAAGGGCTCTTGCTGGAGGCGTTGCAGGTGGATTCCGGTGAGATAGAGACCGTCGCGCATCTGCGTGGGGCCCAAGAGATGCTGCCTGGCGTGGAGTTCATCTTGGACATCGGCGGCCAGGACATGAAGTGCCTGCGCGTGAAGGACGGCGTGATCGACCACATCATGCTGAACGAGGCATGCTCATCAGGCTGCGGTAGCTTCATCGAGAGCTTCGCGTCGGGCCTCGGGTTGGATGTCAAGGACTTCGCCGCCACGGCCATCAAGGCCACGTCGCCGGTGGATCTGGGCAGCCGCTGCACGGTGTTCATGAACAGCCGCGTCAAGCAGGCGCAGAAGGAAGGCGCCACCGTTGGAGACATCGCGGCGGGCCTTGCCATCTCGGTCATCAAGAATGCGCTGTTCAAGGTCATCAAGATCCGCGACCCCCACGATGTGGGCACGAATGTGATCGTGCAGGGCGGCACGTTCTTGAACGATGCCGTCTTGCGCGCCTTCGAACAGCTCTCCGAAGTGAATGCCGTGCGCCCTGACATCGCTGGCAACATGGGAGCGTTCGGCGCCGCGCTCTTGGCGCGCGACCGTTTCGAGGTGACGCGCCGGCTGACAGAAGATGAGCCCCTTTCTCTCGATGTGGGACCCAAGGTGCCGAAGAGCAGCTTGCTCTCCTTAGAAGAGATCCAAGCGCTCTCGCCTTCGCATCGCACCGTGCGGTGCAAGGGGTGCGCCAACAGCTGCCTGCTCACGGTGAACGATTTCGGTCTGAACGAGCAGACGGGCAAGCATCGCCGCTTCATCACGGGCAATCGCTGCGAGAAGGGCGAATCGCTCGGGGCTGACAAGACCGCGTCCAACGTGCCGAACCTCTTCGCCTGGAAATCCCAGCGCCTGTTCGACCATTACACGCCCCTTGAGCCCGAAGAGGCCACGCGTGGCACGGTGGGCATTCCCCGTGCGCTCAACATGTATGAGAACTACCCCTTCTGGTTCACGTTCTTCACGAACTTGGGCTACCGCGTGGTGTTGTCCGACCCGTCCAACAAGAAGACCTACGAAGCGGGCATCGAATCCATGCCTTCGGAGTCGGTGTGCTATCCGGCGAAGCTCTCCCATGGGCACATCATGGACCTTCTGGGCAAGGAGCCGGATTTCATCTGGATGCCCTGCAGCAAATGGGAGCGCCAAGAAGATGAGACGGCGGGCAACCACTTCAACTGCCCCATCGTGGCCAGCTATCCGGAGGCGCTGCGCCTGAACATCGACGAGCTCAAGGACAGCGCAACGGCGTTCGTGTCCCCCTGGCTTCCCTATGACAACAAGGAGAAGCTGAAAGAGCGCCTGTACAAGGAGCTCTCGAAGACGTTCAAGGATTCCGTCATGAAGCACGGTCCGCATCTCACGCAGACCGAGATAGATGATGCAGTGGATGCGGCGTGGGCCGAAGACGAAGCCTTCAAGCGCGACATCCGTCGCAAGGGCACCGAAACGCTGGCCTGGATGGAGGAGACCGGCACTCATGGCATCGTGTTAGCCGGACGCCCCTATCATCAAGACCCAGAGATCAACCATGCCATCCCGGAATTGCTCACCAGCTTCGGCTTGGCGGTGCTCACCGAAGACTCCATCGCGCATCTGGGGCAGCTGGAGCGGCCCATCCGCGTGGTGGATCAATGGATGTATCACACGCGCCTCTATGCAGCGGCGAAGGTGGTCACCCAGCGCAAGGATCTGGACATGATCCAGCTGAACTCCTTTGGATGCGGTCTGGATGCGCTCACCACTGACCAGGTGCAGGAGGTCTTGGAAGCGGCGGGCAAGGTGTACACCGTTCTCAAGATAGACGAGGTGTCGAACTTGGGCGCGGCGCGCATTCGCGTGCGCAGCTTGCTGGCGGCGCTGAAGGATCAAGCGGATGAGGAAGCTGAGGCTAAGGCAGATGCCGCGGCAGAGCGTCGGGGCTGTCCCGCGGCGTGCATCAGCGCTGAGGGCATAGATGCGCTGGTGCCGGAGAGCTTCACGCAGAAGGCTGACGGCGTGATCGTGGATGCGGAAGTCAAGCAGCGCGAAGCCACCTCAACCGAATTCGACCGCCCGCAGTTCACGGAGCAGATGAAGGAGGAGGGCTATACCATCCTGGCTCCGCAGATGGCCCCCATCCACTTCGAGCTTCTGCTCCCCATCTTCCACGCGAACGGCTACAACCTGGAGCTTCTGCCCAGCGTTGATACTGAGGCGGTGGATGCGGGCCTCAAGTACGTGAACAACGACATCTGCTATCCGTCCATCTTGGTCACGGGTCAGATCATGGAAGCCGTCACCAGCGGTGAGTACGACACGGACAAGCTGGCTGTGCTCATCACGCAGACCGGCGGCGGCTGCCGTGCCACGAATTACATCTCGCTCATCCGCAAGGCCTTGAAAGCGGCGGGTCTGGGTCACATCCCTGTGATCGCGCTCTCCTTCAAAGACCTGGGCGAGGTGAACCCGGGCTTCAAGGTGACGCCGGCCATGCTCTATCAGGCCATCTTCGCCCTGCAGTATGGAGACCTGCTCATGATGTGCCTGTATCGCACGCGTCCCTACGAAGTGGAGCCGGGCAGCGCCGATCGCCTGTTCGATCACTGGATGAGCGTGACGAAGGAGCAGATAGCTCAAGGCGTGAAGATGGGCGAATTCAAGAAGACCGTGAACCAGATCGTGGACGACTTCGACACGCTGCCCCTGCAAGGGGAGGGCACGAAGCCGCGCGTGGGCGTGGTGGGAGAGATCCTGGTCAAGTTCCACCCCACGGCGAACAACCAGATCGTGGAGCAGATAGAAGCCGAAGGGTGCGAAGCGGTCGTGCCGGGGCTCATCGAGTTCTTCCTGTTCGGCATAGCCGGCGGCATCTTCCAGCGCCAGATCGGGAAATCTGCGAAGAGCGCGCTGGGTAGCCGCATCGGGCTGCGTGCCGTGAAGGAGCTGCGTCGCCCTGTCACTGAAGCGCTCAAGAAGAGCCAGCGCTTCAGTCCACCGGCAGACATCTACGAGCTGGCTGAATACGCTTCAGAGATCCTGTCCCTTTGCAATTCCATGGGAGAGGGATGGCTGCTCACGGCAGAGATGGTGGAGCTCATCCGTTCAGGATGCCCGAACGTGGTGTGCACGCAGCCCTTCGCATGCTTGCCGAATCATGTGGTGGGCAAGTCCGTCATCAAGGAGCTGCGCCGCCGCTATCCGGAGAGCAACATCGTGGCTGTGGACTACGACCCCGGCGCTTCTGAGGTGAACCAGCTCAATCGCATCAAGCTCATGATCGCGGTGGCGAAGGCCAACCTGGCAGAGAAGCGCGCTTCCGCGTGACAGCATGATGCCACGCAGCCACAAGGAGCGCACTGCTTCCGCGCATCCCATGGAGTTTTTGCCCTTAAGGGGCACCGTATCGTATCCTGAATGCTTGCAAGAAAACGACGAAAGGAAATGCTGACTATGACGAAGATCGCTCATGCTCATCGGCTGCGCGCAGCCAGCGCTCTGGTGGCCGCCCTCCTCTTGGCTGCCCTCATGGCTCTGGTAGGCTGCTCGGGCCAGTCCTCTTCTGGCGATGGTGCCGCTTCGGGATCCGCGGAGGGCGTGGGCATCCACCATGCAACGCTGAACGTGGAAGGCTATGATCCCATCACCATCGAACTGGATGGAGACGCCGCGCCGCAGACGGTGGAGAACTTCATGAACCTTGCTCGCGAAGGCTACTATGACGGCAAGACGTTCTATCGCATAGAAGACGGCTTCTGCCTGCAGGGGGGCACGCTGGGCAACAACGCAGCGGGCAATGATCCTGAGCTTGAGACCATACGCGGTGAATTCTCCTCGAATGGCATCGACAATCCTTTGGCTGACAACTTCGATCGAGGCGTCGTGGCCATGGCGCGCACGTCCATGCCGGACTCTGCTTCCAGCACGTTCTTCGTGACGTTGGGCAATGCCAGCCAAGTGGGTCCCAGCCTTGATGGCCAATATGCCGCGTTCGGCACCATCGATGATGCGGGCATGGCGGTGATCGATCAGATCGTGACCGATCACGTGGCCTATGCTGATGGAGCGAACATGGGCGCCATCAGCGATGAGGCGAATCAGCCCGTCATCAAGAGCATCACCATCACCGATTGATGCATCTTTGCCTGAGCGATCAAGAGGGATGGAGGGAGCGTCCTTCCATCCCTCTTCCCGTTCTGAGCCCGCAAGCGCTCGGTCCCGCTTGAGCTATACTGCTCATTTGACCCAAGAACCAGGAGAGCTTCCATGTCCTTTGCGAACACCATCAAGCGTATCTTGCCCATCGCCGCCCTCGGTGCCCTCATCTGCTGTGCCGCTCTTGCGGGCTGCGCTCAGCCAGCGGCCTCGTCATCAGCCGAAGAGGAGGCTGGTCCCACATCGCGTAGCTACATGGCAGACATGAACCAGGCGGTCGATGACCTCAAGGAGAAGATGGCCTCATTCACCGATGCCGTTGCTCGTGAGGATGCCGTCTCCATGCGGGTGCAGGCAGACAGCGCCTTCGCTGTGGTGGATCAGATCTCTGAGATAGAAGCTCCTGAAGAGCTGGGCGAACTGAAGCAGAAGTACGTCGATGCATGCTATCAGCTGAAGGATGCGCTCAACGGCTACCTCGCTCTGTACACGGAGATAGATACCGCCACCACGCGCAATCCCTTCGCCTACGACACCTATGCTGACCGCATCGCTGCGTTGCAGGAACAATACGATGCGGCTGTGCAGGCATTGGAAGATGCTGACAAGTCTGCCACAGAGATGTGAGCGTGACGCTGCCGTGACCCTCTGATGGATATCCCTGAGCTCTTAGCGCCTGCCGGCAGCAAGGCTGCGCTGAACGCGGCGGTGCGCGGCGGCGCTGATGCGGTCTATCTGGGGCTCGATCGCTTCAATGCTCGCCTGAACGCTGACAACTTCACGCTGGATTCCTTGGAAGAGGCTGCGCGCTATGCGCATCTGCGCGGCGTGAAGCTCTATATCACTGCGAACACCCTCATCCTGCCCGATGAGATGGACGATGCTCTTCTGTTGGTGCGCCAGGCCTATGAGCGTGGCGCAGATGCCTTCATCGTGCAGGATCTGGGTCTGGCGCTCCGCATCTCGCAGATGCTTCCGCCTCGTGCTTTGCACATCTCCACTCAGATGAACATCCATTCCGAAGAGGGACTCTTGGCCGCAGCAGAGCTGGGAGCATCGCGCGTGACGCTTGCGCGGGAGCTCTCGTTAGGCGAAGTGACGCATCTGGCGGCGGTGGGCAAGGAAGCAGGTGTCGACTGCGAGGTGTTCGCTCATGGCGCGCTCTGCATCTGCTATTCCGGCCAGTGCCTCCTCTCCTCCCTCATCGGCGGCAGGTCGGCGAATCGGGGCGTATGCGCTCAAGCATGCCGGCTTCCGTATGCTCTTGTGACCACGGATGATCCCGACCGTGAGGCCAAGGTGCCGGGCGAGTTCCTCCTCTCTCCGAAAGACCTTGCCACTGCTTCGCGCCTTGAGGATCTTGTGCGTGCTGGCGTGGCATCGCTCAAGGTGGAGGGGCGCATGAAGTCGCCCGAATACGTGCATGCCGTGGTGTCCGTGTATCGCCGTGCGCTCGACCGCCTGAAAGCAGCGGATCCAGGGACGCCGGAGAGCTCCACGGCGCTTCCGCCTGAGGATGCCGAAGCGCTGGGTTCGGTGTTCTCCCGTGGATTCACCAGCGCGTATCTGGATGGGCAGAGCGGCGATGAGCTCATGAGCTATCAGCGTCCGAACAATCGCGGGCAATTCGCCGGGCGCATCAAGGCGGTCTCAGGGGATGAGGTCACCATCGCGTCTGAGATAGACCTGGTGGCGGGGGATCTGTTGGAGGCGTGGACGCGCAAGGGCAACATTCGCTTTACCGTGCCTGCAGATGCGCGAACATCCAAGCGTTCCATGACGTTTCTGGTGGATGATCCCAAGTGCCGGCTGCGTGCGCATGATCGCGTGTTCCGCATCCGATCCGCTGAGGCGGCTTTCACCGAAGATGATCTTCAGCCGCGCATCCCCGTTCAGGGAGAGGTGTGGCTTGAGATCGGGCGTCCCTTGCGCATGGAGTTCCAGGTGGCAGACGGATTCTTCCGTGCTCTTCCTGCGGTGGTGGGTACGGCCTCGGGTCCGGAAGTGGAGCCAGCGCGGACGCGGCCGGTCACGGATGAGGATGTGGAAGAGCATATCGGGCGCATGGGCTCTACGCCCTTTGCGCTCATACATCTCACGCACCACCGAGATGAGGGCGTGGGCATCGGCTTCTCGCAGTTGCATCAGTGCCGGGCTCATGCGCTGGAGGATCTGGCGGAGCAGCTCTTAGCTTCTTCTGATCAGCACGTGCCGGTGAAGGCGCCTCCTGTCGTGCGCACCGCACCGCCAGCCAAGCGCGCGCAAGCATCGGATGACCTTCTCGTGGCTGCTTTGGTTACCAGTCCCGCCTCTGCGCGCGCGGCGAAGCGCACGGGCGCTGACATCCTCTATGTTCCAGCAGCGAACTACCAGCGCGGGGGAGCAGAGGAAGCAGGACGCAAGGTGCGCCAGGCGGACCAGGCGGGATATCCCAAGGGTTGCGCCATTGCGCTGCCTTCCATCGAACGTGATGCCCAGGGCTCCTCTCCGGAGCGCGCGCGAGGGCTGGATGCGTGGAAGAACGTGACGGATGGCGCGCATATCCTGGTAGAGTCGCTGGCGGCGCTCGCGCGTGGTGCGGCTTTGGGGTGCACGATGGATGTTGGTGCGAAGCTGCCGCTTGTGAACGCGCCTGCGCTCTCAGTGGCGCATGCCTTCGGCGCACAGCGCATCTGGCTCTCCTCGGAGCTCAACGCCTCTCAGATCAAGGAGATCGCCCAGGCGTCTCCCGTTCCCGTGGGCATCAAGGTCCATGGCGCGCAAGAGCTCATGGTCATGGAGCATTGCCTGCTCTCCAGCCAAGGTCCCTGCAACGAGCAATGCGCCACGTGTGCGCGGCGCAGCGTCGGCTTCGGCTTGAAGGATCGCAAAGGATATGTGTTCCCCGTGACAACCGACGATGCTGGCCGCAGCCATCTCTACAACAGCGTGACGCTGGACATCGCACCGGACATCCCGGATCTGGTGGCAGCGGGTGTTACGGCATTTCTGGTGGATGCCACCTTGATGGATGCCGAACAGACAGCACAGGCTATCGGGCGCATTCGCAAGGCTCTGTCCATGGCTGTCAGTGGTCAAGGTGCCATCTCGAAGATCGCGCACACCACAAGCGGGCATCTCCATCGCGGCATCCGCTGAACCGGTGGGCGCGCAGCACGTGGGCATAGGCAAAGAGGAGCGGCATGCATTACACTGCACTGCACGAAAGATGCACGTGAAAGGGATATGAGCCATGGATATGAAGAAGATGATGAAGCAGGCGCAGAAGATGCAGCGCGATGCAGCTTTGGCGCAGGAAGAGATTGCCTCTATGGAATTCTCTGCCACTGCTGGAGGCGGCATGGTGGAGGCAACGGTCACGGGGGACGGAACGCTCAAGACGGTGAAGATAGATCCCGATGCCGTTGATCCTGAGGATGTGGAGATGTTGGAGGACACCATCGTGGCTGCGGTGAACGAAGCGCTGCGCAACGCCTCTGAGGAATCCAATGCGCGCATGAGCTCCATCATGGGCGGCATGAACCTCCCGTTCTGATGCTCGGCGCATGAACGCAGCGCCATCCATACAGAAGCTCTTAGACGAACTGGAGCGCTTGCCCGGCGTTGGCCCCAAGTCGGCGCAGAGGATAGCCTATTACATCCTCAACACTGACTCATCGCAGGCTCTTCGCTTGGCGGATGCCATCCATGAGGTCAAAGAGCAGGTGTGCTTCTGCCAGATCTGCTTCAACTACGCCGAAGGCGATGCGTGCGACATCTGTTCGAGCGCCGCGCGCGACCAAGGGCAGATCTGCGTGGTCAGCGAACCGAAGGACATCGCTCCCATCGAGAGGACAGGTGTCTTCGAAGGGGTCTATCACGTCTTGCATGGTGCGCTCTCTCCCATGGATGGCATCGGCCCCGATGAGCTCAAGATCGCGGAGCTCTTGCGACGGCTGAGCTCGCAAGAGGTGACCGAGGTCATCATCGCCACCAATCCCAATGTTGAGGGCGAAGCAACTGCCGCGTATCTGGCGCGCTTGATCCGTCCGCTTGGCGTGCGCGTTACGCGCCCGGCCAGTGGACTTCCCGTAGGCGGTGACCTAGAGTACGCAGATGAGGTCACGTTGGGCAGGGCAATGGAAGGACGGCTTGAGATCTGATCCACCTCGCCTTACGCCCTTTGGATCCTCGAAGGAGGAGGAAGCTTTGATAGAGGTACCCAGTCCGGCCATATCCATCGTTGGACGCCATAATTCCGGCAAGACCACGCTGGTTGTGAAGCTGATCGGCGCGCTCACTGCCCGCGGTCATGATGTGGGGTCGGTGAAGCATCATTCCCATGATGGCTTTCAGATAGACTACCCGGGCAAGGACTCCTACCGCCAGCGCGAGGCTGGTGCCACCGAGACGGTCATCGCCTCGCCTACGCAGATGGCACGTGTGAAGACGCTTGCCCATGAGGTGGAATGTTCGGCCATCGTTCGCTCCATGCCCGGTCATGACATCATCATCGTGGAGGGCTATCGCAAAAGCGGCCTTCCCACCATAGAGATCATGCGTTCGGGCAATGAGGCTGATGCGGCCGTGGCAGAGGCTTTCTTGGAAGATGCGCGCGCGGGGCTCTCCCTTGCAGAGGACAATGTGCAGCGCGCTCGTGGTGCAAGCGCTTTCGCGCGCGACATCACGGAGAAGATGCCGAATGCGAACACCGTCGCCATCGTGAGCGATATCCCTGCGGCCTGCGAAGCGGCGCAGATCTACCAGCTTCCGGTCTTCGGGTTAGACGAGGTGGACCGGATCGTCCAGTTCCTGGAAGAGCATTACGTGCGTCCGAAGGTGAGCGTATCCATCCAAGCAGGGGGCGAGAGCCGCCGCATGGGCCGCTCGAAGGCCACGGTTCCCTTCGCGGGGAAGCCCTTGATCACGCGGCTCGTGCGTCGACTGGCTCCGGTGGCCGATGAGCTGATCATCACCACGAATGAACCGGAGAACCTGGGCTTTCTGCATGAGGAGTTCCCGCACTTGACGATCAAGCTCGTGCGCGATGCCTTCGATGTTCGCGGCGCGCTGCCCGGGCTCTACACAGCGCTCTCAACGGCTACGAACCCCTACGTCGCCATCGTCGCCTGTGACATGGTCTTCGCTTCCGCGCCGCTCGTGGTGGCCGAGGCCATCGAGATGGCCGACAAGGGGGCCGATGTGGTGGTGCCTGTGAACAAGCATGGCTTCGAGCCCTTCCATTCCCTCTACCGGCGCGTTTCCTGCCTTGAGGTGGTCAAGGAGAACATCGAGCGGGGAGACACGAAGGTGCAGAGCGTCTACGCTTCTCCCAAGCTCAAGGTGCTCCAGTTCCCGCAAGAGCGCGTGCTGGAGGTGGAGCCGATGGGCGGATGCTTCGTGAATGCGAACACGCCGGAGGAGCTGGCTCATCTGGAAGAGAACTTCTACGGCGACATCGACGCATAAGGCACCTGATCATGCCCTCTGTTGCTGATGTGATGGCCTATGCGGACTATCTGAAGGTAAGTCCTGTCCAGGTGGATCAAGATCGCTGCACAGCGGTGCGCAATCGGAATGCATCCTGCAGGAAGTGCGCGGAGGCCTGCTTGTCTGATGCCGTGACCATCAGCAACAACGAGGTCTTCGTGGATGCGCTCGCTTGTGTCGATTGCGGGGCCTGTGCGTCTGTCTGCCCGCCCATGGCCCTTTCCATGCAAGATCCCACCTTCCAGGCGACCCTCCAACGTGCGGCGCGCTCAGGGGATGAGAAGCGAGGCCTTGCTGTCATCGCATGCGCTCGCGCCGCATCCAAGCATGTGGCTGATGGAGAGCGCATCTGCGAAGTGCCGTGTCTGGCCCATGCAAGCGATGTGCTGCTCGTCTCCCTTGCCAGCGCTGGTTTCGATGACATCGTGTTAGTGGACGGTGACTGCTCCACGTGCAAGTACGGAAAGGCTTCGTGCTTCATAGACGGATCCGTCGCGGACGCGTCAGACCTCTTGGAGGCTGCCGGAGCATCGGTCATCATCACGCGCACCTCTGACGTGCCTCAAGAAGTGCGCGCTCATGCCCACGCAAGGAACATCCGTGGCGAGGATAGGCGCGGCATCCTGTTGAAGACGGGTGGCTATGTCCGACGCGTGGCTGGCAATGTGGCTCAGAAGACCATCGAGGACAAGCTGGGTGGCGCTTCAAGCCCCCGATCGCTCAAGGACCGGTTGGGAGCAGGGAAGTCGGGTCGCATGCCCACCTTCTCGCCCGAGGGGAACTTCGCGCTCTTGGAAGGGATGGAGCGCGCCTCAGCAGACGCGGCATCCCTTGCCACCTCCGAGGAGATAGCGTCCACGCATCGGTTCGGATGCGTGGAGGTGGACGTAGATGCCTGTTCGGGCTGCGGCCTTTGCGTCCTGTTCTGCCCGACAGGAGCGCTCTCCCACGCGAAGTTCGATGAGCCGGAAGATCCTACGCACAAGTATCTGGAGTTCTCCGCCAGCACATGCACGCAATGCGGGATGTGCGTAGATGTCTGCATGCGCCATTGCCTCACGCTGCACCCCCATGTGCGCATGAGGGATCTGTATGATCTGGAGCCAACATTGATAGAGATATCGCGCCCGCGTGAGCGCACATCCTTGTTCGATCTCAAGAAGCACGCGGCCTCTTAGCCTCTCATCTGCGTTTGGGCTTGGAGTAGAATAGCGGCGAAGATGCTTGAAGATACGATCGAAGGCGGACCCATGAAGCCCATCCATGCATCCCTCATACGCGGACTGAACATAGGCATCACCGTGCTGGCGGCGCTGAGCCTCATCACATGCGTGGTGGGCATGGCTTTTCTGGGGGCGAACAAGGACTACCTCTATGCTGCGCTTGAGGAAGAGTACGGCGCTTCTGTATACGATCCAGATTATCTGGATGACTTCTATTATGACTATCTGGATGATTTCTACTTCGATCACGATCTGTGGGATGACGACTACGGAACCTCACATCCTCACCATGCGTCTTTGAGCACGGAAAGCCTCGTTCCGGTCTCTGATGGCTATTTCGGATACAGCACTTCTTTGGAAGATGTTGAGGCCATCATGGATATCACGCTTGCTGTGGTGAATGCGCTGCTCATCTGGGAGATCATCGTCTCCGCTGCCACGCTCGTCTTCGGCATCTTAGGGATCGTCGGTGCGGGTAAGCAAGAGAAGCTCAAAGCGCTCACGGTGTGCGGCATCGTCGGTGCGGTCATAGCGTTTCTGGGTGGCCATATCGTGCTCGTCGTGCTCTTTATCATATCTGCGGTCATGGCGAACAAGGACAAGACCATCGCGTTGAACCAGGCTATCCTCTCGTAAGCGTATCAAGGGGACGGAGGAGTGAGATGCGCGTTGCGCGTCTCACTCCTCCGTCCCCTTGATACACGGTTTCGCTATACAGACAAAAAAATGCACCCCTATTAGGGGGTGCATTTCGCATTCGGATGAGGTGTGGCTCTTAGGCCTCCAGGGCCTTGCGCAGGTTCTCCATCTGCTTGCTGCCGAGTCCCTGGATGCGGCGAGTCTCGGGGATGCCGAGCTCCTCCATGAGCTTCTCGGTCTTGACCTTGCCATAGCCCGGAAGAGCATTCAGGAAAGACTTGACCTTCATGCGTCCGACAACCGGGTCACCAGCCATGTCAAGCGCCTCACCGGGGGTCATGATCTTGGCAGAGAGCTTGGTCGTGATCTCAGAGCGGGCGGCGCGGACGACGCGGGCCTTCTCCAGAGCGGCTGCGCGCTGTTCATCGGTCATGGTAGGTGCTGGCATATCAATCTCTTTCTCTAGGGCAACGGGCTCCATTCGCATGTGCTCGTTGCGTCGGTCATTCTGGTCGTTCGCTTGGGTGTGTTTGAGATTCTTTGCGTACGTCCAACTGAGCAAGTGAGTAAGATGGTAAGCCAAAATCCCCGTGATGTCCCGAGAAATTTCCATTTTCCAGAAAAGAAGGTGCGCAACGGCCAAGGTGAGCGCACGTGGCAATGCAGTGCGCGCAGAGCATCAGTTTGCGTTCGCCAGCTTACCGGTGGGCGCCGCGTAGGCTAGAATGCGAAGCGTGGAAAATGCCTAGGACGCAAAGGTGCGAACCTATGAACAACGATGGCTCGTTGAATGACATCCGCCTCAATGCATCGGTGTCTTACCGGCGCGATCATGGCATCGCAGGCAAGGATGTGACGGAGAAGCTCACGCAGAACCGCATCCTCACGAACAACGACATCGACGCTCTCACGGTGTTGGAATTCGCCGCCCAGGACATCTTGCAGAAGTATCACGCCGCCATGCGCCAAATGGAGGCGCGCCTGGAGACGCTGGATCAGGATCTGAAGCTGCGCAAGAGCCGCAACCCCATCCATCATATCGAATCGCGCATGAAATCCGTCCCCTCCATCTTCGAGAAGCTGGAGCGCTACGGCAAAGATGCCACACTAGAGGCCATGGAGGCCTACATCATGGATATCGCGGGCCTGCGCGTGATCGTGTCGTATGTCCAGGATGCCTATGCCATCCTGGATTACCTTGAGCATCAAGATGACCTTGAGGTCGTGACGGTCAAGGACTACATCGCCCATCCCAAGCCCAATGGATATCGGTCGCTCCATTTCATCGTGAAGATCCCCGTCTTCTTCTTGGACGGCAAGAAGTCGGTGCCGGTGGAGATCCAGATACGCACCATCGCCATGGACTTCTGGGCCAGCCTTGAGCATGACCTCAAGTACAAGTCGGTCTATGAGATAGAGGGCGTGGATGTAGGCGCTGAGCTCAAGGCATGCTCGCAGATCATCAGCGGCGTGGAGAAGCGCATGCAGATCCTGGCGAATGCCCTTGAGAGCAATCGGGCTCATCCGAAAGAGCGGGATGTGCGCCAAGCACGGCAGATGAATCTGGCAGACACGGTGGCGGCACCCGCTGAGATAGCGGTGAAGCTGGCGGAAGAGGGGGCGCAGAAGGATGCAGCCCCCGTGTTCCCGGCCGAGGGCTAGCGTGCATGTCGCACCATCTTTTGCCTTGATGCTGCCAGCGTTTGAGTCCTATAATCGCTACCGCTTGTTCGAATGCGCGAAAGAGAGGATGTGCCATGCCTAAGATCGTCAATTCATGGAACGATTGGGATCCGCTGAAGCATGTGATCGTTGGCCGTTGCGACAACGGGATGATCCCGCCTGAGGAGCCGGCTTCGTCGGAGAAGGTCCCCGTTGATTCAGACATGCGCGGCATGTGGGGCTTGCGCCCGCTAGAGACGGTCGAAAAGGGCAACGCGGCGCTGGAGCGCTTGGTCAAGATCTTGGAGGATCGTGGCATCAAGGTGGATCGCCCCACGCCACTGCAATGGAATCAGAAGATCGGCACTCCTGATTTCACCAACGATTCCATGATGGGCTGCATGCCGCCGCGTGATGTGCTGCTGACCATCGGCAATGAGATCATGGCCGCTGCGCAGTCCTTCCGCAGCCGCTATTTCGAATATCTGGCCTATTGGCCGCTCATGGAGAAGTACTTCGAAGAGGATCCGGATTTCATCTGGACGCAGGCCCCGCGCCCGCGCTTGACGGACAAGTCCTACAAGCATAATTACTACGATGAGTCCATCTCCATCGAAGAGCGCCTCATCCGCACGGCGAACAAGGATTTCGTCACCACGGAAGTGGAGCCCATGTGGGACGCCGCTGACTGGATGCGCATGGGTCGTGACATCTTCGTCCAGCATGGCCTCACCACCAATCGCGCCGCCATGGATTGGATGCAGCGCTATCACCCGGATCTGCGCATCCATGCGGTGAACTTCCCGGGAGATCCGTATCCCATCCACATCGACGCCACCTTCGTGCCGCTGCGTCCGGGCCTCATCATCAACAATCCCGTGCGCCCGCTGCCCCAAGAGCAGCGTGCCATCTTCGAGGCGAACGACTGGCAGATCGTCGATGCGGCACAGCCGGCTCACACCGAGCCACCGGCGCTGTGCTACTCCAGCGTGTGGCTGTCCATGAACTGCTTGGTGCTGGATCCGAAGACGGTCGTCGTGGAGGCCTCTGAGGTGCATCAGATGGAGCAGATGGACAAGCTGGGCATGAACGTCATCCCGTGCGATCTGCGTGATGCCTATCCGTTCGGTGGTGGCCTGCATTGCTGCACGGCGGATGTGTACCGCGAAGGCGGTTGCGAGGATTACTTCCCGAACCGCGTTCCTGACTCTACGCTCGTGCGACCGGAGATGTGGGACTAGCCCATTGACGCTGCGGGGCCCTCAGGCATCCCATCTAACCGCTCCAAGCGCTTCTTCTTCGTTGGACGAAGCCAACTCAGGCGCGCTTTCACGGTTATCTGGGGCACCTGAGGGCCCCTCGCTTTCTTTGTCCGGTCCCAGCCATGATTTGGGTTCTATCCCGATCTATGCCCGGTTTTGATCCTCTCATCCGGTTCAGGCTCGTTTTCGTTACGTTCAAGAAGCTCATGCCGCTCATCGGCACGAACATGGATTCTTTGCACATTCTTAACGGGCCTGCAATGCAGGGCGGTATCATCGATCCCTGAGGCTTGATCCAAGTCAACAGGCAGTCAGCAGCTCATTGTCCGGTCGCCCTGAAGAGCGGGGACAATGATCCGTAGATTGGTTGTTTGACAAGCCTTGAGGACGCAAGGACCGATGCGCTGGCATCCGTCCCAAAAAAAGGAGCATGCTCATGTCAGCAGCCGCAGAAAGCGCGCCCCTCTCGGCGCCTACCGCCACGCACACTTCCCCTGAGCCCGAATCAGGCAACGTCATCCGAAAGGTGGCGGTCTCTTCTTTTCTGGGGAACTTCATCGAATGGTTCGACTATGGATCCTATTCCTACTTCGCTACGGTCATCGCTGCGGTCTTCTTCGCTTCCGAAGATCCCACGGTGGCGCTGATCTCCACCTTCGCCGTGTTCGCTGTCTCTTTCATCATGCGCCCCATCGGCGCGCTCTTCTGGGGGAGCTTGGGGGATAAGAAGGGGCGCAAGTGGGCGCTTTCCATCTCCATCTTCTTGATGAGCGGTGCCACCTTCCTCATCGGGTGCTTGCCCAGCTATGCCTCCATCGGCATCTTGGCACCGGCGCTCTTGCTGGTGCTGCGCATGATCCAGGGATTCTCCGCTGCGGGCGAATATGCAGGTGCGGCCACGTTCCTTGCCGAATATGCACCCGCGAAGAAGCGCGGGCTGTATTGTTCCATCGTGCCAGCGTCCACGTCTGTGGGGTTGCTCGTCGGATCCATGCTGGCCACGCTCATGACCATCTTCTTGGATGGGGACGCCGTGCTCACCTGGGGCTGGCGCATCCCGTTCCTCTTGGCAGGGCCTTTGGGGCTCGTCGCGCACTATATCCGTACGCGCCTTGAGGATTCGCCCACCTACCAGGCCATGCAAGATGAGCTGGCAGCCAAGGAGAATGAAGTGCAGCACCCGGTGCGCGATCTGTTCAAGCATCATCTGCGCGAGCTCATCGTCTCCTTTGGCGCCTGCATGCTGAACGCCGTCGGCTTCTATGCCGTGCTCACCTATCTGCCCACCTATCTGGAGACCGCTGTTGGCATGACGGCAGAGTCATCTCAGATAGCCACCACCATCTCTCTTGTGGCCTATGTGGCGTTCGTCTTCATCTCCGGCAAGATATCCGACACCTTTGGGCGCAAGAAGATGCTTATCACCGCGTGCGTGCTCTTCGTCGTGCTTACGGTGCCGGCATTCATGCTGCTCAACACCGCAGACTTCGTCATCGTGCTCATCGTGGAGCTCATCATGTGCTTCGTGTTGACCATCAATGATGGTACGCTCTCAAGCTATCTCACCGAGACGTTCCCCACCGATGTGCGCTATACCGGCTTCGCGCTCTCCTTCAATCTGGCGAACGCCATCTTCGGAGGAACGGCGGCTATGATCTCCACCTGGCTCATCTCCGTCACCGGTTCCACCATAGCGCCTGCGTGGTACATGGTCATCATCTCGCTCATCGCGCTCATCGCCATGATCATGTCGAAGGAGAACTCGCATAAGGATCTGGATAGCATCTAGCGAACGCGTAAGGGAAAGGTCGCATCAGTGTTCCTGAGAACTGTGAGAGCCATGGGCGTGCGCGATTGGGCCATCCTCATCGCCATGTCGCTCATCATCGCCTTCGCGGGCGTCTTCGGCATGTCCTTCGGCCTCAGCGAATCCGGGGGCTCGCCCGTCATCCCGAATCCTGTTGCCTTCATCCTCTCTCTTGCGTTCACGGTGGTGGTGGCTCTCGTCATCCTTGCGGTGAACGCGGGTTTGACGAAGCTCTCCTATGCCTCGCTCAACAAGGATGCTGCATCCGCATCTGGCGCCGATGAGGATGCGCCCCGTCCTTCCAAGCTGCTTATGTTCTGTCCGAAGCTCACGGCGAAGAGCGTGGCGCTCTTCGCCGCTATCATGATCGTGTTCTGGTTGCCTTACATCATCGCTTCGTTTCCCGGCAATCTCTACAACGACACGACAACGCAGATGCAGCAACTCTATCTAGATGCCCACCCGCTCGACGTGCTCAGCGGGGGCAACCTTGACCTTGAGAACATAGATGTCGAGAGGGCGTATGGGGAGAACAGCCAAGAGAAGCTGCGCTTTCAAGGATACTATCCCACCGATGCCCTCATCGTGGATCATCATCCCTTTGCGCTCACGCTCTTCTATGGCAGCCTTGCGCAGGCATCGGATGCGCTCTTCGGAAGCTGGATGCCGTCACTTGCATTCTTGATGATCGCACAAGTGCTCTTCTTCGCTGTTCTGCTTGCGTTCAGTGCGGCATATCTGCACCATCATGGCGCTCCGGCTGGCATCTGCTTTGCGGCCTACGCCTTCTTCTGCTTGCTTCCTGTGATCCCCATCCAGGCATGCACGATCGTGAAGGATAGCGCCTTTACCGTCTTCTTCATCCCTTGGTTCCTGTTGCTCGCAGAAGCGGTCTTCACCAAAGGCGGCGTCTTCCAGAAGAAGCGGTTCATCGTTGCGCTCGTGCTCTTAGCATGCGGGATGTGCCTCACGAAGAAGACCGGTGTGTATGTGGTAGGTGCGACAGCGCTCTTTGGCGCCATCGTGAGCCTTATCGCTTGGCGCCGTGGAAAGGGCGCCGATCGCGACGGTGCTTCACAGGCGCGAAAGGCTGCGGCTGCTTCCATCAAGGCGCAGATCCTGCAAGGGGGCATCTGCGCTGTTCTGATGTTCGCGCTCATACCCTTCGTTGTCTTTCCTGCGCTCAATATCGTGCCGGGAGGGCGTCAAGAGGCGATCGGCGTGATGCTGCAGCAAACGGCACGGGTCTATCGGGATCTGGGAGCTGAGGCCCTCACGCCGGAGGAGCGAGAAGCGGTGCAGGGGGTCATGCGCGTTTCGGGCATCGAGTGGGACTATAACCCGACTTTGACCGATAAGGTGAAAGGGCGTCACTATCTGGATGCTACGCCAGAACAGATGTTGGACTATCTCAAGGCGTATGCCAGCGTTGGCCTTCGGTATCCGGGGGAGTATCTTGCATCGCTATTGAGCGTGTCGTCGGGATACGTGGCGCCCGTGCGCGCCAAGATGAATTCGGTCTCTCCCTTCGATCACCTGCTCTCTTTCGAGGAGGATAGACAGGTGCTCTGGAAGATCGACGCTACGGCACCTCTCCGCGATGCCATGGACACCTTCGTTGCGTTCTTCAATCAGACACCTGGTGTGAACATCCTGGTCTCTGGCGTCACCTATTGTCTCTGGATCCCGGCGCTGCTCTTGTTCTTCAGCTTGCGAAACCGCACGAAAGCCGGGATGCTCTTCGTTCCCTTTGCTATGGTCACGCTCTTCTGCATCATCGGCCCTGTGTATGATCTGCGCTATGAGCTTCCCGAGATCGTCTTGGCGCCGGTGCTCTTAGGCGCTGTCATCATCCAAGCGAAGAGCGTCTTCAAAGCGCGCGCTGAGCGAAAAGCGGCGCAGGAAGAGACAGAGATACAGGCAGGAGCGGAGGGGCGCTAGCGCCTCTTTGAGACATCCTGCCCAAAGGGAGCCGTTATCAAAGGCATTCGGGACGTCCCGCAACACCAGGGATGAACGTCTCCCTCAGGCAGATGAGGTGCAGCTTGTCGGGCACCTTGATCTGCGGGTTGTCCTTGAGCACTTGGGTGCGCGGGATGTGACAATGATAGAGCCGGCATGTCTGCGGGCGCGCTTGCCAGATCATGCATCGGCCGTCTTCGGCCAGAAGCGGGCAGCCTGCTTCTCCGCGGTCGATGGGCGTGACGCTCTTCGCCGCTTCCATCATGGCGAAGTATTCCTCTTCGGTGACAGCGATGATGCTCATGCGAGCGCAGCATGCGCCGCACATCTCACAGTCAGGATAGGCGTTCTCGTCTTCGAAGCTCGTCATGCGCAGATGGTATCACCCTTCGCGCTTGGGGGAGGCGTGCATCATCCCTTGCATCGGCAAGGTATCGGCTGCGCATCGCTTGATAGGCGCGTGCGGCGTGGCGTGCTAACATGACACGCAAAAATGCATCTCAAGAGGATCTGACGAAGGAGAGAACCATGCTCAAGATAGAAGACCTCGTGTTCGAAGTGCCTCTGGAACACGACCCCAGCAAGAAGAAGCGCATCATAGACGGCCTGTCTTTGGAAGTGGCCGACGATCAGTTCGTCGTGATCACGGGCCCGAACGGCGGTGGCAAGTCAACGCTGGCCAAGCTCATCATGGGCATAGAGCAGCCCACGTCAGGCTCCATCTACTTCGACGGCGCAGACATCACCACCGAACCCATCACTGAGCGCGCACGCTTGGGCATCGGCTATGGGTTCCAGCAGCCGGCGCGTTTCAAGGGCATGACCGTGAAGAAGCTCTTGGATATCGCTGCAGGCAAGAAGCTCCCCATGCTGGCATGCAATGAATACCTGTCGAAGGTGGGTCTCTGCTCTGCCAGCTACCTCACGCGCGAAGTGGACAAGTCGCTCTCAGGTGGCGAAGTCAAGCGCATAGAGATCGCCACCATCTTGGCGCGCGACCCGAAGCTGGCCATCTATGATGAACCGGAGGCGGGCATAGATCTTTGGAGCTTCGACAGGCTCACGGAGACCTTCCGCGACATCCATGATGCGCAGGGAGGGCATTCCATCGTCATCATCTCCCACCAAGAGCGCATCATCCAGCTGGCGGATGAGGTCATCGTGCTGCGCGATGGTCGGATAGACCGCACGGGCACGCCAGAAGAGCTCATGCCGGAGCTGGGATTCGCCAGCAAGGGCATCAATGGCTGCAACCTATCCGAGCCGCTTGACCTGCATCTGACCGAGATACCCACCACCTGTTAGGGGAGAACCATGACCGAAGCCATCACACCCATAGACGAAGAGCTGCTCGCTGAGATAGCGAACATCCATGGCATGCCGAATGGGGCATTCAACATCCGCAAAGACGGCAAGCTGGTCGAGCGTCATTCCAGCGCCAACATAGAGATATCCACCAAGACCGACCATCCCGGCATCGACATCCACATCAAGCCGCACACCAAGGGCGAGACGGTGTTCATCCCCGTGATCGTCACGCAGTCAGGGCTGAAGGATGTGGTCTACAACACGTTCTACATCGGCGAGGATTGTGACGTCAATATCATCGCGGGCTGTGGCATCCACAATTCCAGCCATGCCGCTTCTGAGCACGACGGCATCCACACGTTCTACTGTGGCAAGGATTCGCATGTGCGCTATGTGGAGAAGCACTACGGCGAAGGCGAGGGCACGGGAGAGCGCATCCTGAATCCCGTCACCAATGTGATCATGGAGGAAGGGTCATCGTGCGAGATGGAGCTCGTGCAGTTGCGCGGCGTCACCTCCACCGTGCGCGACACCAACGCTGAGCTGGCGGACGGTGCGAAGCTGGTGCTCACAGAGAAGCTGCTCACCCATGACGACCAGACGGCCACTTCCAACATGAAGGTGGAGCTCAAAGGCGAAGACTCTAGCGTGCAGGTCATCTCTCGCTCTGTGGCGCAAGACCGCTCTTCGCAGGTGTTCAATCCGCTGGTCATCGGGGAGGCGAAATGCCGCGGGCACGTCCAGTGCGACGCCATCCTGATGGGCCAAGCGAAGGTGACCGCCATCCCGGGCATCGAGGCAGCATCTGAGGACGCCATGCTCGTCCATGAGGCAGCTATCGGAAAGATCGCTGGGGACCAGATCGTGAAGCTCATGACGTTGGGGCTCACCGAAGAGGAGGCAGAGCAGGAGATCCTGGAGGACTTCCTGCGCTGATCGCCTTCCAGCCTTCGAATGGCTTCGCTTATGAGGCCAAGGGCGTGGCAGTGCATCCGTAGAGCTCTAGGTACTGGCCGTCTTCCACGGTGATGGTGATCTGCACCGGACCTTCCTCATAGGGTGGAAGGTACTCTTCTCTGAGCGTGCTCTCATCTTCGAAGGTGAGGTTCGCATAGATCAAGGCTTGGGGACGGGCGAATCCCTTGGCCGCTATGGCTTGGGCGCTCTGCTCTTCTTGGGTGACGGCATAGCTGCCAGCGGGGATGTCGGTGCCCACGCGATACAGGCCGCTCATCAATGGATCAGAGACGGACAGCGGCTCTGCCGACTGCGCGCTCATGAGACCCTCTTCGATGGGTGGCTTGAAGAAGATGGCATCGCCTGCTTCCAGTTGGACCAGGGCGAATCCGAAGTAGCTCAGCGAATACCCTACCTTGAAGGTGCCCTCATCGGCAGGCTCATAGACGCTCATTTCCCCGTCTTCGGTCTGGGTGCCTGTCAGATGGTAGAGGCCCGGCGCTGGCGCTCCCTCTGCTCCCACGATATAGCCCCCTGCGCTGAACCCGCCTTCAGCGGCGTGACCAGGCTGGCAGTCGTGATCAGCCAACAGCTCTTCGAAGGTGAAGGTATCCGGGAAGTAGCTGGATCCGTCATGGTTCGCAAGCTCGTCATCGGAGAAGGACTGCTCCGCACCACCATTGACGTTCGCATCTTGGTTCCCCGGCTCTTGTGCTGCGCAGCCTGCCAGCGCTGTCAAGGTGCAGCAGAGCACTGCTGCCGTTGCAACGCGCACTGCCTTCGTGGGCATCCTCATGGCTTCTCCTTCGTCGGGTTTGCTTTCAAGGGATCTTCTTTCGCTTCGGGTTCAAGGTTGACATCCTTTGCGCGCGTACCGCCACCGAAGGCGCGCGTGCGTTGGATCATGATGGCGCCGATCAAGAATGGCATCCAGAAGACGATGCCACGATACACCATGATGACGGCCATGCCCGTGGCTTGATCGACGCCGAACAGCGTGAACGCGACGAGCACCGCTGCTTCCACGACGCCCACGCCCTGGGGCGTGAAGGACACCATGGCGAAGAGCGTTGCCACCACATATCCGCAGAACAGCGCCTGTATGTCATGGACGCCGAAGGAGACGCCCACCATGGAGAAGCAGGCCAATTCGCACAGAGACGCCAGGATGGCGAACGCGAAGGTGCGCACCGTGACGGAAGGGTGCTTGACCATGAGCCCGGCTGCCTTCGAGAATGATTCCACGGTGCTCTCGGCCCATGGATCGATAGGGCCGCGCTTGAGCTTGCGCGCCACCTTGTCCACCAAGCGCTCGATGGGCTTCAGCACCTTGAGCACCAGCTCTGGGTGCGTACCGCCCAATGTCATGACCGTGACAAGCCCACCCACCAGCGCGATGGCCACCAAGCCCAGCAACAGCCAGCCAGGCTGCAGCCCCACGGTGAAGGTCAGGATGCCGAAGGCGGCCAGCATGATGATGACGAAGCCGGTATCTATGGAGAGCTGCATCAAAAGCGCTGCGCCCGTAGCCTTTCCGGCGGGCACGCCCCGCTTGGCGGAATCATCCACCACCAAAGAGGTGCCGGCTAGATTCAGGCTGGGCGCCACCGTGTTCACGAAGAATGTGCCGAAGACGAGCTTCAGCCCCTCAGCGTAGCGCAGCGTTGACTGCACTGACCGGAAGCACCAGACGAATTGTTCGCCTTGGGATAGGTACTTGCCGAATTGGAGTGCCACGGCAAGGGTCAGGAAGATGGGCGATCCTTCTTGGATCGTCTTCACCAGGTCCTTCAGTTGATCTCCCCGCATGAAGATGACGGCCAGCACGATCACGATGACCACGCCGATGAATATCTTGCGCATGTTGCTCTTCTTGGGGGCAGGCGCAGGCGCGAGCTGGGTCTGAGCGTTCGGGTCTTTTGCGTGGGGATCGGTCATGAGCGCATATGTTCTGGATCATTTAGCTTGTACATGGCGGTATCCCACGATGGAGAGCTTCGCTATCAGCTTCTCTTCATCGTCGGTCACCACCACGTCATAGAAGGCGATGCGCCGTCCATCTCGCGTGCAGTCTGCAGTGGCGGTGAGCTTCGTGCCCTTGGTGGCGGCGATGTAATCTATGGTGGTGGTCAGGTTCACAGTGGGATCTTGACCTATATTGCACGCGATGGCCAGCGCGAAGTCAGCCAGGGTGAAGATGGCGCCGCCCATGACGTTGCCGAGCGCATTCTTGTGCGCTCCGGTCAACGGCAGCTCTGCCACGCCGTGACCTTTCCAGCCTTCCACGATCTTGCATCCCGTGACTTCGGTGGCGTAGCGATCCTTGTTGAAGAACTCTTCCAGCTCTTCGGCGGTGGGCTTGTCAGAGAGCATGCATCCTCCTTACTGTTGCTTTTCTGATTGTAAAGCTTACATATCGTTGCCGAAGTTCGCTCCTGCTTTCTCGAACGGTTGACGATATGCAAGAATCGAACGCTTGAAAGGGCATGATGACCCGCGAGGCATAGCGCGGCTCATCTGCGATGTAAGGGGTGATCATAGTGCGCATAGGGGTGCCAACAGAAGCAAGGGTAGGTGAGACCAGAGTTGCTGTGACCCCTGATTCAGCGAAGAAGCTGATCAAGATGGGGTATGAGGTATGCGTGCAATCAGGGGCCGGCACGCTCGCAGCTTTTCCGGATTCTGAATACGTCGTCGCGGGGGCGCAGATCGTCTCCCGTGAAGAAGCGTGGAGCCAGGAGCTGGTCATCTGCATCGACTTCCCTCTGGATCAAGAGCTCGATCTCATGGAAGCGGGCTCCACGCTCATCTGCCGCATGAGGATGGAATCCCATGCAGACAGAGCCGATGTGCTGGCTGCTCGAGGGCTCACGGCGCTGGCCATGGATGCCGCGCCGCGCATATCGCGCGCGCAGCCCTTGGATGTCCGCTCGTCCATGGCGAATCTGTCGGGGTACAAGGCCGTCATCGAAGCAGCGAATGAGCTGGGGCGCTTGTTCGGCGGCCAGATGACAGCTGCGGGCAAGGTGGCGCCAGCCAAGGTCTACATCATCGGCGTGGGCGTCTCGGGGCTTGCGGCCATCGGCACGGCCAGCGCCATGGGCGCTGAGGTCTCTGCCACGGATGTGCGCCCTGAGGTGGCTGATCAAGTGGAATCCTTGGGCGGCACGTTCGTGCCCATTCCCGTCACGCAGGAGTCCACGGATGGGTATGCGAAGGCCATGGGAGATGATGAGCAGGCACGCGTGCAGCAGGTCTATGCAGAGCAGGCGCGCTTGCATGATGTGGTCATCACCACGGCTCAGGTGCCTGGACGTCCCAGTCCGCTCTTGCTCACCGAAGAGGCCGTGCGCGCCATGAAGCCAGGGTCGGTCATCGTGGATCTGGGCGCCTCGGATCAAGGGTCCAACACGGCGCTCACGGTGCCCGATGAGGTGGTGAGGACGGACAACAACGTCACCATCATCGGATATCGCAATCTGCCGAACAAGCTGCCCACGCAGGCATCGCAGCTCTTTGGGCAGAACGTGGTGAACCTGTTCAAGCTCCTGACGCCAGGACGTGACGGCATCTGCGTGTTGGATGAGGATGATGAGGTCATCCGGGCCATGACGGTCGTGCTGGATGGGTCCATCATGTGGCCACCGCCTCCGGTCTCCGTCTCTGCCAAGCCCGCACCGGCAGCAACCGCAGATGCGAAGGGAGCGGGGGCAAAGGAGGAAGCATCCAAGAGCCGATGGCACGGCCTTTGGTGGAAGGTGCTCTTAGGCATCTTGGCTGTGGCGCTCATCTTGGTAGCGCCTGAGTCCATGCAGTCCCATTTCGTCGTATTCGCCTTGGCGGTGATCGTGGGATTCTATGTCATCACGAACGTGACGCACACGCTGCATACGCCGCTCATGTCCGTGACCAATGCCATATCGGGCATCATCATCGTGGGAGCGCTTCTGCAGGTGGGCAGCGCCAACCCGCTCATCTGCGCGCTTGCCTTCGTGGCCATCGCCATCGCATCCATCAACATCTTCGGAGGATTCTTGGTCACCAACCGGATGCTCTCCATGTTCCAGAGGAGCTCTGATAAGTGATGGAGCAGACGATCGTATATCAAGTGGGATATCTCTCAGGGTTCTATGAGGGCATCCTGCGCTTCCAATCTTTGGCTTATCTTCTGGCGGCAGTGCTCTTCGTCTTGGCCTTGGCGGGCCTTTCCAAGCAGAAGACCGCCCGGCGCGGCAATATCTTGGGCGTCATCGGCATGGCGTGTGCGCTTGTGGCCACCATCGTCGTCACCGTCTTCTGGACCGAGCAAGCGGCGGCTACCACCGTGGGTCTCATGGTGGGCGCCATTGCCATAGGCGCAGCCATCGGAGTTTGGCGTGCGGTCAAGGTGAAGATGACGGGCATGCCGGAGCTTGTGGCCATGCTCCATTCGTTCGTGGGTGCTGCAGCGGTTCTGGTGGGCTTCAATTCGTTTCTGGCAGAGCCGGGGGCGCCTGGGGCAGAGAACGCCTTCCATATGGGGGAGGTGGGCCTTGCTGTCTTCATCGGCGCTGTCACCCTCACAGGATCGGTCGTGGCGTATCTCAAGCTTGCCGCGAAGATCTCCGGGCGGCCCTTGATGCTCCCGGGGCGCAATGCCATCAATGCCGTCATGGTGCTTGCCTGTCTCATCCTCATCGGATGCTTGGTCACCTCTCGTGGCGTGGAAGGCGGCCTTGTGCCGCTTATCATCTTGACGGTGATATCGCTCGTGCTCGGGGTGCATCTGGTGCTTGCCATCGGCGGTGGCGACATGCCGGTGGTGGTCTCCATGTTGAACTCCTATTCAGGCTGGGCGGCGGCCATGGCAGGCTTCACGCTCGGGAACGATCTGCTCATCATCACCGGTGCCCTTGTGGGGTCATCCGGCGCGTATCTGTCATACATCATGTGCCAAGGCATGAATCGCTCGTTCATATCCGTCATCTTGGGCGGCTTTGGGGCAGAGGCACCCAAGGCAGCCAGCGGCAGTGGCGAGGCAGCCGTCATGGGGGATTACACAGAGGTCACGCCGGAGGATGTGGCTGAGGCGCTCAAGAACTCCAAGCGCGTCATCATCACGCCCGGCTATGGCATGGCGGTGGCTCAAGCGCAGTTCCCTGTGGCTGAGCTCACGCGGCGCTTGCAGGATGCGGGCGTGGATGTGGCATTCGCGGTCCATCCGGTAGCCGGGCGCATGCCGGGCCACATGAACGTGCTCCTGGCTGAGGCAAAGGTGCCCTATGACAGCGTGTTGGATATGGATGATGTCAACGATGACTTCGCCGATGTGGATACGGTCCTCGTCATCGGCGCGAACGATACCGTGAATCCCTCGGCGGAGACGGAACCGGATTCCCCCATCGCAGGCATGCCGGTCTTGCGCGTGTGGGATGCGAATCACGTCATCGTCTTCAAGCGGTCCATGGGCAATGCCGGATACGCCGGCGTGCAGAATCCGCTGTTCTTCAATGAGAATACGGATATGCTCTTAGGAGATGCGAAGCAGTCAGTGGACGCTATCGTGGCGGCGCTGTAGCAGAAAGGAACGAAGGACATGGCCTATTTCGAGGATCTGACGCTGTATTACAAGCCAACGTGCCCGTATTGCGTAAAGGTGATGGCCTACATGCAGGATCAGGATATCGCCTGCCAGATGAAGAATACGGCAGAGCCTGGCGTGCGCGATGAGCTCATCCACATCGGCGGGAAGGGGCAAGTGCCCTGTCTCATCATCCAGGGCAGTCCGCTCTATGAATCCGATGACATCATCCAGTATCTGCATGGATTGGTGGCAGCCGAGGAGATAGGGTAGGGCCATGGTCATCTTGGACGAGCCCTTCGCATCGCGTCCTCTGCTGGACTGGCTTCAGGCCAGCCAGCATCCCGTGTTGGACAATGCTTTCGCTCGTCATGAGATGGAGCAAGGCACGATGCGCCTCAACTTGGTGGGAGAGGCCGAGGCTCTCCAGCGCATCGATGCGCATGAGCGCGTCTACACGTGCTCTGAGAATGCGCTGGCATGGATCACGGAGCGTTCGGCGAACACAGGTCTTGTCCAGGCCATCCGCATGTTCAAGGACAAGGGAGCCATGCGCGAGCGGTTGAGCCGCTTGAATGAGGGATTCTACTTCCAGCGGGTCAGCCGCAGCGCGCTCGGGTCCATAGATGCGCACACGCTGCCCTTGCCGGTGGTGCTCAAGCCCAATGTGGGCTTCTGCTCCATGGGCGTTGCCGTCATAGAGAGCCCTGATGCTTGGGATGAGGCCGTGAAGGATATCGAACGGCATGAGGATGCATGGCATGACATGTATCCTGAGAGCGTCGTCGGCTTAGAGGATTACCTGATAGAGGGCTACATCGATGGACCGGAATACGCACTGGATGCGTACTTCGACGAAGAGGGCTGCCCGCATATCCTGAATATCTGGCGCCATGATTTCGCAGGAGCGGAGGACACGAGCGACAGGCTCTATGTCTCCAGCGCTCAGATCGTGGATGAGACCCATGATGCATTTCTTGCATGGCTCGCCCAGGTGAACGCTATCGTGGGCGCTACGGGCTTCTGCGTCCATGTGGAGCTGCGGCGAACAGATGCGGGTATCGTGCCCATCGAATTCAACCCGCTGCGCTTCGCAGGATTGGGCGGCACGGATATGTCCTATTACGGATGTGGCTATCGTACCTACGAATGCTACCTGGAGGATCTGCCGCTTTCCATACGGGATGTCTGGCAAGCGCATCCCACAGATGCGTATTCCATGTCGCTTCTGGGTGATGCTGGATCAGGCACCTTTGACTATGAGGCCTTCGCCGCTCAGTTCTCATGCGTGCTCAAGCTGGTGCGCTTCGACGTGAAGAAGACGGGCAGCTATGGATTCTTGTTCCTGCGCACACCTGCTGATGATGACACCGAACGGGAGCTCGTGCTGCATGCGGACTTGCAAAGGTTCTTGCTCTAGCTCTTCGAGCGTATCAGGGGGACGGAGGAGTGAGATGCGCGACGCGCGTCTCACTCCTCCGTCCCCCTGATACGCTGATACACACCGCCGCTGTCGTCTCAATGCGTTTGCTTGCGCTTCAGACGCTCCACTTTCGCGCGTCCATATTTCCATGTTTGCACGCACGCGGTGACGATGCAGAGGCCGCCTGCTATGCCCGCAGCGAAGAGCAACGTGGCGCTGCCATTCGCTGCGAAGGCGCTCCAATCAGCGCCCACGACAGCAGACATCGTATAGAAGAGACCTCGTCCCGGCACGAGCGGTATCACGGAGATGATGAAGAACACCGTGGTGGGAACGTGGCAGATCCGCGCGATGATCTCTGCATAGGCGGCGGCGAAGGTGGAGGCCACGATGCACGGCAAGAAGATCTGCCCCATGGTTTGATAGAGCACCCAATACACCGTCCAGGTCAGAAGACCTCCCACGGAAGCTATGGGGATGTGGCGCGGATTCACGTTGAAGAACCAGGCGAAGCCGAGCGCTCCCAAGAAAGATGTGACCAGTTGCGTGATAGCGTAGGCATCCATGATCTCTCACCACGCCATGTGCATGATCCAGATGGCAGCCATGAATCCCAGCGCCAAAGCCACAGCCCAAAGCAGGCTCTCTACGAAGCGCATGACACCGGAGATGGTGTCGCCGGAGAGCATATCGCGCGTTGCGCTCGTCATGGCAACGCCGGGGATCAGCAGCATGATGTCGCCGATCATGACCATGTCCGTAGAGATGCCCTCCACGACGCTGGCTACGGCTATGATCCCTACGCCACAGATGAAGGCGTTCACGAAATTGAAGATGATGGTATTGGGCGTGAAGGGGCGCGCATATTTGATGGATAGGCAGATGAGCACGGCGAATGCTGCCGATACCACCGCATCCAAGAGAGATCCGCCGAAGAAGAGCGCGAAGGCGCCCGCAGAGAGCACGCCTCCCGCGAAGAGGGCAGGGGTGGGCATCGTGCGCGATCGGATATCGGCCAGGCGCTGGCGCAGCTCATCGGGCAACATGTGCGTGCGAGCCGCTTCAGAGCAGAGGTTCGCCAGACGCTCCACCTTATGGAAGTCTATCCCCACCTCTCCCGTAACGCGACGAGTGAGCGTGTGCTCATACCCTCCCGGCAGCGTCATGGTGGCCACGATGGTGGCCGTGATGACGAAGACATTCATCTTGCTCGCACCATAGGCTTGTCCCAGGTGCATGAGCTCCTCTTCGATGAGGTGCACATCCGCGCCGCAGACCAGCATCGCCTCGCCGATATCCAGAAGGCAGGGGAATGCCTCTAGGGCAAGCGGTGCTTGCGCATCCTGCGGGAAGCAGGACGCGAAAGGCGCTGTTGCACAAGGGACAGATGATGCATCTGCGCTCACAGAGCCCCCTTTCGTCGCCCATCTTGTTTCGCTTCCGTTAAAGCTATCACGAAATGGCTTCGTTTAGTGTGGCGTGTCATACCATTGCACGAGTTTGGATGGATCCGCATCCGTGCGGAGGATGGAAGGAAAGCAGATCATGGGATCCTTTGAAGGAAAGACGGTCATCATCACCGGCGCCGGTCAGGCGCTCTTGAAGGACGGCGAGCCGGGTGCTATCGGCTACGGCATCGCCATCGCGTTCGCCAAGGAAGGCGCGAACCTGGTCATCACGGGTCGCAATGTTTCGAAGCTCACGCATGCGAAGGAGACGCTGGAGGCAGATTATGGCATCCAGGTGCTGCCTGTGCAGGCAGACGTCAGCAAGGATGCCGATAATCTGGCTGTGGTGCAGCACGTGGTGGATGAGGCCATGGCTGCGTTCGGGCGCATCGATGTCTTGGTGAACAATGCTCAAGCCTCTGCTTCGGGCGTCAGCTTGGCAGACCATATGCCGGATCAGTTCGACCTGGCCATCTATTCGGGTCTTTACGCCACCTTCTATTACATGCAGGCATGCTATCCGCACCTGAAGGAGACGAAGGGTTCGGTCATCAACTTCGCCAGCGGCGCGGGCCTGTTCGGCAACTATGGCCAGTGCGCCTATGCCGCTGCCAAGGAGGGCATCCGCGGCATGTCGCGCGTGGCGGCCACCGAATGGGGTCCCGATGGCATCAATGTCAACGTCGTCTGCCCCTTGGCGTGGACAGCGGCGCTGGAGAACTTCCAGGAGCAGTATCCGGACGCCTTCGAGGCGAACGTGCATATGCCTCCCATGGGTCATTATGGCAACGTGGAAACGGAGATCGGGCGCGTGGTCGTGCAGCTGGCAAGCCCGGATTTCAAGTTCATGAGCGGTGAGACCTTGACGCTGGAAGGTGGTATGGGCCAGCGGCCGTAAAGTTGTTGCAACCGTGGGCGACTTTCGCTAAAGTCCCTCATTTGACATAGAGATGCTCACGCATCGGATCTTCTCGCAAAGCAAAAGAGGGGCGAATCGAATATGGCTCTCGGTGTAGACAGGAAAGACCTGGTGATGGTCGGCGTGCTGCTTTCGGGCACGCTTCTGGCAGTGCTCAACCAGACGCTGCTCTCCCCGGCGCTGCCGGCCATCATGGGTTCATTGGGCGTAGATGCCACCACGGTGCAGTGGCTTACCAGTGGCTATTCTCTGGTGGAGGCGGTCATCATCCCGCTTTCTGCCTATCTGATCGGGCGCTTCACCACCCGTCAGCTCTTCATCAGCTTCCTCTGCGTGTTCATGCTGGGTTCCTTGGCGGCAGCCGTGGCGCCGGTGTTCCCGGTGCTGTTATTGGGGCGCATCCTGCAGGCGGTGTGCACGGGCGCCATCATGCCCATGGTGTTCACGGTCATCCTGCTCGTGTTCCCGCGCGAGATGCGTGGCACGGCCATGGGCGTCATCGGCCTCATCATCGGCTTCGCGCCGGCCGTGGGACCTTCTCTGGCAGGGCTTCTGGTTGATTCGGTGGGCTGGAGGTGGCTCTTCGGCATCGTGACCATCCTGTCGGTGGTGGTCATCGTGCTGGCTGCGCTTACGCTCAAGAACTACGGCGAATTCAAGCGCACGCGCTTCGATGTGCCGTCTGTCGTGCTCTCCACGTGCGGTCTGGTCTGCATGCTCTACGGGCTTTCCACCTTCGCTTCCACGGACAATCTCGTGCTCACGGTGGGCCTCATCGTCGTGGGCGTGGTGATCATGGTCTTCTATGTGCGCCGTCAGCTCAAGCTGTCGGAGCCTATGATCAAGGTGGATATCCTGCGCACGCGCAAGTATGCCATCTCCGTCATCGTCATCATCACTGTTCAGGCTGCCCTCATGGGCACGGGCGTCATCACGCCCCTCTACATCCAGGGTATCCGCGAGTATTCGGCTACCATGTCCGGCATCGCCATGCTGCCAGGTGCTGTCATCGGCGCCTTCATGGGGCTGGTGAGCGGGCGCTTGTTCGACCGCTTCGGCGTCAAGCGCGTTGTGGTACCTGGCGCCATCGTCGCTCTGGCAGGGGCATTCTGCTTAGTGGCTTTGGGGATGGATACGGATTTCGTCTTCATCATGCTTGCCTACACGGTGCTCACCGTGGGGCTCCAATTCACCATGACGCCGCTCAACACCTGGGGCGTCAATTCCCTGGACAATGCTGTCATCCAGCATGCGCAGGGTCTTTCGAACACGTTGAACCAGGTGGCTGCCAGCGTGGGAACGGCGCTCTTGGTCTCCATCTCAGCGCTTTCAGCACAGGTGGCACCCGATGCGCCGCCTGTGGAGCAGGCATTCATCGGCTACCACATGGCATTCACCACCACCGCCATCCTCATGGTGGTGGCCGTGCTCATCATCCTCTTCTTCGTGACAGATAAGGTGCGTGGCAAGGCTGCGAAGGCGGCTGCTGGTGGGGAGGTGGATTATGTCGGCGGCTTCGACGGCGCAACGGTGGATGCGCGTGCTGACGAACCTACCATAGAGCTTCTGGGTGGCACCATTGGCACCAAGGTCAAGGACGCCATGAATCCAAGCCCTGTGTGTGCGCTTTCCACCATGCGCATGCGCGAGGTCATCCGCTTGATGTCGCGCACGGATTCCAGCGGGCTTCCCGTGGTGGACGGCGAAGGCAGCTTGGTCGGATTCATATCCGACGGCGATGTGGCGAATTACCTCGGGCGCCACGACATCTCCGTGATCGATGCAACGCTGAACCTCTATCGGTTCGTGGATGATTCGCCGCTCAAAGGGCGCTTGCTGGGCCTGCTCGACCTAGACGTCATGGGCATCGCCACCAAGAAGGTCATATCAGTGGATGCTGACTTGGCTATAGATGATGCGTGTCGCGTGTTAGCCGAGCGCCGCATCAAGAAGGTTCCGGTCGTGAGCGAGGGTCGCTTGGTGGGTACGTTGTCACGCCGCGACATCATGCGCAGCTTAGCTGAGATCGTTGACGCTATCGAGGCAGCCAACTCATAGCCGCGCCTTTGCGCGCTGCCAGAGCGCTTCCATCTCCTCAAGGCTGAGCGCGTCTGCGGTGGTGCCCTCCTGGACGGCTGCATCTTCTAGGAATGCCCACCGCTCGCGGAACTTGTGGCACGTGGCGCGCAGCGCGTTCTCTGAGTTGAGGCCCATCTTGCGCGCCACATTCACGATGCTGAAGAGCACATCTCCTAACTCCAGCTCTACTGCCGCTGCGGCCGCATCATCATGGAGGATGCGGCCTGCATCATCTTTCGGCGCATTCGCATAGGCTTCCTTGAGCTCTGCGGTCTCTTCGGCCACCTTCTCCCAGACATCATCCACGGTCTCCCATTCGAACCCCGCAGCTGCGGCTTTACGGGATATCTTCTGCGCTTGGGTGAGCGCGGGGAGCCCGGTGGGCACGCCATCCAGCAGGCGCTGCGGCCCGTCATCGTGGCTTGCCGTCCCTTCCTTCTCCGAGAGCTTGATCTTGTCCCAGAGCGTGATCACCTCATTGGCGCTGCCAGCGGCTGTATCGCCGAAGACGTGCGGGTGGCGACGCACCATCTTCGCATTGATGTCAGCGCAGACATCATCGATGGTGAATTCGCCCGCATCCGCGGCGATCTGGCTCTGCAGCACTACCTGCAACAGCACATCTCCCAACTCTTCGCGCAGGTGTGCCACATCGCCCGCCTCGATGGCATCCACGGCTTCATAGGCCTCCTCCACCATGTTCGGCGCGATGGATAGATGCGTCTGCTCTCGGTCCCACGGGCATCCATCCGGTGCGCGCAGGCGCGCGATGGTCTGGACGAAGCCATCGAAGGAGGGATGGGGTGCGGGGCTCATCTCGTCGTGGGTCATGGGCGTTCCTTCCAGCTCTTCGCTAGTCCTCTCTCATACGGACTCGTTACAGGATATCGAATGCGAAGGCGCGCGTGGGTGCGCTTGGGTAGAATCGAACGACACTGGCACGCATTGTGGATGCGGAGGCGTTGGCGCAAAGGGGTGGATGGCGTGGCCACATGGCAAGAGTTCTACAAGGTGGCGAAGCTCTCATGGGGAGATAAGACCTCCGGGTGCCGCATGCGTCAGATCCTCTCAGTGCTCAAGCGCTATGACGTCTTGCATGACCTCACGCCGCAGAAGGCCGTGCAGGTCTTAGAGGCGCTCGGGCCCACGTATGTGAAGATCGGCCAGATGGCTTCTACGCGCTCGGACATCTTGCCCAAGGAATACTGCGAAGCCTTCGAGCAGCTGCACGCTGATGTCACTCCCATGCCCTTCTTCCAAGTGCTGGACTGCATCAGTCGCTCCTACGGGCATAGCTGGGAGGAGACCTTCATCGCCATCGACCCGAAGCCCTTGGGGTCTGCTTCCATCGCTCAGGTTCATCGCGCTGTGCTCCTCAATGGCACGGTGGTGGCGGTGAAGGTGCGCAGGCCGGGCATCGTGGAAGAGATGTCTGAGGACATCATGCTCATGCGGCGTCTGCTGGCTACGGTGGAATTCGTGAACAACAGCCATAAGACGCTGTTCCTGAACTTCGATGGGCTCTTGGACGAGCTCGAGCGCACTACCAAGAACGAGCTCGATTTCCGCGTGGAGCTGGATAACCTCATTCGCTTCCATGCTGAGATAGCCACGCAAGATGGCGTCACGTCCCCTATTCCCTTCCCTGCGGTATCCAACGAATCGGTGCTCGTCATGCAATACGTGGAAGGCGTGCAGGTGGATGACGTGACGGCGCTGCGCGCAGAAGGCGTGGATCTCAACCGGTTGGCCTATCGCATCATGCAAAGCTATATCTCCCAAGTCTTGGATGATGGCTTCTTCCATGCCGATCCGCATCCAGGCAACATCATCATCAAGGATAGGGAGATCATCTGGATAGATCTGGGCATGACAGGTTCGCTCAATCCCAGCCAGCGCCAGCTGGTCGGGCGCATGTTCCGCTCCATCACCTCCAACGATCCCTATCTTCTGATGGAATCCGTCATCGGCATCTCGAAGAAGAATGGTCCTGTGGACTACGGCAATCTCTTGCAAGAGCTTTCCGTGCTGTTGGACAAGTACGGCTCATCGGATCTGTCCGACATCAACATCGGGGATGCCATGGGGGAGATGGTGGAGGTCATGCGTACGCAGAACCTCATCATGGCACCGGCGGTCACCATGTTGGTGCGTGGCGTCGTCACGCTGGAAGGCGTGATGGAGGACATCGCGCCAACGCTCAACGTGCTTCAGATCGTATCCCAGCATGTGATCATGCAGTCGTTGGCTCCTGAACATCTTGAGATGCGTGGCCTGGAGCTCCTCACCTCTGCCGCTGAATCTGCCGAAGCGCTGACCAAGCTGCCGCAGCAGCTGTCGAACACCATGGAGATGCTGGATCGGGGAGAGATCGCGCTCCAGGGCAAGGTGGAGGTGTCTCCCAATGTGCTTGCCACGATGTACGCATCGGTGGGGCGCATATCGCTCGCGCTCATATCGGTAGGGCTATTCTTGGGTTCTTCCATCCTCTGCACCACGAACATGGAGCCGAAGCTGTTGGAAGTGCCCGTGCTCGGCGTGCTGGGCTATCTGGGGGCGTTCGTGCTGGGCGTGTACGTCATCGTGCAGACCTTTCGCACTCGCCATCTGCTTCGGCACGACCGCAACATAGAGTAACGGATAGGACTCCCGTGGGTGCCGTCAACACGCTTCCGGATCGGAAGACATTCCGTAGATGACGCGTAAGCGGCATCTCTCACAGATGTGTCAGGTCCTCGTGGGTGCGGCCAACTGGCTGCACATCTCAAAACAATGGGTTTGTGCTCTGCACAAACCCATAATATCCTTTGCTCTCATGGGGGCATGGTACGCGTTCGCCTCGACGCGTCGTCGCCTCGAACTAACTTGCTTCGAAGGCCACGGAGCAAGTGGATTTCTCGACTCCTTTGGCTTGACCTCGGCTCAACGCACCATGCCCCCATTCGGCTCTGTAACGAAAATGGATAGGCCGCAGATCCTGCGGCAACCCAAAAGGGCTGCGCGCATGATCTGCGGGGTCCGGCAGGAACCTACATCTCTTCCTCAAAGTGTGTCGGCATTGCTTTGCAATGCCTCTTTTCATGGGACGGCCTTACGCGCTTCGCGCGAACGGCCTAAAACAAAAGGCGTACGCCTTTTGTTTTGAAAGGGCATCAACCCTCGTGGGTGCCTCCAACTGCATTTCAGGATTGGAAGACATTCCGTAGATGACGCGTAAGCGGCATCTCCCAGAGATG
>CANODU010000002.1 GCA_947565185.1 uncultured Eggerthellaceae bacterium | reverse complement strand
CCCTGGTGGGGGATGATGTCCGCTACCCTGTACGCTTGAACACCATCTACTTGAATGCGCACCACCCTTTCGATTTCAATGTCCTGCGCTTTTGCGTGACCGCGGGCATCCTCTCGCTCATCTGCCTCTTCAGACCTTCTTCGTTCATCTATCGCATGCGCATTCGGCAAGATCCCATCCGCTCTCGCATCGGAGTCGTGGCAACGGTCGTCATCGAATGCGTGCTCTGCTCAGCGTTCATGTTCTACGGATCGAACATGGTAGGCGTGGCTACGTCCACCTACAACTATGGCGAATGGGATGGCGTCTCTTTGGTCAACAGCTTCAAGGTGGGTGGGGAGAACGCTCAGCAGTATGCAGAGCTGGCTGAATCCATAGCTCATGGGAAGCTCTATCTGGAAGAGGAGCCTCCTGAGTGGCTGCGGGAGATGGATAACCCCTACGACAAGGGCGCACGGGATGAGGCGCAGAAGGAGACGGGGGAGGAATACCTCTTCGATGTGGCCTACTATGATGGTCATTACTATGTCTATTTCGGCATCGTTCCAGTGCTGATCTTCTATTTGCCCTTCTATATGCTCACCGGGTCCCCATTCCCGACAGCTTTGGGCGTGCTCATCGCTTGCATCTTGTTCATCTGCGGCTCCTCAGCGCTCCTCGACCGCTTTGCCCGCCATCATTTCGAACGGGTGACGCTTGGGATATACCTGATCGTCCAGATCGGCTTCGTCTTCAGCTGCGGCATGATGTATCTGCTGAAGTTCCCTACCTTCTATTCGCTCCCTATCGCCTGCGGCCTCATGTTCAGCGTGTGGGGATTGTACTTTTGGATGTGCGGGCGCGGTTCGGCGAAGCGCTGCCTCTTCTTCGCTTTGGGCTCGCTCTGCATGGCGCTCGTGGCAGGATGTCGCCCTCAGCTCTTGCTGCTCTCCTTGCTCGCCTTCCCGCTCTTCTGGCGCCCATATATCTCAAAGCGACGCATCATGACGAAGCGTGGCATCAAGGAATTCGCGTGTCTCATCGCGCCTTATATCGTGGTGGCGGTAGGCATCATGTTGTACAACCATGCGCGCTTCGGCAGCTTCACGGATTTCGGGGCGAACTACAATCTCACTGTCAACGACATGACGCAGCGAGGATGGGTCCTGGGGCGCATCGCGCCGGCGCTGTTCGCCTATTTCTTCCAAACTCCTGAGACGGTGGGCGTGTTCCCCTTCTTGCAGCCTGTCACCTTTGCGTCCACATATATGGGTCAGACCATCAAAGAAGCCACCTTTGGCGGGATCTTCTGGTGCTATCCGCTTTTGTGGGTCCTCTTCTTCGTGCGTCCGCTGCTCTCGCTCAGGAATTCCCAGCGGTCGACGAAGACCATCTCAGGCGTCATCGCCATCTTGCTCATCTCAGGCGTCGCTATCGCCATCGTGGACGCTGAGATGGCAGGCATCCTGCAGCGCTATTATGCGGATTTCAGCTTCATGTTCTTGGCAGCGGTCGTGCTCTTGGTCTTCATCGCCAACGAGAACATAGATGAATACATGCCCTTGAGGCGCACGTCTTCGCAGCGGTTCTTGCACCATGTCAGCTCTGAGGAGATCCGGCTTCCTACCGTGCGCTCGCTCTTGACGAAGACGCTCATCGTGCTGGTCGCCTTGAGCGTGGCGTATAGCTTCTTGCTCTGCTTCGTGCCCGAGACCGGTTGGTATTCGGATATCTATCCTTGGGCTTATCATGATCTGATCGAAATGGTCCAGTTCTGGACATGACGGCTGAGATAGGGCGCATCTGCCGTAGAATGAGATGAAAGGTGTCTACGGCATGAGAGAGGATGCGCTCTAATGGAATTCATCATCACGGATGACTATGATGGCATGAGCAGGAGGGCGGCTGACGTCGTCGAATCGGTGGTAGAAGACGATGGGGCGTGCGTCCTTGGCTTGGCTACAGGATCCACCCCCATCGGCATGTATGCATGCCTTGCGGCTGATCAAGCAGCTGGGAAGATATCCTTTGCGGATGTGACTTCCTTCAATCTGGACGAATATGTCGGCTTGGCGGGAACCCATGATCAGAGCTATCGCTATTTCATGGATCAGAACCTCTTCGATAAGGTGGATATAGATAAGACGCGCACGAATCTGCCTGATGGATGCGCAGAGGATCTGGAGGCCATGTGCGCAGATTACGAGGCGCGCATTCGTGATGCGGGCGGCATCGATCTGCAGGTCTTGGGCCTCGGGCATAATGGGCACATCGGCTTCAACGAGCCGCGTGCAGACTTTCCCGTGCCCACGCATCCCGTCGATCTCACGGAGAGCACCATCGAAGCTAACAGCCGCTTGTTCGACGCTATCGATGATGTGCCGCGTCAAGCGGTCACCATGGGCATCGGCACCATCATGAAGGCGCGCAAGATCTTGGTGGTGGCGAATGGGGAAGGGAAGGCCAGCATCGTTGCCAAGGCATTCACCGGCCCTGTGGTGCCTGAGGTGCCAGCATCGGTCCTTCAGTTGCATCCTGATGTCACGGTGGTGCTGGATCGGGAAGCAGCGTCAGCATTGGACCTTGCCTGATAGGTCATCTGTGAAGGCCTGGCGATCCTGAAACCCTGTGGGTGCCGGCAACTGCCGGCACGTATGAATGCGCGCCGGCAGGCGCGTCACGAACATCTCAAGAAAGATGAGGCCTCATGTACATGAGGCCTCATCTTTCTAGCAATCCCAATCGAAATTGATCATGGAATCCTTGGGGATCATGCCCTCTTCGCGCAGGACATGCACGATGGAGCGCACGTCATCTCCTGTGAGCGCTTGCACGGGCTCGCGCATCTGATTGGTGTTGAAGACGCCCATTTGCCAAAGGGCGGTCTTGAAGGCACCAACACCGGCACCAAAGCCTACCGTGGCTGTTACCTTGCGCGTCATCATCATGAGGCGGGCGAGATGGTCTTGTATCTGGGAGACCTTTTCCCATTCTCCCGCCTGAGCAGCATTCCATTGCTCCACATAGGCATGAGGATCGATGTTCGCAAGCCCTGGCACCGAACCATCGGCACCGCCGAGCAACGCACCATCAACGACCACCTCGTGACCTGAGAGAAGCTGCAAGGGGTGTCCTGCATCGCGATTCTCCAAGACGAGCCATCGGAAAGCCACATCATCTCCCGAGGAGTCCTTCACGCCTTGGATGACGCCATCCTTGCCCAAGCGAATGAGCATATCAGGATCCAGCTTCGTGTGGACGCTGACGGGCAGGTCATAGGCGAACAGGGGTAGATCGGTATGTTCGCGGATTTGACGGAAATGCCGTTCGTTCTCGTGGGGTCCACCGAGCGCGTAGAAGGGCGCTGTAGCCACGAGCGCATCGATGGGCAGCTTGGATACGCGCTTGGCCTGCTCGATGACGCGCATGGTCTCCATGTCGATGATGCCCACCAAGACAGGGACGCGGCCATCGACGATCTCAAGGGCCACCTCAAGGACCTCAAGGCGTTGCTCGTCGGTCAAGAAGACGACTTCGCCGCTGGAGCCCAAGAAGAACAGGCCCGTAACACCGGCATCGATCATGCGGTTGATGCTGACCGCGAACGCCTCGCGATCGAGCGTCCGGTCACCCTTGAGCGGGATGATGACCGGCGGGATGACGCCGGAGAATCGTTTCAGGTCCGTATCGTACATGGGCATCTGCGTGACTCCTATTCGCCGAGGTCAGGATGGAGCAGGGAAGGAGCAGCACCAAGGAGCAGCTTGGTGTAGTCATCCTTCGGGTCATTGAAGATATCTGTGGCGGAGCCTTCCTCTACCGCCAAGCCACCGTTCATGACGATGATCCTGTCAGAGATATAGCGCACCGTTTGGATGTCATGGCTGATGAACACCATGGCAAGGTTGAGCTCTTTCTTGAGATCCATGAGCAGATTCAGGATCTGGGCGCGGACAGAGACGTCAAGAGCGCTGGTGGGCTCGTCAGCGATGATGGCGTCGGGTTTGAGCGACAACGCACGGGCGATGGCCACGCGCTGACGCTGACCGCCAGAGAGCTGGCTGGGGAGCGCGTCAAGAGCAGATTCAGGGAGACCGACCATGCCGATGAGGTCGTGCACGCGCTCTTCGCGCTCTTGCGGTGTGCCCACCTTATGGACGATCATCGGGTCCATGAGCTGGTCATGGACGGTCATGCGCGCGTTCAGCGCCGTTGCCGGGTCTTGGAAGACGACGGAGATGACGCGTCCGATGGTACGGCGATCGGCTGCCGTTCTATTGGTGACATCCTTGCCCTTGAAGAAGACGCGTCCGGACGTGGGCTTCTGCAAGCCGCACATGACATTGGCGGTCGTGGATTTGCCGCATCCGGATTCGCCGACGATGCCGATGGTCTCGCCGGGCCAGAGCTTCAAGGTGAGTCCTCGGACCGCGTGGACGAGGTTCGGATGGATGATGGAGCCCGTGCGCGTCTTGAACGTGACCTTGATGTCATCAAGGAAGATGATGGGCGTCTGCCCCTCATGCTTAGCCGCTTCAGCGGCTTCTGATGCTGCTACCTGAGCCTGTTCGCGCTCTATGGCTTCCGGATCCGCTGCGCTGCCAGCAACTTCTTCATGAAGCTCTTCGATCAGTTCTGGATCCATGTGAGCGGCGGCTTCCAGGGCCTCTTCGGCCTGCGTATTCAACTTGTTCGTCATGATAGCTTGTCCGTCCACTCGATGGGGCCACCTGGCGCGTAAGGCTGGATGCCCAGCTTATCCAGCTCATCATCAGGCAGCTCTGCGTAATAGTGATCCGTGTCTCCTGCACGCTTGAGCACTGGGCGAGCAGGAGAGACCTTCTCCGGATGGCTGGAGCGCGGTGTGAAGCGGTCGCCCTCGGGGAAGTCCTTCGGCGAGGGAACAGAGCCAGGTACCTGATGCAGGCGGTCTCCGCCCGCTTCGATGGAGAGCACCGAACCCAAAAGGCCACGCGTGTATTCGTGGATGGGCTTGGTGAGGATCTCCACGACAGGGCCCTGCTCGACCACCTGCCCTGCGTACATGACGGTGATGGAATTGGCTACTTCTGCCACGAGAGCCAAGTCATGGCTCACGAACACCATAGCGAATCCGAGCTCCTCTTGCAGGCGGTTCAGAAGATCCACGACCTGCTTCTGGACGGTCACGTCCAAGGCAGTGGTAGGCTCGTCAGCGATGATGACCTTCGGGTCGCGCGTGAGCGCCATGGCGATGAGAACGCGCTGGCGCTGACCACCTGAGAGCTCATGAGGATAGGAATCCAGCGTGCGCTTCGGATCCAGGCCGACGAGCTCCAGCAGCTCCTCCGCACTGCGGGTGCCACCGCGCTTGGTGAGCTGCTTCATCTGTGACTTGATGAGCATAGAGGGATTCAGCGATGAGAGCGCGTCTTGGTAGATCATGGCGATCTCCTTGCCGCGGAGCTGATTCATCTGACGCTCCGAGAGCTCAAGGAGGTTCTGGCCGTTGTAGATGATCTCGCCAGAGATCTTCGCCTTCTTATCCAGCAGTCCCATGATGGCAAGGGAGGTGATGGATTTGCCGCAGCCGGATTCGCCCACCAGTCCCATGGTCTGGCGCGGGCGTACGACGAAGCTCACGTGGTCGACCACATTCACATCGCCGTGGCGGGGGAACTGGATGCAGAGGTCTTTGACCTCGAGGATGGGTGGCACATCGGTCTTGGCGCTGAAGCGATCCGTGCGCTTGGTTTCCATCTCGCGCAGCGCCGCCAACCTCTTCTCTAGCATCTCAGCCTGAGCGGCGTAGGCCAGCTTCGGGTCAGCGACCATGCGGTCAGCTTCACGGCTGCCAGCGAGCTTGTCGTCGCCCGCGGCCACGGGAGCCTTCGCAGGGGCTGCCATGGCGTCGGTGATGCCCTCAGAGAAGATGTTCAGGCAAAGCACCGTGATCATGATGGCAAGTCCGGGGAAGAGCGCCTGCCACCAGCGACCGGCGAGCACGCCGTCGCGAGCGTCGGCCAAGATGTTGCCCCACGTGGGGGTGGGCTCAGGGATGCCTGCTGAGATGAATGACAGCGATGCCTCGAACACGATGGCGTCTGCCACCAACACGATGGTGAATACGAGCACCGGTGCGATGCAGTTCCGGATGACGTGCTTCACCAAGATCCAGTTCGCACGGGCACCCGAGACGATCACGGCTCGGACATAGTCCTGGTTGTATTCGCTCATCACATTCGCACGGACGATGCGCGCGATCTGCGGGATATACAGAAAGCCGATAGCGAAGATGAGCGATGGCACCGAATTGCCGAACACGATGACGAACGTGGCAGCAAGGGCGATGCCCGGGAAGGACATGATGATGTCCAAGATGCGCATGATCAGGTTCGAGAGCCACGAGCGCACAACGGCAGCCAGAGAGCCGATGATGGAGCCGAAGATGAGCGCGAAGATGGTGGCGCCCAAGCCGATGACGAGCGAATAGCGTGCGCCATACATCATGCGCGAGAGCACGTCTCGGCCCTTATCATCCGTGCCGAAGGGGAAGGTGGCATCAGGTGCTTGGCGTGCAGTGAAGATCTCATAGGGATTATGAGGCGCCAAGAAGTTCGCGAAGATGGCAACGAGCACGATGATGACGAGCACCACGAGCGATATGCGCGCACCGATGGTCATGGACTTCCAACGGCGGAAGCGCACCTTGCCTTCCAGCTTCTTGGTGGTCTTCTCGCGCAGGACCGGATCGCTCAGGGAAGGCGCAGGCCCGCTGCCGCCAGCTCCTTGGGCAAGCATCTCGTCGCGGTTGGCATCATCCACATGGGTGGTGAGCTTTGGTCCTTGGTCAGTCATGGCTACACGCTCCTGATCCGGGGGTCGATGAGGATGTAGAGCATGTCTACGATGATGTTGATGATGATGAAGGCGATGGCTACGGTGAGCACGACTCCTTGCACCAGATAGAGGTAATTCGATTGGATGCCAGACACGATGGCCATGCCCATGCCGGGTAAGTTGAAGATGACCTCGATGATGACAGCGCCGCCGATGAGGTATCCGATGCGCAGGCCCAACACCGTGACAGGCGTGATGAGCGCATTGCGAAGCACGTTGCGCGCGACGACGACCGCCTTCGGGATGCCAAAGCCGAGCGCTGTGCGCACATAGTCCTTATCGAGCTCTTCGACCATGGATGTGCGGACAACGCGCGTAAGCTGGCCAGCGACGGGCACGCCGAGCGAGATGGCAGGGAGCAGCATGCGCTGGAACCAGCCACCCGGGTCGACCGTGAAATCCGGGAGCTTGCCCGATGCAGGCAGGATACCCTGAAATGCTAAGATGAGCAGCACGGCAAGCCAGAAGGATGGCGTTGCGATGCAGGCGATGGAGAAGACGCGGATGATCTGATCCGGCCATTTGTCGCGATACAGCGCTGATACGACGCCCAGGATGAGGGCGACGACCACGCCGAAGAGGAGGCCGAGGAACGTGAGCTGCAGCGTGACCGGCAGCGCCTCCATGACGCGTTCGGAAACGCTCATGCGCGAAGCTCCGTAGCTCCCCAGATCCCCTTGGAACATGCCCAACATGAAGTTGCCATACTGGACGATGATGGGATCATTCAGCCCGTATTCCTCTCGGTAGGCTTGCGCCTGGGCTTCGGTGGCGTTCTCGCCAAGGACCGAGTAAGCAGGGTCGATGGGCGAGAGCGACATGATGAAGAAAACAAGGATGGTGACACCGAGGATCATCACGGGCAGCCAGAGTATGCGGTTGCCGATGAGTCTCAATAGGTTGTTCACGGTCCCCTCCTCTCTCGACGCTTGCAGATGCTGATCACATGGGCATCAGTGTACCCCATGAAGGGCCCATGGCTTGGCCTCATGCAAGAGAAAGAGCTCGCAAGGTGCGAGCTCTTTCGTGACGATATGCTTGCTGTTCGAACAGCGCGAGGCTCTCTTACTCCAGAGGCGTGGTGCCGAGGAACACGAGGCCCGTGGTGGAGATGGGAGCGAAGTCCTCCAGCTTCTCGGCCATGTAAGCCGTACCGGTCTCGCGATGGAACAGCGGATACAGCGGCACGTTCTCAGCCAAGAGGTCGAAGCACTGGTTCCAGATCTCCTGCTGCTGTGCCGGGTCAGCAGCTTCGCGAGCCTGCTGGAGCATCATCTGGAGCTCAGCCCACTCAGGAGTGGTGTTCCAGCAAGAGCGGCCCTGGGTCCACACGTTGTCGCCGTACCACCAGGTCATGAGCAGGTCAGGGTCATTGCCGAAGCAGGACGGGTCGCCCGGGGTGAGCATGACATCGTAGGGCAGGATGCTCTCAGACGGTGCAAGGGAAGCCCAGTCGATCTTCGTCTCGTTGATGGTCACTTCGATGCCTGCAGCAGCCAGGTCTTCCTTGATCTGCGCAGCCAGCGAGGATACCCAGTTGTTGTTGACCATGAGCTCGCAGGTGATGGAGGGCTGGTTCGCCTCGGCAAGGAGCGCCTTGGCCTTGTCCACGTCATGGGTGTAGACCGTAGAGGCGCGATGATAGTTCTCGTAGGCCTCAGGCAGGAAGGAGGTGGCAGGAGCCGCATGGCCGTCCATCTGGTTGGCGATGAGCTTCTCAACGTCGATGGCATAGAAGAATGCCTGGCGCACGCGCGGATCGTCGAACGGTGCCTTCTTCGTGTTGAACATGAGGAAGGGCAGCGCGAAGCCGGGGACATATTCCACGGTGGCGCCAGAGCCGGCGATCTGGTCAGCATTGGTGTCCGGGACGTTCTCGATGGCCAGCACGGATCCGTCGGTGATGGCGGTGGTGCGGGAGGTGTTGTCCAGGATGACAGACCAATCCATGGACTGGCAGGTGGCCGGCATGGTGCCGTTGTAGTTCGGGTTCGGGACGAACGTGATGTGGCCACCCTCGTCACCGTTGATGTTCTCATACATCCAGGGGCCAGAGCCGATGGGCATGGTCTTCAGCTGGTCTTCGGTGAGAGCGGCGGGGAAGACCTTGACCACGGATAGACGACCCTTGAGCAGAGACTCAAAGGGGTACTTCAGCGTGAAGGTGACCGTGGTGTCATCCTTGGCGGCGACGGTGTCGATGAAGGACAGGAATGCGCCGTAGGTGTCATCGGCCATGTTGGCCTGGAAGGAGTTCACGACGTCAGCGGTGGTGACCGGCGAGCCGTCGGAGAACAGCGCACCGTCGCGCAGCGTGACCTCATATTCGGTGTCAGTGACCTTCACCGGATCCCCCGCGGCCAGAGCCGTGTAGGTGGTGTAGTTGTGGAGGTCCAGATCATAGAGGCCTTCGAATACGTGCCAGGTGGCTGCCAGCATGAGCGCGGAGCTGTTGCCGATGGGGTTGCAGTTCGTGGACGTGTACGCGCACGCTGCGGTGATGGCCTCAGCTGCTGCCGTGCCCTCGGCTGCCTGTGAGCTTGCAGAGCTGGATGAGCCGGATGAGCCGCACCCAGAGAGTGCGAGCGCAGCTGCTGCACCAGTGGCTGCGGTTCCTGCTAGGAATCCTCGGCGAGTCAGTTTCGGTTGATCCATAGTTCCCTCCAACTAAGGTCTGAGGGGCGCCTGCCCCTATGAAAGCACGCGCGTATGCGCGCGCTTTTTATACGCCGTCCATTATGATTGAAAACGCAGTCAAAAGAAAGCCCTCTCGCGTCTTGAGGATAAAACACATAACCCTTCGCAAACAGCCGCTCACCGGAGGCTCTTCGGCCGACTCTTCCCATTTACCGTGCGTGTTCGTCCCGTTTACCTGCTCGGCTCTCAGCGACAGCAAGCCGCGCCGTTGCCATATTGTTATCATCTTTTGAGTCCGTGGTGCGGCGCTTGAGGGGCTTTCGCGCAAGCGCAAAGCCGAGAGGAGAAGCCCGCCTTCATCCGGACGCATGCAATCAAGGTATGAACAACGAGAGGAGAGGAATGTCCAAGCTGACAGAGATCCGCTGGCATGCGCGTGCGGGACAAGGTGCTGTGACGGCTGCGAAGCTCGTGGCTGATGCGGCGCTTCTGCAAGGCGCCTACATCCAGGCCATGCCAGAGTATGGTCCCGAGCGCACAGGTGCTCCGCTCAAGGCGTACACGCGCGTGAGCGATTCCCCGATCGAGGTGCACAACACGATCGTCAATCCGGACATCGTCGTGGTCTTGGACGATACGCTCTTGGATACCGTGGATGTGGCTGAGGGGATCCGTGAGGACGGGTGCTTGATCCTGAACACCGAGATGGATGCTGCCGATGCCCGAGCAGCGCTCCATGTGCCTGCGGGCGTCAAGGTGGCCATCGTGGACGCGTCGGGCATCGCCGTTGCCACCATCGGGCGCGACATTCCGAATACCCCCATCGTCGGGGCGCTGTCCAAGGTGACAGGCGTCGTGCCGGTGGATGCCGTGAAAGAGCGCTTGAAGGAGACCTTCGGGAAGAAGTTCGCGCAAGAGATGATCGATGCGAACCTGGCTTCGGTCGATCGTGCCTATGAGGAGGTGTCCCTCGCATGAAGATGCCAGATCTGGCCACATTCGAAGATTGGAAGCCGGAAGAGTTCCCCAAGGGGCTCATCTGCAATGCTGGGACATCTTCGGAATACATCACCGGCGGCTGGCGGTCCATGCGCCCGGTATGGAACGCAGATGCATGCACCAGCTGCATGATGTGCTGGGTCGTCTGCCCGGATTCCTCTATCCAGGTATCCGATGGCACCATGACCGGCATCGATTACGATCACTGCAAGGGATGCGGCGTATGCGTGCATGAATGCCGATTCGACGCGCTCGACTTCATCCGCGAGGACGAAGCGGAAGGGGTGAGGTAGATGACAGCATCCAAGCCGTTCTCGGCTACGGGCAATCAGATGGTGGCCGAGGCCATGCGCCAGGCCAATCCCGATGTGATGGCGGCTTACCCCATCACGCCTCAGACCACCATCGTGGAGAACTATGCGAAGTACGTGGCCAATGGCCTCGTCACCACTGAATTCGTGACCGTGGAGTCAGAGCACTCGGCCATGTCTGCTTGCGTGGGAGCATCTGCTGCTGGTGCGCGCGTGGCCACCGCCACGGCAAGCCAGGGCTTAGCCCTCATGTGGGAGGAGCTCTTCATCGCAGCGGGCATGCGCCTGCCCATCGTCATGGCGAACGCCAACCGCGCGCTCTCTGCTCCCATCAACATCCATGGCGACCATTCGGACATCATGGGTGCGCGTGACACGGGTTGGATCATCTTCTTCGCCGAAACGGCGCAAGAGGCCTACGACAACACCGTCATCAGCTTCCCCATCGCCGAGGACAAGGATGTGCAGCTGCCCGTTCTCACCACGCTGGATGGCTTCATCACCAGCCATGCCATGGAGCGTTGCGTCATGGAAGATGATGAGACGGTGGGCGCGTTCGTGGGCACCTACCAGCCCGCCAACGGCTTGCTCACCAGCGCTGATGCCATCGGCGCTGGCATGTTCGCCAATGGGTCCTCCTACATGAAGTCCCGTTCGGTCCTGCGTCGCGCATGCCAGGATGCAGCGCCCATCATCGAGCGCTATGGGCAGGCTTGGGCAGACATCTGCGGTCGCCCGTTCCATATGGTCGACACGTGGGAGACCGAAGACGCTGACCTGGTGGTGGTGGTCTTGGGCTCTGCTGCGGGCAATATGCGCCATGTGGGTCGCGAGCTGCGCGCGCAAGGCAAGAAGGTGGGCGTCGTCCGTCCGCGCGTGTATCGTCCGTTCCCTGCGGAGGCAGTCGTTGACGCCTGCAAGGGTGCCAAGGCCATAGCCATCATGGATCGAGCGGATTCCATCGGAGGCCAGTTCGGGCCATTGGCGGTGGATGTGATGAGCGCGCTATACGCGGCTGGTCTCAACATCCCCATGCATAACTACATCTACGGCCTGGGCGGCAACGACCTCACCAATGAGACGGTCAACCGCGTCTATGCCGATCTGGAGCAGCTGGCGGGCGGTGCGAAGCCCACGGGTTGCTTGACCTACCTTGGCATGCAGGAAGCGGAAGGGGCTGAGAACGAATGGCTAGCATAAAGGAACTCTCCAAGCAGCCGGAGAAGCTGGCTCCGGGTCATCGCCTCTGCGGCGGATGCGGCGCTTCCATGGCTGTGCGGCAGGTGCTCATGGGCGTGCCGGAGGATACCCAGCCGGTGGTGGGATGCGCTACGGGCTGCCTTGAGGTATCCACCACCATCTACCCGTATGATTCATGGAATGTTCCGTTCATCCATAATGCCTTCGAGAACTCCGCGGCTACGGTCTCTGGCGTGGAAGCGGCCTTCAAGGGCATGCAGCGCGCTGGGAAGATCCCGCCAGACAAGAAGGTCAAGTTCGTTGCCTTCGGCGGCGACGGCGGCACCTATGACATCGGGCTCCAGTCGCTCTCCGGTGCCATGGAGCGTGGCCATGACATGGTCTATGTCTGCTATGACAATGGCGCCTACATGAATACGGGCATCCAGCGCTCATCGGCCACGCCGAAAGGTGCTTGGGCCACCACTGCAGAGGTAGGCAAGGTGGAGCAGGGCAAGCCGCAGATCCGCAAGGACCTGACCTCCATCATCGCGGCTCATGGCGTTCCCTATGTGGCTCAATCCACGGTGGGGCACTGGAAGGATCTGGTGGGCAAGGCGGAGAAGGCCTTCGCCGTGGATGGCCCTGCCTTCCTGAATGTCTTGGCTCCGTGCCCGCGCGGGTGGCGCCTGCCTTCTGACATGACGGCGCAGATCTGCCGCTTGGCAGTGGATACCCGCTTCTGGCCGCTGTTCGAGGTGGACAATGGCGTCTGGAAGCTCACGCCCGTCAAGGAGAAGAATCAAAAGGAGCTGGAGGAGTTCCTGCGTCCCCAAGGGCGCTTCAAGCACCTCTTCAAGCCGGGCAACGAGCACATCATCGAAGAGATGAAGGCTGATATTGACGCGTACTGGGCTTATCTGGAAGGACGCGTCGAAGGTTCGAAGGATGCGAAGAGCCCCATCGAATAGGCGCACAGACTCCCATATATATGTGCATATGCGAAGAGCCGGCCATGATGGCCGGCTCTTCGCTTGGAAGGGGTTGTCTGGAAGGAGTGGTCGGTTCCGCTTAGCCCTCGATGGCGATGAGCTTCTTCGGCTCGGGCTCTGCTTCCTTGACGCTCTTCGGAACGCTCACCATGAGAAGCCCGTTCTCGAACTTCGCGGTGATGCCCTCCTCGTCGATCTCCTCGCCCAAGTAGAACGAGCGCTGGCAGTTCCCGAAGAAGCGCTCGCGCCTCACCCAGGTCTGGCCGCTGCCCTCCGCAGGCGCGTCCTGCTCTTGATCCTGCTCGTCTGTGGCCTTGGCGCTCTCATCCTCTGCTGCCTCAGCAGGGGCGCTTTGCTCGATCTCGGAGCTCATCTGAGCGGAGACGATCAGGTAGCCGTCCTTGAGCTCAGCCTGGACATCGTCTTTGGAGAATCCGGGGAGCTCCATGGTGAGCTCATAGCCCGCGTCCGTCTGGCTGATGTCAGTCTTCATGATGGAAGACGCATCGAACGAGCGCATGGAACGAGAGGGGAACCCAAGAGAGGAGGGGTACCGACGGCGTCGATAAGGGATCATCATCTGCATTGCTTCCTTCTTTCTGTGCGTGCAGCCTGCTCCGTCTCGTCTTCTGATAGCGCATCGCATCAAGCAAGCTGCTCTCTTCTTGTCGAAGACAGTATGCACACATTCATTAGCACTCTCAAGGCAAGAGTGCTAATCTTCACATAACATACAGATGTACGCTATTTCATATCCCCTTTAGAGAATGCGGCTGGAAGGACCTCAGGATTCACGCAATCCTCGGGTGCTTTGCCCAGCACCACGTCGATGGCATTCTGCGTGCAGCGCGTTTGCAGCTCTACGCCGGACTCCTCGGACCAGTAGGCAGCGTGTGGGGTGAGCACAGCGTGCGGGGCCTTGCGGATGGCGGCATCAGCGGGCAGCGGTTCGGTGGGGAACACATCTATCCCTGCACCCCAGAGCTTGCCGTGCTCAAGGGCGCGTGCCACAGCATCCACATCCACTACAGCGCCACGAGAGGTATTGATGACGATGGCATCGGGCTTCATCTGCGCGATCCTCCCCGCGTCAAGCAGATGATGCGTCTCAGGGGTGAGAGCCGTATGGAAGCTCACGACATCGGCGCGGCGAATGAGGTCATCAAGGTTGGCATAGGGAAAGCCCTCCGGTGTGAGGCGCCCGGGCGTGACCTTGCGGTCCCACGCCATCACCGAAAAGCCCAAGCCGCGCGCCTTGCGAGCAACAGCGCGCCCGATGTGCCCCATGCCCACCACGCCGAAGGTGCGGCCATGGATCTGCCCCAAGGGACGCTGGCGTCGGTAATCCCAGATACCTTCATGCATATCCGCATTCAGGTCGCAGATGCGCCGCAAGCATGCCATGGTCAGTGCGATGGCATGGTCAGAGACCACCTCTGTGCCATAGCCCATCACATTGCATACCGCGATGCCGCAGCGAGTGGCAGCCTCCACGTCGATGTTGTCGACGCCTGTGCCCGTCTTGCTGACCACCTTGAGATGTGGCAGCGCCTCCAGCACGGAAGCAGTATAGGCGCCGTAGGAGGTGATGGCCCCATTAGCGTCTTCAAGGTGCGCGATCAGCTCTTCAGGGGAGGTGTCTCCTTTGTCGTTGAACCCTTGGAAATCCAGACCGTGAGCACGCACCATCTTCTCCTCGAAGCTGAAGCCTCCGAAGTCCGAATCCGTCATCACGATCTTGGCCATGGTCATCCCTCCGAAGATGATGCGCTGCGTGCGAGATCCTCATTGTACGCTTCAAGGGTGCACCTGCCGCAGTCTGTCGGTGATGCGCATAGCAGCATCCGTGCAGAGCTGCCGCTTACGCGTCAGCTACGGCTGCAATAGTGGTTGCGTCGTGTTCTGTAGGTGATGCGTAAGCAGCACCTGTGAGATTTGCCGCTTACGCGTCAGCTACGGGAGACATCGCTTGGAATGAGGTGAGGGCGGGGGAGGGTGCGGGGAACATGGACTGGGTAGCCATGCAGATGTTGCCCGTGGGAATGGCGTCATGCACGATCATGGATCCGATGGCAGCTTCCCCGGCGCTCTTGCTGATGCCCATATGCTCGAACCGGCTCATGAGGCTTGCGCAGTATTTCGCATCCACCCTATCAAGCGTCTCCATCATCTTGCTCATGATCTCCTCCTTGGAACGTCTTGTCTTCGTTGACAGGAGATGAGTCTAGAGTGGCGCTTTCGGGAGAGTGCTGTGGATGTTCCAAAGCTTCGCATCCTCCGTTGTCCGATCGCACAACACAAGATCACAAATGCAAGGGAGCTTCTCAGATGCGCTCTGTGGCTATCTTGGTCATGATCAGAACGACGGCCATCTCCTTGTCCGTGAGGAATGAAGAGTGGGTGGCTTCCTTGATCTTGCGAAGGCGGTAGCGCACGGTGTTAGGGTGCTGGATGAGCGCATCTGATGTTGCCTTGACATCTCCGAAGGCCTCAGCATAGGCATTCGCCGTCACGAGAAGGTCGCTCCCATGCTCTTCGTCGTATTCGCGGATGAGATCGAAGATGAGGCGGGAGGTTCGCGAGAAGAGGCGGTCTGTGGCGGCAGCTGCATGGAAGGCATCGAGGCGCAGCGCTGACCAGCGGATGGCCTCTGCGGACTCCGCCTTCGCGGTGGCTTGGGCTGCGATCGCCTGGCGGATGCAGAGGTCCCCTTCTTCCAAAGGGAGCTCTTGGGAGATGCCGCAGTGCGCGCCCTTCAACTGGCTTGCCAGCTTGCAGAGGTCTGCCTCTTCTATGGTGATGACCGACTGGGGTTTGCGGGAGAAGGAGATGAAGCCCAAAGCGCACGTATTGTAGAGCAGTGCGCTCGCGCTTTCCACGTCAGGGAAGCGCCGCGCGTAGCCTTCCAGGAGCGCTTCCAATTGACCAAGGAGCGCTCGTTGCGACGCAGCATCTGGCGAATCAGGAGCACAGGCGATGCACTGGACGGCAGCGCCTGTGGCATCAGCTATCTGCAGCATGAGGGAACGGACCATGCTGCCATCTGAGGGCGCCAAGAGCGCATCGATGAGCGATGTGAGCTTGAAGGCTTCGGCGTCTTCGTCGATGAGGTTCATGGCTTGGGTGATGATGTGCTCCAGATAGCGGCCGTCATAGAAGAAGATGGGCACGCCGAGCTCCTTCGAAGCCTCTTCCATGCGCGGAGTCAGCGCCGTCAAGGCTACAGGCTTGATAGCAAGCCCAGCTATGCCCCGCTTGAGCACTTTGATGACAGCATCTTCGGCAAGGGCGGGGTCAGCCTTGGCGAATCCGAGCGTCGTGAAGATGAATTCGCCGGGTACGAAGACGTTGTAATCGTCGAAGAACGGCTCATAGTCCAGGGTTCCGCAATTGATGACCTGGCGCTGCTCATAGGAAGCGCAGGGGCATGCCAACCAGATGCGGTCGAATACCGGAAGATCCGTGATGTCCTTTCTTCGAATCATGGCATAGGATACCAAACAGATGTACTAATATATGCAAGACAGAAGAGCGGGCGCGCAGGATGGGCGATGGACAGGATCATACTCGGCATAGATCCAGGCTTGGCCAATACCGGCTGGGGCGTGGTCGAGCAAAGCGGCTCTGCGGTGCGCTGCATCGCCTATGGGTGCGTATCCACCAGGCGCAACGATGACCTGACGCAGCGGCTGCTCAAGATCCATGACCAGATATCAGCGGTGGTCGCGCGCTTCCGCCCTCGGTGCGTCGGCATAGAGACGGTGTGGTTCGGACAGAACATCACCGCTGCCTTCGCCACGGGGCAGGCGCGAGGGGCAGCGCTCGTGGCTTGCGCGCAGCAGGGGATGGCTGTGGGCGAATTCGCTCCGAGCCAGATCAAGATGGCGGTCGTGGGCAATGGAGCTGCTACCAAAGAGCAGGTCCAGTATATGGTGCAGCGCATCTTGGGGCTGGAGGAGCCCCCGCAGCCCGACCACGCAGCCGATGCACTGGCAGCGGCCATCTGCTACACCACCCATGAGGGGGGCACGCGGGCAGAGGGCGTGCTTGCGGCTGCGCTGGCTCAGGCATGAGGCGTTGGATGGCACGTTCCTTCCAACGGGCAAGACGCGAACAGGGGAAGAGGCTATGATCGCATTCTTAGACGGTTGCGTTGCGGGAAAGGCGGCGCCGCATGCGGTGATCGAAGTGGGCGGAGTGGGCTATGAGCTGCTGATGTCAGACCATTCGCTGGCAGCATTGCCTGATGAGGGCTCTTCGGTGCGCGTCATCACCTATCTGTCGGTGTCGGAGAGCGGCATCTGCCTGTATGGGTTCATGGAGCAGGCGGAAGAGGCGCTGTTTCGGAATCTCATCGGAGTGAGCGGTATCGGGCCGAAGATGGCACTGGCTGCGCTCTCTGCATTCACGCCCCAGGAGCTGGAAGGTGCCATAGCCTCTGAGGACATCAAGGCCATATCCAAGATCCCGGGCATCGGGAAGAAGACGGCATCGCGGATGGTGCTGGAGCTCAAGGGCACGCTTCCGCAGGCGGCCTCAGAGGACGCATCGAAGGGGCCGGAGGTATGCGCATCTTCTGCTCTGAAGGATGCCGTTCAAGCGCTCGGATCCATGGGATTCACGAAAGCGGAGATAGATGCAGCGTTGGTGGATGCGCCTTCCAGTGAGGATGCGCAGACGTTGCTACAATACGCTCTCAAGCGCATCGTATGAGCGTGAGCTGAAGGGCAAGGAGAGAAGCGAAGAGCTGTGGCAGAGGACGTCAAGATAGAGGGCCTGATGTACGAGGCTCCTGCTTCGCAAGAGCCCGCATCCAAAGAGCCTGCACGCTCTTTGGATCCTGCCTTCACGCAAGAGGATCTCGCCATAGACACATCGCTGCGCCCGCGCTTCCTGAAGGATTACCTGGGGCAGGGCAAGGTGAAGGAGTCCTTGAGCATCCTGATCGAGGCCGCTCAAGACCGTGCCGATTGCCCGGATCACATCTTGTTCTCGGGGCCTCCGGGCTTGGGCAAGACCACGTTGGCCATCGTGGTGGCCAACGAGCTGGGGGCGAACATCAAGACCACCAGCGGCCCTGCCATCGCGCGCACGGGGGATCTGGCAGCGCTGCTCACGAACTTGGAACCGGGAGATGTCCTGTTCATCGATGAGATACACCGGATGAATCGCTCGGTGGAGGAGGTGCTCTATCCCGCCTTGGAGGACTTCTCCTTGGATATCATGGTCGGGAAGGGGCCTGCAGCGCGTTCCATCCGCTTGGACATCCCTCGATTCACGCTCATCGGAGCCACCACGCGCACGGGTCTGCTCACCGGTCCTCTGCGGGACCGGTTCGGCATCGCCTTTCGCTTGCAGTATTACACGCCTGATGAGCTGGCAGACATCGTGCGCCGGTCGGCTTCCATCTTGGGCGTGTGCGTAGATGATGAAGGTGCCTATGAGATAGCGCGCCGCTCCCGCGGAACGCCGCGCTTGGCGAACCGCATGCTCAAGCGCGTACGCGATTGGGCTCAGGTGAGGGCTGATGGCCATATCACGCGCGATGTGGCCGATCAGGCCCTTGAGTTCTATGAAGTGGATGAAGCGGGCCTGGATGCCATGGATAAGAAGGTGCTGGAGATCCTCTGCGTTCAGTTCTCAGGGCATCCGGTCGGGCTCACCACCTTGGCCTCAGCGCTCTCTGAGGAGACGGATACCTTGGAAGATGTGTATGAGCCGTATCTCATGCAACAGGGATTCTTGGTGAGGACGCCGCGGGGCAGGCAAGCAACGCCTCGTGCCTTTCAGCATCTAGGGCTTCAGCTGCCCCTCTAGCGAAGGATCGAAGGAAAGCAGGTGCAGAACATGGCAACATGCAAGCCGGTGAGCAAGATAGAGCATGGCAAGGTCTTCGATGGCCAGGGTTTTGAAGATAAGACCGTGCTCATAGAGGATGGACGCATATCCAAGCGCGCGGGTGAGGGAGATGCGATAGACGCTTCGGGCTGCATCGTCATCCCGGGATTGGTGGACATCCATTTCCATGGCGCTTGTGGGGGAGATATCAGCGATGGTGACGAAGCGGGGCTGCATGCTCTGGCGGCCTATGAGGCATCCCGTGGCATCACCGCCATCTGCCCTGCAACCATGACCCTTTCTTTCGAGCAGCTCTCAACAGCCATGGAGACGGTGTGCGCCTATGAGCCTGCCTGCGACGAAGCGGATCTGGTGGGCGTCAATCTGGAAGGCCCCTATATCTCTCCATCGAAGGTGGGTGCCCAGAACCCTGAGCATGTGCGCACGCCTGATGCGGAGGAATTCAAGCAGCTGCAAGCCATGGCTGATGGCCTCATCAAGCTGGTGGATATCGCTCCCGAAGAGCCTGGATCCGATGCCTTCATCGAAGAGCTCAAGGATGATGTCCGCATCTCTGTGGCGCATACCTGCGCTGATTATGATGCAGCCAAGCATGCTTTTGAGAAGGGCGCAAAGCATCTGACGCATCTGTACAATGCTATGGATCCCATGCATCATCGCAAGCCCGGTCCCATTCCGGCGGCTGCGGAGCGGGACGACATCACCGCGGAGATCATCACCGATGGCATCCATATCCATCCATCCATGGTGCGCCTGGCTTTCAACATGTTCGGCGACGATCGGATGATCTTGGTGAGCGACACATTGCGCGCAGCGGGGCTTGAAGACGGCACCTATGACCTCGGTGGACAAGACGTTACCGTGCGTGGGCCTGAGGCGCGCATCGCCAATGGGGCGCTGGCAGGTTCAGTGAGCGACCTCATGCGCTGCCTTACGGTGGCGGTGAAGGATATGGATATCCCGCTTGCCAGCGCGGTGAAAGCTACCACCATCAATCCGGCACGCGCTATCAAGATAGATGGGGAATACGGGCGCATCGAAGAGGGATATGTGGCCGATGCGGTCATCTTGGATGCGGAGACGCTTGAGATCCGCAACGTCATCCTGCGCGGCAATGCCATTTGATCGGTTCGTTCGCGTCAATCAGATCCGAAGGCCATCTTGCAAAATGGGCGGAGCTCAGCACTGCAGTGCTGAGCTCCATGATCTCCGGCGGCCCAACGAGCAGATCTGAGGATCTGCTCGTTGGGCCATATGGCAGGATGAGGGTGATGCTTACAGCTCAGGCAAGCTGGCGGCAGCCACAGACTGCCCCACGCGACGCATCTTCTCATCCGGCAAGGTGACGGTGATCTGATCGGCTAGCTCTGGATACTCTTCGCGCAGGATGCGATTGCATTCGCTGATGAGGAGGTCTCCGCCATCTCCTGAGGCTACGCGGCCGAGCACCAACAGCGTCTCTATCTCATAGAAGGAGCTGTAGAGCACGAGGGTGTGCGCCAGATAGCACCCGATGGAGCGGTAGATGTCAAGCGCGTCCTCATTGCCTGCGTTCGCGAGCGCTTGGACCGCCTTGAGCTTCTCTGCGGGCGTATCATCGGGGTTCAAGATGATGTTGGCGTGCGGTGCCAGCTTGATGACCGCATCCTGGCTGAAATACTTGCAACCCACGCCGGAATCCGTAGACCATTCATCCTGCATGGCATCAGGGGAGAGGTCTACTGGCGCGAAGGCCAATTCATTGATCCAACCTAGCACGTTGCCTTCGGCGTTCACATAGCCCACAGCCTCAGAGGTGCCCATGGCTATGCCTAAGATGTCGCCTTGGCCTGTGCTCATGAAGCCTGCGAGCGCGGTCACATCGCCGTCGTTGGCCACCACCAAGGGCACATCGCCGATCTCTTCGCCAGCACGGTCGTAGATGCTCTTGACCTCTTCGCGCCTCTCGCGCGGCACCTTGATGAACAGGGAGGCCACCATGGGGGAATTGCCGACGAAGGTGCCTGCCGAGGAGACGCCGATGGCATCGACGCGCGGCATCTTGGACGCTGCGGTCTTGAAGGCTGTCACGATCTCATCGAAGTGGTAGGTGGGATCCTCGGTCACCTTCGGATACCACACGACCTCTTCGGAATAGACCGCTTCGCCGTCGATGACCGCGGATACCTTGCGGTCAGAGCCGCCGGCATCGAAGCCGATCCTGCATCCGTCCATGTGGCCGCCGATCTGCTTGGCAGATTCGTGTTCGGCAGGGAAGTCCGCCTCAGTGACGGCAAGCACTTCAAGCGGCTTCTCATAGACGTCTCCTACGAATCCGTAGTCGAAGCTGCGCTCTCCGTCAGGAGAATAGGCCTGAGCGATCTTCTCTGCGATGTCATCTGCGCCGCAGATGTAGACGCGGAACCCTCCGATGCTCCAGAGCTCGAACTTGATCAGGCGCTCGACATAGCGCAGATTCGCCTCTGCGAAATCATCTGTGCGGATGGCGCTCTCACGCACAGAGATGAGCCCGTCTTCGCGCTCCACGGCGATCTTGATGGGATGATCAGCCTCTTTCAGGTACTCCTTCATCCAAACGCCGAAGGGGATGAATCCAGGATCCAAGACGGGCTTGTTCTTGATGTCGAATTCGATGCCGAGGTATTCCATGCTCATTCTCCTATGATCTTCGTCAACGTCTGTTCGGCCATGCTGAGCGCTCGAGGGACATGGAACGGTCCTTTGAACGTGGAGCCTTTGGTGGGTGGTGCGGTAGGGATGCCATCGCGGCGCAGGTATCCATACCATTCGCCGTATTCTGGATCGGCGAAATGGTCCTTGCAGTAATTAAGCACCTTATAGAACCACTCCAGATAGTATGCGTCCTTGGTCTTGAGGTAGGCCTTGGACGCGGCGATGAGCGCCTCGTCATGGGGCCACCAGAGCTTCATGTCATGCTCATAGGCCTCAGTGGGGAGCCCCTTCGCGTCGATGAAGTAGAGGATGCCGCCGAATTCGTCATCCCAGCCAGCCTCGATAGCCAAACGGAAGATGTCGCATGCGGTCTTGAACAGCTCCTCGTCGCAAGCGTATTCCGCTTGATCCATCAAGAACCAGCTGCATTCGATGTCGTGCCCAGGGTTCACCACGCGCCCCGCGGTGTACCAAAGCTCAGGTTCACCTTGCGCATTCACGCTTTCAAGGGTGCATCCGAGCTCAGGGCGATAGTGCTCGCCCACGATGCGCTGGACGCATTCTTCGGCATGGCGGTCATATTCTTGGGTGTGCTCAGGGTCTACCCTGCGCATGATGGAGATGATGTTCAGAAAGATCATGGCATCTCCCAGCGACCGTCCCGAGCGCGTCTCGGCGATGGTCTTCGGGCCAAGGCCCGTAGGGTCTTCGACAAGGCCGTTGTTCAGATCGTAGATCAGCTGGTAGGCTCTGCGCGCACGCGCGAGCATCTCCGCATCGCCCGTCACGCCATAGTATTCGGCATTGCCGATGCAGTAGAAGCCTTCGGAGAAGCAGTAGCGGCGCTGGCGCAAGGGACGTCCGTCATCGGTGACGGTGAAATAGAGCCTATCTCCCGCCGCATGGTTCACGCAATGCTCTTCCAAGAAATCAAGGCAGCTGCGCGATGCAGCGAGCCACTCATCGCGGATGCCGTAGACATGGCAGAGATATGCATAGGTCCATGCACAGCGCCCCTGCATCCATACGGATTTGTCCATTGAGTAGATGTTGCCGGCTCGATCGAGGCAAGTATAGATGCCGCCATGCTCAGCATCCATGCCATGTTCCAGCCAGAAATCGGCGCAGATGTCCAACTGGCCTTTGAGCCAATCGCGCGCGCAGACGAGCTTCTCGGTGCTCTGAGCGTCCAAGCTTCCTCCTCTTGATGTCTTCGGCGCCCCCACAGGGCAGAAACCTCTTGGGTGGATTATCTTGTTCCGGTGCCGTTTCAGTCAATACGCGCGAAGCAACGTTTTGATGCCGGATGGCACCCAGCATGGACGTGGATGCGACGGCTTTTTTCGTTTGCTGGCCGCCTGCAGTTGTGCTACCTTGTTCGCGCAACGGAAACGCTCCGTTGCAGATCACCTTTGAAACCCCCGCACTCGATCCCCCCGCGCATATGTGCGCCTTGCATGGGGATAAGCCTGCGCGTGGGAGGAGCCAAGGAGGCGAAGATGAAGTTCTTCCTGGATACGGCCGATCTGGACGAGATCGAGGAGGCTGCTAGCTGGGGGGCGCTCGCTGGCGTCACCACCAATCCCACGCTCTATGCGCGCGTGGGCGGCAAGCTGGCTGATTTCGAGAGCCATATCGAGCGCATCTGCACGATAGTGGGCGATGAGTGCCCGGTGTCGGCGGAAAGCGTTGCCACCGACCGCGCTCAGATCGTCGAAGATGGGCGCCGGTTGGCTTCCATCGCGCCGAACGTGGTGGTGAAGGTGCCCACCATGGTGGAAGGGCTGGCCGCTACGCGCACTCTTGCCGATGAGGGCATCCGCGTGAACATGACGCTGTGCTTCACGGTGCCGCAAGCCATGTTGGCTGCGCGGGCGGGAGCACGCTACATATCTCCGTTCATCGGCCGCTTCGATGACATCTCCGAAGACGGCATAGAGCAGGTGGCCAACATCGTGGAGGCGGTCTCCAACTACGATTTCACCGCCGATACCGTCAATGGAGAGCAGCTGGAGGTCATCGCCGCATCCATTCGCAGCGCGAACCATGTCACGCAGTGCGCGCTCATGGGGGCTGATATCGCCACCGTGCCGTTCAGCGTGCTCAAGAAGATGGTGAAGCATCCGCTGACGCAAGCGGGCATAGATTCATTCATGGCAGATTGGGAGAAAGTCAAGTAGATGCCGACGACCGAAGATGTGAAAGAGCTGGATCAGGGCGCAGAGGCGTCCAAGGAGCCTGCGAAGAAGACGCGCGCTACGCGCACCAAGAAGGCGGCTGCCTCTGAGGAGGCTGCAGCGGCTGATGCGGAAGGGGCTGAGGAGAAGCCCAAGCGCAAGCCGGGGCGTCCGCGCAAGGTGAAGGCAGAAGAGGCAACCCCAGAGGCGAATCCTGATGCTGCAAGCGACGCAGAGGCACCTGCGAAGCCTAAGCGCAAGCCGGGGCGTCCGCGCAAGGTGCAGCCAGCTGAAGAGGAGACGCTCCAAGCCAAGGAGGAGCCCACCGAATCCGAAGCCGCCCTCACAGCGGCTGCTCCGGACACAGCCTCAGAGGCAGAGGGCGAGGCAGCGGACGGAAAGCGCAAGCAAGCGCGTAGCGCTGACTTCTCCAACCAGGAGCGCAACGGCCGCAACAACAGGCACAACGGCCGCAACAACAACCAGCATCGCACGCGCCGCGAGCGCAACAACCGCCAGCGCGAATACAAGCCGAGCGTGAGCAAGGAAGAGCTGGAGGCATGCAAGCTGCCGGAGCTGCGCGAGAAGGCCGCAGAGCTCAACATCGATGCATCGGGCCTGCGCAAGGCCGAGATGATCGAAGCCATCTACGAGGCCGTGTGCATCGCAGAGGGATTCGTCGAGGTGGAAGGCATCTTGGATATCCTCCAGGATGGCTATGGCTTCTTGCGCACGAAGGGGTACCTGCCCAGCGAACAAGATGTGTATGTGGGCCTGTCCACCATTCGGCGCAATGGCTTGCGCAAGGGGGACATGGTCGCCGGACAGACGCGCCCCGCGCGCGAAGGCGAGAAGTTCGCCGCCATTCAGAAGGTCACGAGCGTCAATGGCACTCCCATCGATGACATCTCCAGCCGCCCGAAGTTCTCTGAGCTGACGCCCATCTTCCCGGATGAGCGTTTGAACATGGAGCATGGCAAGGATACGCTCACCGCGCGCGTCATAGATCTGGTGGCTCCCATCGGCAAGGGCCAGCGCGGGCTCATCGTGTCTCCGCCGAAGGCAGGCAAGACCACCGTGCTCAAGGACATCGCTGCTGCCATCTATGCGAACAATCCCGAAGTGCACCTCATGTGCCTGCTCGTGGATGAGCGTCCCGAAGAGGTGACGGATATGGAGCGCTCCATCCATGGTGAGGTCATCTCCTCCACCTTTGACATGCCTTCGGATAACCACATAGCTGTGGCAGAGCTGGTCATAGAGCGAGCCAAGCGCCTGGTCGAACAAGGGGAGGACGTGGTCATCCTCTTGGATTCCATCACGCGCTTGGCACGCGCCTATAACCTGGCGCAGCCCGCGAGCGGACGCATCCTCTCCGGCGGCGTGGATTCCACGGCGCTCTATCCGCCCAAGCGCTTCTTGGGCGCGGCGCGCAACATCGAAGGAGGCGGCTCTCTCACCATATTGGCATCGGCTCTGGTGGAGACCGGCTCGAAGATGGACGAGGTCATCTTCGAAGAGTTCAAGGGCACAGGCAACATGGAGCTGCGGCTGGATCGCAGCTTGGCTGACAGGCGCATCTTCCCAGCCATCGACCCGATCACCTCCGGCACGCGCAAGGAGGACTTGCTCCTGGATGGGCAGGAGGCGCCGCTGATCTGGGCTGTGCGCCGGATCTTGGCCAACATGAACAACACCGAGAAGTCCATGGACATGCTCATCAAGTCCTTGAAGCGCACGGAGACCAATCAGGAGTTCCTCTTGCGCACCGCCAAGCGCGCTCAGACGCAGAGCCGCTTCGATGAGAATGGCGAGCTGTGAGCATGGATGAGAGCAAAGACACGCGCGGATCATCCAGTGCGGATGACTACATGCGCATCTATGCCGCACGCGACCCTCGAACAGGGGCAGTGAGCAGCCCGCACGCCTCGGTGGCTGACGCGTGCGCTGAGGGCAGCTCTTTTGCGCAGGCGGCGAAGAGCAAGAGTGGCCATTCGGTGCTCATCGCTGTCGTCATCTGCGTGCTGGGGCTCTTCGCCATCGGCGCTCTCTCTTGCTCTGCCACCATATCTGGCATGACGGATTCCATGATGGCGGCTACGGGCAGCAATGCGCCCGTGCGAGCATCTGTGCCTTCCATCGCTGTCATAGATATAGATTCTGTCATCGGCTATGACGGGTCTGCCTCAAGCCCTGAGGGTCTCAGGTCTCGCTTGGATGCGGCTCAGGCCGATGATGAGGTCAAAGGCGTCATCTTGCGCGTGAATTCCGGTGGTGGCACTGCCACGGCGGGTGAGGAGATGGCTCGGCTTATAGCTGACTTCCCGAAGCCGGTGGTCGTGGTGAGCGCTGCCACGAATGCGAGCGCCGCCTATGAGATCTCAAGCCAGGCAGATTACATCTTCTGCGCGAAGACCACCTCCATCGGCGCCATCGGCGTCCTCTTGCAGGTGACGGATCTCTCTGGTCTCTATGAGAAGCTGGGCATCGACATCGACACCATCGCCTCAGCGGAATCCAAGGATGCGGGTGCAGGCACGCGTCCGCTCACTGATGAGGAGCGCGCATGGTATCAGGATATGGTGGATGAGATAGATGAGGATTTCATCAAGACCGTAGCCGAGGGTCGCGACATGACCGTGGCCGCGGTGAAGGAGTTGGCCAATGGCTTGCCCTACACGGGTACGCAGGCCGTGGAGGCAGGCTTGGCTGATGAGATCGGGTATTTCGATGATGCGCTTGCGCACATCTCTCAGATGGCGGGCTATGATGAGCCGCTGGCGACGCTCAGCTATGAGCAGAGCTCCTCATCCCTTGACGCGCTCTTGGATCTGTTGAGCCAGACAGAGACGCGTCCAGCCGAAGCGCAGTCTCCTGTCATCCGCTAGCAGCGAGGAGGGTCACCGGATGAGCTCATCGATCGATGTAGATGTCGTATGGCCCGTACGCGCCGTGGTCACGGCGGGCATGCCTTACGGGAACAAGCCCTTGCATTTCGGGCATATCGGTGGCGTATTCATCCCCGCGGATGCATTCGCGCGCTTTCTGCGCGACCGCATCGGGGCAGAGAACGTCCGCTTCGTCAGCGGAACCGATTGCTTCGGCTCTCCCATAGACGAGGGATATCGCAAAGCGGTGGAGGCGGGCACCTTCACTGGCTCCATCGACGAATACGTCTTGGGCAATCACATCCGTCAGAAGGAGACGCTCGACGCCTTCGACGTGAGCTTGGATATCTTCGAAGGGAGCGGGATCGGGCGATGCAAGGAGGTGCACCAAGCGCTCTCCGAGAAGCTGATCGAGGGTCTCTATGAGCAGGGATACCTCCATCTTGAGGAGACCCTGCAGTTCTTCGATGCGAAGGCGAACACCTTCCTGAATGGGCGTCAGGTCATGGGTCGCTGCCCGGTGCAAGGCTGCAAGTCAGAGCATGCCTATGCGGACGAGTGCGACATGGGGCATCAATACGATCCGGCTGACCTCATCAATCCCATCTCCTCCATCACGCAGACAGTGCCCGAGATGCGCCCTGTGAAGAACTGGTACTTCGATCTGCCGGCTTTCGCGGATTTTCTGCGCGAGCAGGTCAAGGGCTATGAGATGGATGCGGAGGCGCGTCCGGTGCTCGCTCAGACGGTAGAGGAGTTCTTGGCGCCACCCGTGATCTTCATCAAGGTGGAATGCTACGATGCCTATCTCGCCTTGGCAAGCCAGCTACCTGCGCACACCTATCGTGCAGCGGACGCGGGCAAGCAGAGCTTCGAGATACAGTTCGACTCCATCGAAGACAGGGACGCGGCGAAGGCGATGCTGGCTGAAGAGGGCATCCGCTTTCGCACATCGAAGACGCTCGTGCCCTTCCGGATCACCGGATCCATCCAATGGGGCGTGCGTGCGCCCGTATTGGACGGCGTGGAAGGGCTCACGGTCTGGTGCTGGCCCGAGTCGCTCTGGGCTCCCATCTCCTTCACCATCGCCTTGAATGATGAGCTGGCGTTGCCGCGCAACACATGGCGAGATTTCTGGTGTGCCGATGATGCGCAGGTCTATCAGTTCATCGGGCAGGACAACATCTATTTCTACGGCGTGGCGCAGCCAGCCATCTGGGAGGCGCTCGGCAAGCGCGGCGTGTTCGGTGGCCCAGATGCCAAGCCCCTGCGCCAGACAACGCTCGTTGCGAATCATCATCTGCTGTTCGGGAAGACGAAGGCGTCCTCTTCGGGAACCGTGAAGCCACCAACGGGAGAAGAGCTGCTAGAGCACTACACCGCAGATCAGCTGCGTGCGCATTTCTTGGCTCTTGGATTGGGCCAGCGCTCTGTGGGGTTCAAGCCCAAACCCTTCGATCCTTCGCTGTCCGATGAGCAACGCGCTGACAAGCGCGTGGCGGATCCGGTCCTCAAGGAGGGCACGCTCATCACCAATGTGTTCAATCGCTTGGCCCGCAGCTGCTTCTACGAAGCGGCGAAGCGCTTCGATTGCACGATGCCCTTGGGCGACCCGACGCCTGAGGTCGTCACGCGTGCCAAGGATGCGCTCGCGCGCTATGAGCGCTCGATGCATGCCTTCGAATTGCATGCGGTCATGCAGTTGGCCGATGAGTTCATACGGTTCTCGAACAAGCACTGGGCCGATGGCATAAAGGAGGCAGCGGAAGCCGAAGAGGCAGGCAGGGATGATGCGAGCGCATTGCGTCGGCAAGTGCTCTTGGATTCGTTCTATCTCTTGCGCATCTGCACGCTCATGATGCATCCGGTCGTCCCAGCAGGATGCGAGATCATCTGCGACTACATGGATTTCGACGCCCGTGACTTCTTCAGCTGGAACTACGATTTCAATGGCATGGGCGAGCTGTGCCATGCTGTTGAGCTGGATGAGGGAAGCCATAAGGTCTGCGAACTGCCCCCGCGCTTCGATTTCTTCCGCAAGCACGAAAGCCAGTTCTAAAGAACGGCTTAAGGGAAGCTCTTCAGAATATGGAGAGCTGGTTCGCAGCGACGGGATCGTTGCTGGATGCGTTGAGCTCTATGGCGGAGCGATCCGCGAAATCCGCCTCACCCGCAAGCCAGCGGCGCGCTTCGTCGAAAGAGAGCACGAGTGGCATGCGGTGATGGATATGAGCCACCGATTCGTTGGGTTCGGTGGTCACGATGGAGAAGCGACCGTTCTCGACGAGCGCGCCCAAGAGCAGGATATCTGCTGAGGGTTCGGTGAACAGATATTGGCGGCGCAGCATGCGCCCAGACTTCGACCGGGAGTATGTCTCGTCTTTGTGGGGCTCATAGAAGCCAGCCACAGGTACGACGGCGCGCCCGTTCTCCATGGGGGAGGCCCATATGCTGTCGCTTTGGCAGGCCTTATCCAAGCGTGCATTATGGAGAAGGGGCTTCATCCAGGGTACGGGGAATCCCCATGTGCATTCTTCCACGATGACGGCATCGCCGTGGCGCGCGATCAGCGGCACCCGGGTGCCGGGGAAGACCTCGCGCCGCGTCAGCCAGTCCGGTTGCGCCAGGTAAGGCGCGTTGCCGATAAGGGCAGAGAGCATCCCTGCCACCTCATCATAGGAAAGGGAGATGAATCGTCCGCACATGAGCTGCCCCGTCCTCAAGCTGATTGAACTTATGATGACAAGATAACTCATATATAAGGTATTTCGAGTTGTAATCGGCAACGGGTGATGGTATCCTTTCAAAGTTTCTTTCAATACGCATGCTCAAGCGACCGATGTCCGCGAGTGGCCCGTGTGGGTTGCGGCCAGAGGGATGACCTTGGGCAGAGGACCAACGAATGGAGTGGTAGGAAATGGCAGAACCAGTAAAGGTGAGCATCAATTCGCTTCTTGAGGCCGGTGCTCATTTCGGGCATCAGACGCGCCGTTGGAACCCGAAGATGAAGCCGTATATCTTCGGCAGCCGCGGGGACATCTACATCTTGGACCTCAAGCAGACGCTCGTTGACATGGACAAGGCGTACAGCTTCGTGTCCAATCTGGCAAGCAAGGGCGGCACGGTGCTGTTCGTCGGCACCAAGAAACAGGCTCAAGAGGCTGTGGCTGACGCAGCGAACCGTTGCGGCATGCCCTATGTCAACAACCGTTGGCTGGGTGGCATGCTCACGAACTTCGTCACCATCCGCCAGCGCGTCGTCTATATGGAAGACCTGGAGGCTCAAGAGGCTGATGGTCGCATGGCCATGCTCCCCAAGAAGGAGCAGATCCTGAAGCGCAAGGAGCTGGCGAAGCTCCAGGCCAACCTCAATGGCATCCGCAACATGCGCAAGGTGCCGGATGCAGTCTTCATCATCGACACATGCCGCGAGGAGATAGCCGTCCATGAGGCGCGCCGGCTGAACGTGCCCATCGTCGGCACCCTTGATACCAACTGCGACCCTGATGATGTGGATTACGGCATCCCTGCCAACGACGATGCCATCCGCAGCGTTCGCCTGCTGTGCGACTTCATCGCCGATGCCGTCATCGCAGGCACGGGCACGGCGGTCTCCGTTGCCGAGATGTCCGCTGATGCTACGGGCAACCCTGATGCCATCACCGAGGCTGCAGCTGAAGCTGAGGTGCAGGCATCTGATGTGATCACGCCCGAAGCTGCTGCTGAGGTGGCTGCAGAGCAGAAGGCAGAGATCAGCGACGCTGAGGCTGCTCTGTAGCAAGAGCACCTCTTCTGGGGACGGAGCCGTCCTCACCCTATAGGATATTCGAACCTCAAAGGAGGAATGACATGGCTGAGATCACCGCTTCCATGGTGAAAGAGCTGCGCGAGATGACCGGTGCAGGCATGATGGAGTGCAAGAAGGCGCTCGCCGAGGCAGAGGGCAACATGGATGCCGCTGTCGATGTGCTGCGCACGCGCGGCCTTGCCGCTGTCGCGAAGAAGGCGGGCCGTGCTACGAATGAGGGCACGGTCATGGCTGTCGTGAACGATGCATGCACCAAGGGTGCTGTGCTGGAGCTCAACTGCGAGACCGACTTCGTGGGCATGAACGAGAAGTTCAAGGCCTACGCCACGCGCATCGCCACGGCCGCCATGGACAATGCGCCTGTGGACGCAGAGCAGCTCAAGGGCTGCACCCAGGATGGGGAGACCGTTGAGGACATCCTCACGGACTGCATCCATGTGATGGGCGAGAACTGCCAGATCGCGCGCGTTGCTGAGGTGGAGGCACCCGCCGTTGCCAGCTACATCCACGGTGGTGGCAAGATCGGCGTCCTCGTGAACTTCGCTGTGGAGGGCATCGATCCAGCTTGTGCTGCATTCCAGACCTGTGCGCGCGACGTTGCCATGCAGGTGGCCGCTGTCAATCCGGTGTCTGCTACGCGCGAATCGGTCCCTGCGGATGTGGCTGCCCATGAGCTTGAGATCTACAAGGCGCAGGCGGCAGAATCCGGCAAGCCGGAGAACATCCAAGAGAAGATCGCTCAGGGCCGCATGGAGAAGTTCTACAAGGAGAGCTGCCTGTCCGAGCAGGAGTTCGTGAAGGACTCCGACATGACCGTTCGCCAGTATGTGGACGGCTGCGCCAAGGAGATGGGCGGCAAGATCGAGATCCAAGGATTCATCCGCTTCGCTCTCGGCGAATAGCATCATCATGATCTTGAATGAACGAGGCCATGCATACGTGCGTGGCCTCGTTCGGTATCCGCACCATTCACGGACGAGGATTTGAGGGAGCTTCACATGGGCAAAGAGTCCATCCTGGTTCGCGGCAACAGAACGCTCTCCGGAGAGGTCAAGATATCTGGTGCCAAGAATTCCGCACTGAAGCTGATGGCTGCTTCCATCCTGGGGCAAGGGGAGAGCATCATCCAGAACGTCCCGGACATCTCTGATATAGCCATCATGTCTGACGTGCTCAGGCGCTTGGGCGCCACGGTCACGCGGACCGATCACAGCTTGACCATAGACACCCAAGAGCTCGATTCTTATAGCACCCCATACGAGCTGGTCAGTCGCATGCGTGCGAGCATCTCCGTGCTGGGTCCCTTGATCGGGCGCTTCGGGCAGGCGAAGGTGGCCATGCCTGGTGGATGTCAGATCGGCGCACGCAAGATCGACATGCATCTGGTGGGCCTTGAGGCCTTAGGCGTCTCCTTCGATGTGGATCATGGCACGCTCATCGCCACCACGCCTGAGGGGCTCAAGGGCTCACAGGTGATGCTGGAGTTCCCCAGCGTTGGCGCAACGGAGAACATGCTGATGGCGGCGGTCGTGGCAGAGGGAACGACGGTCATCGACAACGCGGCTCGCGAACCAGAGATCGTGGATCTGTGCAACATGCTCTGCGAGATGGGAGCCAAGATCGACGGAGGCGGCAGCGTCAGCATAGAGATCGAGGGCGTGCCGCTTGAGGATCTGCATCCCTGCACGCACACCACCATCGGAGACAGGATAGAGGCGGGCACCTTCTTGGCGGGAGGGGCGCTCACGGGCGGTCCCGTCACCGTTCAGGGCATCGATCCGGATTATCTGCGCATGGCTATCATGAAGCTCAAGGCCATGGGCTGCGACATCGCATGCGGCGATGATTACGTGACGGTCACGCGTTCGCGTCCGCTCATGCCAGCGGATATCCAGACGCTGCCTCATCCAGGCTTTCCCACGGATCTGCAAGCCCAGTTCATGTTGCTTGCAACGCTGGCAGAGGGTACGTCGGTCATCACCGAGAACGTCTTCGAGAATCGCTTCATGTTCGCCTCTGAGCTCATGAGGATGGGGGCGGATATCGCCATCGAGGACCATCACGCCATCGTTCACGGCGGCCAGACCCTGCAAGGCGCACCGGTCTCATCCACTGATCTGCGCGCAGGTGCGGCGCTCGTGCTGGCCGGCATCGTCGCTGAAGGATACACCACCATCTACGATGTCGAGCATATCGACCGTGGCTATGAGGATTACGTCGGCAAGCTCCGATCCTTGGGTGCTGATGTCTCTCGTGCGGAATCGAATGTGAGAGCGTAAGGCTTCGCTCGTGCCTACCAAGCGGAACAATCCTCGGCATTCCCAGACGCGCCGTCTGAGCCCTGAGGTTCAGGGCGCATCCCGCAAGCGCTCCGTTGCGCGTCGTCCGCTCACGGTCACGAACGTAGAAGCGCCCCCACCTCGGAGCGCGGGTAGGCATGCCATACGGAGCGCATCGCAATCCGCTTTGGTGGAGGCGAAGCGCAAGCGTTCGCGCCGGAAGCGGTTCTTCGTGGTCGTCATCATAGTGGTGGTAGCTCTGGTGGCGGCGTGCGCGGTGGGAGCCTTCACCTTCTTCCGGTCAACGGATTCCAATCTCTCGCTGGATCCGTCCAATGCTCAAGATGCGCTCGTGGCCCAGAAGGACGGAGAGCCCTATTACGTGCTCATGGAGGCTGATCTCACGCAACCAGACCGAGCTCAACAGCTCCCCGATGCCTTCGGATATCAGCTTCTGCGCATCGACGAGGCGAACAAGATCATCACGATGGTCACCATCCCGTCGCGATTGAACGTGCGCGCATCGGATGGAAGCACCCAGCCCCTCGATGAGGTCACGACCGTGAATGGCGATGCGGAGCTCATCCGTGCAGTGGCTGACCTGGCCTCGGTGGATATCTCTCATTTCGTCACTACGGATGCCCCTGGCATCAAGGGGATCGTGGATGCCATGGGCGGCGTTGCGGTGGACATCCCTGCAGACATCGATGATCCGCGTGCAGGTTCGATCGTGGTACCTGCGGCAACAGAGAAGCTCACCGGAGATCAAGCGCTCGTCTTGCTGCGTGCGACGAACGTTGCCGGTGGCTTGGAGGCCACCTTCAAGGACAGGATGCAGTTCACGTTGGATCTGGCTGAGGATGCAGCCAGCTCAGAGGGATTGGATTTTGCGAATGCCGTGGGTGACGCCAGCCGCTACATCTATACGGATTGGACAGCCAGCGACCTTCTGGCCTTGGGCAGCGCGCTCAAGCCGTTCGATCAGCTGATCATCTATCAATGCGTCGTGCCGTATGTGGAATCCAATGCGGCGGGGGTGGGTACCGTCCTCTATGAGCGCAGGACCAAGAGCTGGGAGGCAATGTTGTCGCTCATCAAGGACGGCCAAGACCCGAATATGATCGACAGCGTTGCCGAAGGCGTGGATGAGGGACAGGTCACCGTCGAGGTCAGGAACGGGACGAATACCGCTGGAGCTGCGGCGAAGCTGGGCGAGATGCTCAGCGCCAAAGGATACGAGGTCATCGGCGTCGGCAATACCGATGATGCCACCATCTATCCGGAAACGCTCGTGGTGTATACGAACAGCGAAGCTGAAGGGGCTGCCAAGGCGGTCGTTTCGGACATGGGCTCGGGCAGGGTGGTCAATGGCGGTGACTTCTATTCGTCTGAGGCAGACATCATCGCCATCATCGGCCAAGACTGGATGCCCGTGCAATGATGTGACGCCTTGGTGAGGAGGGCGCGGCTTCGTTACGAGAGGCTTCTCGTCTGTGCTATGATGCGTCGGAAATTCGAACGAACAAGGAGATGTCATGGTAGATAAGGAAAAGGTCAAAGAGGTTCTGAACGCTGTGCGCCCGTCGCTGCAGGCGGATGGCGGGGATGTGGAGCTCATCGACGTCAGCGATGACGGCATCGTGACCGTTGAATTGCAAGGGGCATGCAAGGGATGCCCCATGTCGCAGATGACGCTTGCGAACGGCATCGAGCGCATCTTGAAGGAGCGCGTCGAGGGTGTGGTGGGCGTTCGCCCTGCCGATGACCCGATGGCCGCATTCTGATCCAGCGCATCGTTGAAGAAGGTCGTGCCAAGGCGCCTGATGTCAGGCGCCTTGGTGCATGAAGGGGGAGAAGCATGAGCGCTTGTTGGGAGATGCGCGGTTGCGATGAGGAGATGCGCGAGCGTTGTCCGCATAACATCCCAGGGGAGCCCTGCCCGGCTGATTGCCATTATGCAGCTTGCTTGCGCACAACCCATAAGGTGTGCGAGGACTTCGCCATCCTTTTGAACCCGGATCGCGACTACGACATGGCCGTGCGCGAGATCTGCCGCTTCTGCGAATTCTTCTTGCTCAATGGCCCTGACATCAAGGATAGGCCCGCTGATTTCAAGCGTCAGGGAAATCCCAATCGCTTCCTTCTCTAGGAGATGGCTTCTTCGTTTTTGACGCGACGACAACGCCCGCATCAGTGGTGCTCGAAAGAGATAACGGGTGGGTTAGAATCCTCTTAGAGGATCCATCCATCGAGGGGAGGCGCAGGTGGCGAAGTACGACCAGATATTGATCTGCCCTTCATGCGGCGCACGCGACCTGAACCTCTTGGACTATGCATCCCTTTTGGTCTTGAAGCCCCACGTGGGGCTCTTCACGATACAATGTCCCAGCTGCCAGGCGAAGGTGACCTCCATCCAGGCCATCCCGCAAGAGCTCGATGGCACCATAGACCAGGCAGCACAGATGCTCGATGCTGGCATGGGACGGGATCTTTCACGCTGAGGATATGCTCGATACGCTCTACCACTCCATAGATCCAGTGGCCTTCACCGTAGGCCCTCTCACGGTACGCTGGTATGGCATAGCCTACCTGGTGGGCTTCTGCCTGGCTGCGCTCATTGTGGCCAAGGTAGCGAAGCATTGGAAGCTCAAGATGGACGATGATGCCGTGCTCACCATCATGGTATGCGTGATCGTCGGCATCCTGGTGGGAGCGCGTGTGGGCTATTGTCTCTTCTATGGGGACGGATACTATCTTGCGAACCCATTGAAGATCTTCGCCTTCAATGAGGGTGGCATGAGCTTCCATGGTGGACTGGTCGGCGCGCTCGTCTCTGGCATCGTGGCGGCTCGCCTCACGCACATACCCTATCTGACGCTGGCGGATCTGGGTGCTATCGCCGCTCCTTTGGGGCTCTTCTTCGGGCGTTGCGCGAACTTCATCAACGGCGAGCTTTGGGGCTCGCCCACAGACCTTCCTTGGGGTGTTGCCTTCGGCGGTGCGGCAGGGGATATAGCGCGTCATCCCACGCAGCTCTATGAGGCCCTCTTGGAAGGGATCGTCATCTTCTGCGTGCTCATCCTCTTGGCACGCAAGGTGCCCCCGCGTCCACGGGGCACGTTCATCGGCGTCTTCCTCATCCTCTATGGCATCTTCCGCATCCTGATCGAATTCGTCCGTCAGCCTGATGCCCAGCTGGGATACCTCTTCGGAGGATGGCTTACCATGGGCATCGTGCTGTCAGTGCCGCTCATCGTCGCGGGCGCGGCAGCGCTCATCTATGCGAAGATGAAGCACGTGCCCCAAGAGGGCAGCGGCAGGACTGGCGCTCAAGCGTTCGAAACGAAAGATTGACGGTCATGGCCTCTGGCTTCGAACGCGGATGAGACGGTATAGCATGCCAAAGACGTCATCGGTCGAGTGAAAGAAGGTACAAGATGCAGGTCAGATTCTATAGATGCGAGCATTGCGGCAACATCGCTGTCAAGGTCGTGGATTCGGGCGTGCCCATCATCTGCTGTGGCGAGCCCATGGTAGAGCTCATCCCTGATACGGTGGATGCCTCTTTGGAGAAGCACGTGCCGAAGGTCACCATCGAGGGCAACCATGTGCATGTGAACATCGGATCGGTGGATCATCCCATGGAGCCGGAGCATTACATCCAGTTCATCTGCTTGGTGAAGGATGCGGGCTATGAGATCCATCCGCTGCAAAGCGGCATGGCGCCTGCCACGGACTTCTATCTGGGTGAAGGTGAAACGGCGAACGAGGTCTATGAATTCTGCAATATCCACGGACTCTGGAAGCTCGATCTGTAAGGTGTGATATCATTGCTCGGCTTGTCTGTAGCCTTGGTCGGAAACCAAGGCATGAGCTTAGGAGCTGACATATGAAGAAGGACATCCATCCAGAGTACATGGATTGCACAGTGCGGTGCAGCTGCGGCAACGAGTTCGTCACTCGTTCCACCAAACCTGAGCTGCGCATCGACATCTGCAATGTGTGCCATCCGTTCTACACGGGGACCCAGAAGCTGATCGACACCGGCGGCCGCGTCCAAAGGTTCGCAGACCGCTTCGGATCCGCATCTGAGGCTGTGGCAGAGCGCGAGGCAGCTCGCAAGGCTGAGCGCGCTGCGAAGGCTGCAGAGCGCGAAGCGGCACGCAAGGCAGAGCGCGAGGCCAAGGCGAAGGAGAAGGAAGAGCGCGCGGCGAAGTACGCCGAGGAGGCCGCTTCGAAGGCTGCCGAAGCTGAAGCATCTGCTGATGACGCTGCCGTTGAGGCTGAAGCAGCTGAGGCAGCAGAGGTGATGGAAGAGGCTGCCGTTCAAGCTGACGCTGCAGCGGAGGAGGGCGCAGAGGCTTAAAAGGCCAGGTTGCCCTTGATCCTCATCCAACCATGAAGAGGCGGTTGCTGATCGCAGCCGCCTCTTTCTTTTGCCTTGCTATAATCGACTCCATCCTATGAGCGAAAGCGGAGGTCTTAGTGTCTGAACTCAGGAATCCGAAGGTGGACTTCGTCTTGAAGACCATCGAGAGCCGTGATGTCCATTTCCTGCGGTGCTGGTTCACCGATGTCTTGGGCGCCATGAAATCGTTCGCGGTGGTCCCCGGTGAGCTGGAGCATGCATTCTCGGAAGGGATGGGCTTCGACAGCAGCTGCATCAAGGGATTCACCGATGCCGATGAGCCTTATGCGCTGGCCTTTCCCGACCCTTCCACGTTCCAGGTGCTGCCGTGGCGTCCGCAGACCGATGCGGTGGCACGCATGTTCTGCGATGTGAGGACCCCTGATGGTCAGCCCTTCGATGGGGATCCGCGCTTCATCCTAGAGCGCGCCGTCTCACAGTGCGCCGAGGCCGGATTCACCCCCAACATCGGCGCTGAGATGGAGTTCTACTATTTCAAGGATGCAGATGGCACCGAGGTCTTGGACAGGGGATCGTATTTCGACCTGACCTCTTTGGATTACGCGAGCGACCTGCGACGCGACACGGTGCTCACCTTAGAGCACATGGGCATCCCCGTGGAATACTCCCATCACGAACAGGGCAGCTCCCAGCATGAGATAGACCTGCGTGCCACGGATGCTCTGGCTATGGCCGATTCCATCATGACCTATAAGTTGGTGGTGAAGGAGATCGCCATCAAGCATGGGGTGTACGCCTCGTTCATGCCCAAGCCCATGAACGATCAGCCGGGAAGCAGCATGCATATCCATTTGAGCCTGTTCGACGAGGAAGGTCGCAACGCCTTCTATGATCCAAAGGATGCCGAAGGGTGGGGGCTTTCCCAGGTGGCTCGGTGCTTCATCGCTGGCGTTCTGGAGCACGCGCGCGAGATGAGCCTGATCACCAATCAGTATGTGAATTCCTATAAGCGCCTTTGCTCTGATGGGCTTGCGCCCACGCGCATCGCATGGACGCGTTCGAACCGCGAAGCCATCCTGCGCGTTCCTATGTACCGACCGGGCGAAGCCGATGCGTGTCGCGTGGTCCTGCGAAGCCCTGACGTGGCCGCCAATCCCTATCTTGCCTTTGCTGTCATCTTGGCTGCGGGACTTGATGGCATCGAGCGGGACCTTGAGCTCTCCTCTCCGTGCGAAGCGGACATGGATCGGTCGCAAGCGGCCTGCAGAGCCTACGGCAGCCTTCCGAAGAATCTGGGCGAGGCTATCAGCGCCTTTGAGGAGAGCAGCCTCATGCGTCAGGTCTTGGGAGAGCATACGCATCGCTTCTTGGTCCGCTCCAAGCGGGAGGAATGGGATGCGTATCAGAGCTTCGTGACTCCTTGGGAGCGCGATCGGCTCTTGGCGGTGCTCTGATATGTCCAAAGACATCGTATTCATAGCTGATTCTTTAGATAATGCTCGTCGTTTCAAGCAGGTGCTCTCAGGCATGGATGTGAGCGTCTTTGCCGGCTCATCGGCGCAGGCGCGCAAGCTCTTGCAGGCGAATCCCCTGTGCGACTTGGTCATCTTGGAAGCAAGGGGGGATGTGGGAGCGCAGACGGCGATGATAGAGGATGCGCTCTCAGAGGAGGGCACCGCGTCCTTGCTCGTCATCATCGACCAAGCTGATCTTGCGAACTTCCGGCTTCCCGTGCAGACCAAGGCTGACTTCGTCGTATCGGACGCAACGGATGAGGAATGCGCCACGCGCGTGCGCCAGCTGCTCTGGCCCGGCAATGAATCCAGTCGATCGGACTTCATCGCTATCGACACCATGACGGTGAATCTGGCCACCTATCAGGTGAAGGTATCGGGCAATCCATTGGATCTCACGTACTTGGAATATGCTCTGCTCGCGTTCCTCATCACTCATCCCGGCCGCACCTATTCGCGCGACACGCTCTTGAGGCGGGTGTGGGGCTTCGACTATTACGGAGGCTCGCGTACGGTGGACGTGCATGTCAGGCGCGTGCGGGCGAAGCTCGGACCTGAGCTGGCTCAGCATCTGGAGACGGTGCGCGGCGTAGGATATCTGTGGTCTTGAGCCATCAGAAGACGTCTTGAGGAAGGTTGCATCGGATGACGAAGACAGTGGCCGTCATAGATGGAAATTCGCTCATGCATCGGGCCTATCATGCCATCCAAACGCCCATGACGGCGAAGGATGGCACGCCCACCAATGCCGTGTTCGGCTTCATGCAGATGCTCTGCAAATTCGCTGAGGATATGCAGCCTGACGCACTCATCTGCGCGTTCGATGCGGGCAAGCCGGAGTTCCGCATGGAGGAGATGCCCGGATACAAGGCGCAGCGCCCGAAGATGGATGAGGAGCTGCATGTGCAATTCCCCATCATCGAGGAGCTCCTCTCCTCCATGGATGTGCCTGTCGTGAAGGTGAAGGGCTGGGAGGGCGATGACATCTTGGGCACCATCGCGGCACGCGATGAGGCGCTCGGGTTTCAGACGCTTCTGGTAACAGGAGATAAGGATGCCTGCCAGCTTGCCACCGACAAGACGAGGATCGTGACCACCAAGCGCGGCATCACCGATGTGGTGATCTATGGTCCAGATGAGGTCATGGAGAAATACGGCGTCAGCCCGGATCAGTTCTGCGACTATCTGGGACTCATGGGCGATAGCTCTGACAACATCCCCGGCGTTCCGGGGATCGGACCCAAGAAGGCAACGCAGCTCTTGGAGCAGTACGGGAGCATCGAAGGCGTCTATGAGCATATAGATGACCTCAAGGGCAAGCAGCGGGAGAATCTGGAACAGAACGAGTCCTTGGCTTACCTCAGCCGTCAGATCGCCACCATCGTGCGCGATCTGGATTTCGAGCTTGACATAGAGGGCGCATCGTTTCCTGCCTTTCAGGCCCACGCAGTGGAAGAGGCCTTCAGCAAATATCAGCTGAGAAGCCCGCTTGCGCGCGTGTTGGCCCTGATCCATGAAGAGGCTACCATGCAGGCCATCGCCGTTGAGGTAGGAAAGCGCGCAGACGGGCGCGCATGGAAGGGCTTCATCGATAGCGCGCATGAGCGCGGAGAATGCATTGGCGTGGCTTTCGTGCGAGGAGAAGCGGATACCATCTTCGGCCAATCCGTCTCCTTGGCCTTGAGCGTGCCCGGCGAGCATCTCATCCTGGAGGATGCTGCAGCCCTTGAAGCATGTGCGCATCTGATCCGCACTACAGCATTCTCCGTGCTGGACTTGAAGGAGCTTCTGCATCTGGCCTATCCATCGGATACCTCTCAGGACGCTTCGGTAAGCGATGAGGATCTGTCTGCTCACCGCGGCTTCAGCGTGTCGCTCGCTGCCTATGTGCTGGAATCCACCGTGAGCTCCTATACCTATCTCGGCTTGGCGGAGCGATTCTTGGGAGGCGTGCTGCCAGAGGTGGAAGGGGATGAGGAGCTCGCCTTGCATGCGGCGCTCTGCCGCACCTTGAAGCCCGTTTTGGAGAAGGCTTTGGAAGAGGATGGGTCGCGGCAGGTCTATGAGGACATAGATCTCCCGCTCGTGAGCGTGCTTGCCTTCATGGAGCGCACAGGTGTGGAAGTGGACATGGAGCACTTGGAAGCTCTCAGATGCGATGCGATGGAGAGCTTGAGCACGCTGGCTGAGGAGATCTACGATCAAGCGGGGGAAGAGTTCAATATCGATTCTCCCAAGCAGCTGGCGCATATCCTCTTCGACGTCATGGGGCTGCCCCCCGTGAAGAAGAATTCGCGCGGTTATTCCACGGATGCGCGCGTCATGCGCGAACTGGCGAAGACCGCCTCCATCGCGCAGGATGTGCTGCGGTATCGCGAGCTGTCCAAGATCAAGTCCACCTACCTTGATAGCCTGCCGAAGATGCGTGCGGGAGATGGGCGCGTGCATACGGTCTTCCATGAGACGGTGACTGCAACGGGGCGCCTCTCCTCATCAGATCCCAACCTGCAGAACATTCCCGTTCGCACTGAATTCGGGCGCCGCATCCGGGAGTGCTTCGTGCCCCTTGACGCTGAGAGCGTCTTCTTGGCAGCGGACTACTCGCAGATAGAGTTGCGCTTGCTGGCGCATCTGTCAGGAGATGAGCATCTGATCGATGCATTCAGGTCAGGTGAGGACTTTCACGCGAATACCGCCGCGCGCGTGAATGGCGTGAGCGTGGATGAGGTCACGCCCGAGCTGCGCAGTCGGGCCAAAGCCGTGAACTTCGGCATCGTCTATGGGCAACAGGCCTACGGGCTCTCCCAGACGCTGGATATCCCCACATCCGAGGCGGCTGAGATGATCCGCAGGTACTTCGAGGCCTATCCGCAAGTGCGCGCGTATCTCGATGGCATCGTGGATGAGACCGCTCAGAAGGGATACGCTGAGACCATATTCGGCCGCAAGAGGCGCATCCCGGAGATCAGAGCCACGAACAAGAACGTGCGCGCCCAAGGAGAGCGGACGGCTATGAACCATCCCATGCAAGGGGCGGCAGCGGATATCATCAAGCGGGCGATGATCGATGTGCAAGAGCGCTTGGACAGCGAAGGCTTCACGGCGAAGATGATCCTCCAAGTCCACGACGAGCTGGATTTCTCAGTGCCTGCATCCGAGGCAGCGCGCTTGGCGGCCATGGTGAAGAAGACCATGGAGGGCATCGTCTCGCTCAAGGTGCCGCTCGTAGCTGATGTGCAATGGGGACCGAATTGGGCATCTGCGCATTGAGAAGGAAAGCAGAGCTGCGCATCTTGCATTTGGCAGCAGCCGTGGGGTGCTGAGCGGAAAAAACGACACCTCAGCCAGATCATCGGTTGACGCGGAAGTTTCGCATTGGTAGGATATCGCCTTGCGTTTGGACACATTCAAGGAGACAAGAAGCAATGTACGCAATCGTTAAGACCGGCGGCAAGCAATACAAAGTCGCCCTAGGGGACAAGCTCAACGTGGAGAAGCTCCCCGGAGAAGTTGGTGACAAGGTAGAGCTCACGACCATCTGCGTCGTCGATGGCAAGGACGTCATCGCAGATCCTGCGAAGGCCGCAGAGACCAAAGTGGAAGCCGTTGTGGTCGAGCAATTCAAGGACAAGAAGGTCATCGTCTTCAAGTTCAAGAAGCGCAAGAACTACAAGCGCAAGCGTGGTCACAGGCAGAACCTGACGCGCATCCAGATCGTGCAGATCGGCTCTGAGAAGTACAAGGAGCCTGCCAAGAAGACGGCGAAGAAGGCTGCCAAGGATGCGGATGAGGCTCCCAAGAAGGCAGAGAAGGCGGACAAGGCTGAGAAGGCTGCTAAGGCTGACAAGCCGGCCAAGGATGCCAAGAAGGCACCAGCCAAGAAGGCGCCCGCGAAGAAGGCTTCTGCCAAGAAGGCAGAGGATGAGTCCGCCAAGGACGCGGATAAGAAGTCTGAATAGCTGACCTCAGGAGGTTTTCGATATGGCACACAAGAAGGGTCTGGGTTCCACCCGAAACGGCCGTGACTCACATGCGAAGCGCCTTGGCTGCAAGATGTTCGCCGGACAAAAGGTCAAGACCGGCAATGTCATCGTCCGTCAGCGCGGCACTCACTTCCATCCTGGCGAGAACGTCGGTCGTGGCAGCGACGATACGCTGTTCGCCCTGTGCGATGGTACGCTGAAGTACACGCGCGGCGACAAGCGCAAGATCCACGTCATCCCCGAGGCCTGACGAAGCTTTCGGCTTGGCGTGCGCACCCATCAGTGAACAAGCCCTCGCAAGAGGGCTTTTCTTTTGAGGAGAGAGCATCATCTTCATAGATAAGGTCCATATCCATGTGAAGGGCGGCGATGGCGGAGCCGGCTGCATGTCGTTTCGCCGTGAGGCCCATGTGCCCAAGGGTGGCCCTGATGGCGGGGATGGTGGCCATGGCGGCAACGTGGTCTTGGTCGCCGATGCGCAGAAGTCCTCGTTGATCGATTTCAGGTTCAAGCATCATTTCAAGGCCACGCGTGGGACCCATGGCAAAGGGTCGAAGATGCATGGCAGCCGTGGCGAGGACCTTATCTTGCCCGTGCCCGTGGGGACCATCGTGCGCACCTATGATGAGGATGCAGGGCAGGCTGGCCAGCTCATCGCTGATCTCTCTCATGACGGAGAGCGCGTGATCGTGGCCGAGGGTGGCCATGGTGGACGCGGCAATACCCATTTCGTGACTTCCACGCGGCGTGCTCCGGCCTTTGCAGAGCTGGGAGAGCCGGCGCAGGAGGGATGGATCGAGCTGGAGATGAAGCTTCTCGCTGATGCAGCGCTGGTGGGCATGCCAAGCGTTGGGAAGTCAAGCCTCATCGCGAAGATGAGCGCGGCGAAGCCGAAGATCGCTGACTATCCATTCACCACGCTCTCTCCGAATCTGGGAGTGGCCACTGCCGGAGATGAGAGCTTCGTCCTAGCCGACGTGCCGGGTCTCATAGAAGGGGCCCATGAGGGCAAGGGGCTCGGGCATGAGTTCTTGCGCCACATAGAGCGCAGCGCGCTCATCGTGCATGTGGTGGATATCACCGGTGGCTTCGAAGGGCGCGATCCCATCAAAGACTATGAGATCATCACCCATGAATTGGCTCAGCATGCCGATGAGCTGGCGAGCCGTCCGCGCATCATCGTGGCGAACAAGGCAGATGCGCTTCCCGAAGGAGATGAGCGCATCCAGGCCCTTGCTGAGAGGGTACGCGCTGATTCTGTTGCAGCGGCCGGGGGAGACGAGTTCGCAGAGAGCCGGATCTGCCCCAAGCTCTTCGTCGTGAGCGCGCTCACCGGTGCCGGCATAGATGCTCTGAAGGCAGCCATCGCAAGCAAGGTGAGCGCATTGCGCGCTCAAGCTGCTGAGGATGCGGAGAGCACCGAAGAGTTCGACCGCGTGTGGCAGCTTGCGCGCGAGAAGCGAGATGAGGCCTTCATGGTCACGCCTGAAGGCGCAGGAGCATGGCGCGTAGCGGGCAGACAGGTGGAGCGCATGGTGGTGCAGACCGACTGGGACAATGAAGAGGCAGTGCTCTTCTTGCAGCACCGCATGCGCCGGCTGGGCGTGGATGACGCCCTGGCTGAGGCGGGAGCGCGCTCAGGCGATGAGGTCAGGATCTGCGAAGTGGCCTTCGATTACGAATCCGCTGATGCGACGGAGGATATGTTCGCGGAGCTGGACCTATGACACGTGCGCTTCCGGCACAGGAGGAGAGCGCCGCGCAAAGCCTTGCGGGCAAGCGCATCGTCGTGAAGATCGGCTCATCCACCATCACCGATTCGGTGAGCTCCATCGATGTTGGCTGGCTCGCCTCTCTTGCCTCTCAGATCGCCACCTTGCGGGGTGCGGGAGCCAGCGTCGTCGTGGTGTCCTCAGGGGCCATCGCATGCGGGTTGGGTCGGTTGGGATTCGATGCGCGCCCCGGGGACATGCCCACCTTGCAGGCTGCAGCCTCAGTGGGCGAAGCAGCGTTGGCTACAGCCTATGAGGAGGCGTTCGCGCCCTTTGGCCTCACGCCCTCCCTCGTCTTGCTGACGCGGCGCGACACCGCTGAGCGCGAAGCTTACCTGCATGCCCGTGATGCTCTCCTGCGCCTCTTGGATCTGGGCATCGTTCCCATCGTGAACGAGAACGACACCGTGAGCGTGGAACAGATCCGCTTCGGCGACAATGATACCTTGGCGGCCTTGGTCGCCTGCTTGGTGGACGCCGATGAGCTCATCATCCTCTCGGACATAGAGGGGCTCTTCGACCACGACCCCTCCACCGTAGCGGATGCGCGCCTGATCCGGCGCGTCGATCGCATCGATCAGAGCGTGATGGATGCCGCAGGTGGTCCTGGCACGTCAGCAGGGTCAGGGGGGATGATCACCAAGATCCGCGCTGCGCGGGTCATGATGGCCGCAGGCATACCCACGGCCATCATCTACGGCAAGCATCCGCTCGGCATCGTGGATACAGCTTTCGGATCATGTCCAGGCACTGTGTTCGCGCCGGGCACCACCATCCATGAGATCACCCCGCGCAAGCTCTGGGTAGCGCTGGGGGATTCTGCGAAAGGGTCGCTCATCGTGGATGCGGGCGCGCGCGAGGCGCTCATCCGGTCGGGTGCATCGCTGCTTTCTGTGGGCGTGAAGCGCGTGGAAGGTTCGTTCTGCGCGGGAGAGGTGGTGGATGTCAGGGACGAGAGCGGTCTGGTCATCGCGCGTGGGGTCACGACAGCGGCCAGCGATGCTGTGAGCCTTGCGTGCGGGATGTCCACTGAGGCCTTGGCACGCAATAGCCTGCTCGCTCACATGGCGCATAGACCTCTCATCCATCGCGATGATCTCATGGTGTTCGAATAGGAGAAGGATATGGATCTGGAAGGCATGATGAGAGCGATCGCCTCTGAGGCGCAGCGAGCGGCTCATGCGCTGGCGGCGAGCGATGCAGCGATGCGTGATGGGGCGCTCATCCAGATGGCCGCAGCGCTCAAGGCCCATGAGGCAGACATCATAGCCGCCAATGCTGTTGATGTGGAGAAGGCCACAGAGCGCGGGACGAAGGCATCGCTGGTGGATCGCCTCCTCTTGGATGAGGGGCGCATTCAAGAGGAGGCTTCGGCCTTGGAGGATCTGACGCGCCTTCCCGATCCGCTTGGGTGCGTGCAAGAGGAGCGCGAGCTCTACAACGGACTCCAGCTTGCGCGCGTGAGCGTTCCTTTGGGCGTTGTCTGCGTGATCTACGAGGCGCGACCCAATGTGACCGCAGATGCTGCAGGCATCTGCCTGAAATCAGGCAATGCATGCATCTTGCGTGGTGGTTCTCTGGCAGCGCATTCCAATGAGGTCATTGCGAACATCCTGGCCGATGCTGCCAGCCAGGCGGGCTTGCCGCGCACCTGCATCCAGGCCGTCACCACCACCGATCGCGCCGCGACCGATGTGCTCCTCAAGCTGCATGGCCTCATAGACGTGATCGTGCCGCGGGGAGGAGCGGGCCTCATCGCGCATTGCGTGGAAACAGCGAAGGTGCCCGTCATCGAAACGGGCACGGGCAACTGCCATGTCTATGTGCATGAAAGCGCCGATCCTGCCATGGCGGCATCCATCGTCGAGAATGCCAAGTGCCGTCGCTATGGCGTCTGCAATGCTGCTGAGACGCTCTTGGTGGATGAGTCTGCAGCGGATGAAGCGTTACCCCCCATCTTCGCAGCCCTTGCGTCCCACGGTGTTGCCTTGCACGCAGATCCTCCGGCCTTTGCCCAGGCAAGAGCGTGGCAGGCAACCTCAGGGGTCCCGCTTAAGCTCTTCGCTGCCACGGAAGAGGATTGGGAGAGAGAATATCTGGCTCCAGAGATGGCCATCCGCTGCGTGAGCGGAGAAGATGAGGCCATAGAGCACATCAACCGCTACGGGACTGGGCACTCAGAGGCCATCGTAGCTGCAGATGAGGATGTCATCGCACGCTTCTTCGCCGCAGTGGATGCTGCCGCGGTCTACGCGAACGCATCCACGGCCTTCACCGATGGCGGGCAGTTCGGCTTGGGCGCTGAGATCGGCATCTCCACGCAGAAGCTGCACGTGCGGGGACCGTTCGCTTTGGAGGCGCTCACCTCATACAAGTACCTCATCAAAGGATCCGGGCAGGTGCGCGCCTGATGCGGCGTCTGGGCATCATGGGCGGGACCTTCGACCCAATACATCTGGGACATCTCGTCTGCGCTGAGGTGGCACGCGATGCGTGTGGGCTGGATGAGGTCCTCTTCGTCGTGGCAGGCTCTCCCCATTTCAAGCAGGGCATGACCCATGCTGCGCCACAGGAGAGGCTTGCCATGGTGGAGTTGGCGGTGGAAGGCGATGAATCGTTCTTCGTGAGCGACCTTGAGGTGATACGCGAAGGCATCACCTATACGGCGGAAACGCTGGATGAGCTGACACGAGCGCATCCCGATGCGGATCTCACGTTCATCATCGGCGCGGATTCGCTGCTCACGCTTCGTGGGTGGAAGGATGCAGAGCGCATCGCCGCTCTTGCGCGCATCGCCTGCGTCCTGCGACCAGGCTATGCGGTGGATCAAGGCTTGCTGGATGAGCTTGCGAAGATGGGCTTTCGCATCACCATCGTAGAAGGACCTTCCATCGGCATCTCCTCTAGCCAGATCAGGCAACGGGTTCAGGAGAGGCGCACTATCCGCTATCTCGTACCTGATGCGGTGGCGACCTACATCTGCGAAGAGGGCCTCTATGAGTGAGGGGGCCATGTCATTGGATCCAACCAGCGATACCTATTTCAAGAGCATGAGGAAGGCGGCGTCGGCGCGCGTGTCGAAGAAGCGCTTCGCGCACATGGAGGGCGTGGCAGCCACTGCTGAGCTCCTTGCGCGCACCTATGGCCATGATGCGACTCTGGCGCGCTTGGCAGGGATCCTCCACGATTGGGATAAGGATCTTGATAATGACGTCATCCGCCAGAAGGCCAAGGATCTCGGCGTCGAAGAGGAGATAGGGCCATGGGTGCTTGAGAACATGCCACAGGTCGTGCATGGCCCCACCGCAGCGGCTGAGCTTGCGCGCACGCATCCGGAGATCCCCGATGAGGTCATAAGCGCCATCCGCAAGCACACCATAGCCGATCCGAACATGAGCCCGCTCGATGAGATCATCTATGTCGCAGACGCCATCGAGCCAGGACGCAGGTTCGAAGAAGCGCCCGAGCTCAGAGCGCTGATCGGTGAAGCGAGCCTTGATGAGCTCTACGCCAAGGTGTATCAGTTCTGGACCGCTCGGCTCGTATCGGCAGGGGCGCTCCTCCATCCTGATACCCTTATGATATGGAATGAGTTGGCATACCCCAAAGCCCATGAGAGGCTCATGAGATACGAGAAGCGATGCAAGGAGAAGAAGCGATGACAGCCACATCCCGAGAAGCTGCGCTCATGGCAGCGCGAGCGGCAGATGCGAAGAAGGCCACGGATATCGTCGTGCAAGAGGTGGGACCGCTTTTGGGCGTCACCGATTACTTCGTGATCGTGACGGCCGCGAACAATCGTCAAGTGGATGCCATCATCGACGAGGTCGAGGAGAAGCTGCGCACGGAATGCGGGCTCAAGCCCGAAGGACGCGAGCTTGCCAGTGACGGATCCTGGTCGCTGCTCGACTATGGGGATCTGGTCGTCCATGTCTTCCAGCCGCAGACGCGCGAATACTACCGCCTGGAGACCTTATGGAATGAAGCGCAGATGTTAGACCTTTCGGAAGAAGAGGGCTTCGAGAACTTGGAGTATGGCGAGCGCATCGCGAAGCTCTTGGCGAGCCACGCCTGATGCACTGACCATCGGCATTCCCAAAGCGACCGTTCACCGCTTGGTGCTCTCCTTGCGGAAAGCGGGTGGACATGCCGTCGCTTTCCGGAACATCTGCGCCATCAACGCAAAGCCGTGAGCTTGATACAGGCGCGGCATCCCAGGCTCTCTCATGTGCGGACGTGCCGCTATCATCCCGCGCAGCCTTTTCGTCGGATCCCTGGACAAGACCAGGTGATCGGATATGACATCTTTCATAGCATCATGTTGCTGTAAGGGCAAGCAGCCCTATGGCATCGTGTCCAAGAAGAGGATCTCCCGCCCTGAGGTGGTCGGGCGCCTTCTGGTGAACCGGCGCGTAGCGCGCTTCATGGTGGCGTCGGCGGGCTATGGCAAGACGCATGTCGCTTTCGAATACGCCAACATCATCTTCGCATTCCGCCACGTTGTCTGGATGCGCTGTGCATCACCCTGCTTTTTGCGCGACCTGGATGCAGGAGACATGGACAAGGCCATCTTCGCGGCTGATGAGGAAGCTGCGCTCGTGGTGTTCGATGAGCTTCCCGTTTTGGATCCGAAGCGCACAGAGGCCCTTTCGCAAGTCATGGATGCGCTCTTGGAAGCGGGATGCGAGGTGATCGTGGCATGCAGCCCCTCTTCCGATACCTTCACGCTGCTCCAGCGAGACCGCATCGTCATCACTGCCAAAGAGATGCTCTTGGAGGAAAGCGAAGTGGCAGCGCTCGGCCTTGCCGATGTGCCACATGGCAACATCGCCTGCATCGCGTGGGGAACAGAAGGCGTTCATGCCCTCATCGAAGGTTGTGCCAAAGAGCCGATGCCCGCAGACGTGCGCTGCGCCATCTTCTGCATGATCATCATGGGATCGGGTGCTTTGGACAAGGCGCTCTCCCTCTTCGACGATAAGCGTGCCCATGAGATCGCAGAGCTCATCTGCCGCTCCTATACGTTTTTGGGCGTTGATGGAGAGCATCAATCGTTCGATGCAGTGAGCGTACCCATCAAGGATATGAAAGCAACGTTGCTACCTACGCTCGACGACATCGTAGGCTGCACGCCCTTCTCTGATGCCGATAGCTTGGGGATCCATCTGGCAGATACCCTGATCGGGTCTGCGGGCCCCGAGCGTGCCCATGATCTCGTTCTCAACTATCTGTCAGCCAAGGCTGCACGCACGTGGGTCTTGCGGCGCGGATGGCAGCTCATCTTCGCCGGGGAAGCGCTCTGCGTCATAGACATCATAGAGAGCACGGCGAAGAAGGGCCCGGGTGATGACGACTTGATAGCCATGTCCGCATGGGCTCTTTGGGCTTTGGGTCAAGAGCAGCGCGCAGCGAAGCTCTGCCGGCGGGTGGCAGTCGCTGTAGGGCGTTCTGCGAAGGCGCGAGCCAGTGCTTGGGCGCTTCTGACGCATCTGGTGCCCGGCTCACTGGATGCGGAAGAGTCCTTTGCCTTCGCCGATGTGCTCGCGCAGCTTCAGACCACCCATCGCGCATTCGTGTCAACAGAATCCATAGAGCCCGATTGGCTTGCCTTGGGCCAGGTGATGCTGCCAGTTGCTTTGGGGAGCGCCTTGGATGTAGAGACGTGGAACCGCTTGGAGGAGGCCGCATGGGCAGCGGAAGAGGGCACCCCACGGATGCAGGCAATCGGCATGCTTCTGTTCGGGGCAGCATGGACGCTGCCCCTCGTCAAAGAAGGAGCGCGAACCGAAGAGGGCGCAGACGACGCTTTCGGCACTCGTTCAGCGCTCGTGGCATTCCTCTTGCGCTCTCTGAAGCGCGTCTCTGAGGATCCAGCGTTCTTGGATGGCATAGCCTATCCGCTCATGGTGGCGCACGAGGCGGCAAGCGAAGGGGAAGAGGGGCGTCTTAAGCTGGAAGGGGCGCTCACACCGGCGCTCTCTTCGCGCATGGCGCAGATGCACATCGACCAAGAGCGGCAGGTGCGCGCCTACGCAAAGGCGAAGGAAAGGAAGGCGCAGAGAAAGGCCAGCTATGAGGTCACTCATCCCGATCCCTTCCGTCGGACGAGCGCGAAGCCGACGCTTGCGCCCTCGTCGGTTCCGCAGTTGGATGTGAGGCTGTTCGGCGGTCTGGAGGTGCGCATAGACGGCACGCCCATCGATCCGCGCAAGCTCACGCGACAGCGCGCCCGTACGCTGGCATCGGCCTTGGCCCTCAACAAGGGGCATGAGCTCACGCGCGATAAGCTCTGCCAGATCGTATGGCCCGAAGCTGATCCCCATGAGCGCGTGAACAGCTTCTATTCGGTATGGGCTTCCTTGAAGCGTGCGCTCACCGTGAACGGGACGTGCCCTTACCTGGTGAGATCCCAGATCGGGTGCAGCTTCGATGCGCGCTATCTCTCAACCGACATAGAGGAATTCGACGCGCTGTGCACCTCCCTTGTGTTCGGCGGTGCTGAAGCCCGGTCTTGGGAGGATCTGTATGCGAAGGTGACGCTCTCCTTCGCTGAGACCCTTTTGCCAGGGGAGGTGGACAATCCCTATATCATCGATATTCGCGAGAGGTGCAAGCATTGCTTGGTGGACGGTCTGTTGGCTGCGTCGCGACGACTCCTCTCCTCTGATGAGCGCACCGGCGCGCTCTGGTTCGCTCGCGAGGCGCTTCGCCGTGACGACTCCCGCGAAGACGTGCACATCGCGCTCATGGAAGCGCAGATCGCAGCCGATCAGCGCGGGCCTGCGCTGGAGACGTACTTCAAATGCCGACGCTTCCTCTCGGAGGGGCTCGGCATAGACCCCTCGCCGCATCTCGTAGAGCTGTACCGCTCCATCATCGAATATGAGGAGGAGCTTTGAGGATGTGCAGATAAGCTCATGCAAGGTGCCCCACGGACGCGCAGCTGTATTAGAATGTCCGTTCGAGAAGAGAACATGAGATGCATGCGCTCGCAGCACATGCGCACCCAACGAAAAGGAAACCGCATAGATGGGATTGCTATCCAAGCTGTTCACGGTCGGCGAAGGCAAGCAGCTGAAGAGATACCAAGCCACCGTTGACAAGATCAACTCCCTGGAACCGCAGATGCAGGCCAAAAGCGACGAGGAGCTCGCAGGCATGACCGAGGAGCTCCGGGGTCGCTACCACGCTGGCGAGACATTGGATGACTTGCTCCCGGAGGCGTTCGCAGCCGTGCGCGAAGCCAGCGTGCGCACCATCGGGCTGCGCCATTTCGATGTGCAGCTCATCGGTGGCATGGCGCTCAACGCTGGCGAGATCGCAGAGATGAGGACCGGCGAAGGCAAGACGCTCGTGTCCACGCTGGCGGGGTATCTGAATGCCATCCCAGGGCACAACGTGCACATCGTCACCGTCAATGACTATCTGGCCCGCCGCGACTCCCAGTGGATGGGCCAGATCTACGAATTCTTGGGCATGAAGGTGGGCCTCATCCAAAACGGCATGAAGCCCGCTGAGAAGGTGCCGGCCTACCAGGCGGATGTGACCTACGGGACGAATTCTGAGTTCGGCTTCGACTATCTGCGCGACAACATGGTGGTGCGCCCTGAGGATCGCGTGCAGCGCGGGCATCACTTCGCTGTCGTGGACGAGGTGGACTCCATCCTGATCGACGAGGCGCGCACCCCGCTCATCATCTCAGGGATCGGCAGCCAGTCCTCGGACACCTACAAGCGCTTCGCCGCGGTCATGCCGCGCCTGAAGCTGGATGAGGACTTCCAGATGGATGAGGCGAAGAAGACCATCAACGCAACGGAGGTGGGACTGGACCGCATCGAGGACATGCTGGGGATCGAGGACATCTATGCAGATCCCTCGGCTCAGCTGGCGAATCACCTCCAGCAAGCCCTGAAGGCCCAATTCCTGTTCCATCGCGACGTGGATTATGTGGTGGTGGATGGGGAAGTGAAGATCGTCGATGAGTTCACGGGTCGCATCATGGAGGGCAGGCGCTATTCTGAGGGCTTGCACCAAGCCATCGAAGCGAAGGAGCATGTGAAGGTGCAAGAGGAGAGCCAGACCCTTGCCACCATCACGCTGCAGAACTACTTCAGGCTCTATGAGAAGCTCTCGGGCATGACCGGCACGGCCATGACCGAAGATGCGGAGTTCCGTCAGATCTACAAGCTGCCCGTCTTCGCCATCCCGCCGAACCGACCCGTCAAGCGCCAGGACTTGAATGACCTGGTCTACCGCACGGTGGACGCCAAGTTCGACGCCGTGGCCAACGACATCGCCGAGCGCCATGAGAAAGGGCAGCCGTGCTTGATCGGCACCGTTTCCATCGAGAGCTCTGAGCGGCTCTCGCGCCTTCTGGACAAGCGGGGCATTCCCCATGAGACGCTGAACGCGAAGCATCATGAGCGCGAGGCGCACATCGTCGCCCAGGCTGGACGCGTGGGTGCGGTCACCATCGCCACGAACATGGCAGGCCGTGGCACGGACATCATCTTGGGCGGCAACGCTGATGTGCTGGCTGAGGATATCCTGCGCCAGCGCGGCTTCGACCCGGATGCGCCGGAATTCGACGAGGACGGGGAGCTAAATGAGCTCTTCGCCGATGAGGAGGAGCGCGAACGCGCTCTTGAGGATGCGAAGGTCATCTGCGCAGAGGAGCACGAGGTGGTGCTGAAGGCCGGTGGCCTTTGCGTCATCGGTACCGAGCGCCATGAATCGCGCCGCATCGACAACCAGCTGCGCGGCCGTTCTGGACGTCAGGGTGACCCCGGCGTCACGCAGTTCTATCTGTCGCTGGAAGATGACCTCATGCGCCTGTTCGGTGGGAACAAGATGGATTCCATCTCCAATATGATGCAGAAGACCGGGCTTGAGGATGACATGCCCATCCAGGCATCCATGGTGTCGAAATCCATCGAGAACGCACAGCGCCAAGTGGAGTCCATGCACTTCTCTGCCCGCAAGAGCGTCCTTGAGTACGACGATGTCATGAACCTGCAGCGCAAGGCCATCTATGAGGAGCGCAACGCCATCTTGGATGGCAAGGACTATCTGACCCGCATCCCTGAGATCGTATCGGATTCCGTCGAGGCGGAGATCGCCGAGACGCTGGCTTCTGATGACGCTACCGAGTGGGATGATCGGGCGCTGGAGATATGGGCAGCCAACATGAGCGGCAAGGATGCCTTCAAGGTGGAGGAGATCGACCACGAGGAGGACCCGCAGATAGTAGCGGGTGCGTTAGATGATTACCTGGTGAGATGCTTCGACGACCGCAAAGATGCTCTGGGCGAGGACATCATGCGCCATCTGAGCGCTCAGGTGATGCTCAGGATCATCGATGCGAAATGGATGGCTCATCTCCAGGAGATGGATTACCTGAAGACCGGCATCGGGCTGCGTGCCTTCGGCCAGCGCGATCCTCTGGTGGAGTACAAGAACGAGGCATATCTGGCCTTCCAGAACATGACGGCCTCCATGTACGATGATTTCCTGCGCACGCTCCTTCGCCTGGAGGTAGCCATCAAGCTCGCTGCCCCTGAAGAGCCGAAGCAGAAAGACCTCACCTATTCCAACCCCGAAGAGTCGCTCTCTGGTCGCCAAGCGGCACCTGCCGTCACCGCCCAAGCCGTGAATGCGGCAGCTCCGGCTAATCCCAAGCCAGCGGCGGGCAAGGCGAAGACCGTGGTGAAGGACAAGGATGATCCCTTCGCCAACGTCGGCCGCAACGATCCGTGCCCGTGCGGCAGCGGGCTCAAGTTCAAGAAGTGCCATGGCAAATAAGGAGATAGAGGCAGCCCGCACGAGGCTGTCAGACGCCAAGGGATATCTGAAGATCGACGCTCTTGCGGACAAGGCGCATGCATTGGATGAGCAGATGGCGCGTCCGGGCTTTTGGGATGATGCCCAAGAGGCGCAGCGCATCTCCAAGGAAGCGTCGGATATCAAAGAGACCATCGCAGAATACGAGAGCGCGCGCCAGAAGCTGGATGATGCATCCGCTGCCTTCGAATTGGCCGAAGAGGACGAGGCATTCGCGCAGGAATACGAGCAGGGGATGGCAGAGCTTGCGCGCATGCTGGATGCGCTGGAGGTGTCATCGTGGTTCTCGGGGCGCTTCGACCGCGGAGGTGCCATCCTGTCCATCAATCCAGGACAGGGCGGTCTCGAAGCCCAGGACTGGACCGAGATGCTCTATCGGATGTACAAGCGCTATGCCGAAGACAAAGGCTGGAACGTGACGGTCTTGGACCTGGTGCCCGGCGAGGGGATCGGATTGGACAAGGCCACCATCCAGATAGAGGGCAAGAACGCCTTCGGCATGCTGTCCGCTGAGGCAGGCGTGCATCGCCTCGTGCGCATCTCGCCCACAGATGACAAGAAGCGGCGCCACACCACCTTCGCTGGCGTGGAAGTGCTCCCCATCCTGCCGGATGACATCGAAGTGGAGCTGAATCCCTCCGATGTGCGCGTGGATGTGTATCGCTCCAGCGGCCCGGGTGGCCAATGCGTGAACACCACAGACTCCGCTGTGCGACTCACGCACATCCCCACGGGCATCGTCGTCACTTGCCAGAACGAGAAGAGCCAGCTCCAGAACAAGGAAGCGGCCTTCCGCGTCTTGAAGGCCAAGCTCTACGAGCGCGAAGAGCAGAAGCGCCAAGAGGAGATCGATGGCTTGCGGGGAGACAAGATGGATAACTCCTTCGGCAGCCAGATCCGCAATTACGTGTTGTATCCCTATCAGATGGTGAAGGACACGCGCACGGGCATGGAGACCGGCAATGTGGATGCCGTGCTGGATGGGGATCTGGAAGCATTCATCATCGGTTACCATAAATGGAAAGCCACGGCATAGAAAGGGTCGCCTTGGACGTACACGATCTTGAGATACGGGCGCTGGATGTGCGCGAAGACATCGTCTCGATGATCGCCGAAGCAGGTAGCGGACATCCTGGTGGGTCGCTCTCGTGCGCAGATATCCTCTGCGCGCTCTACTTCGGCAGCGTCATGGACTACACAGCAGACGATCCGCACAAAGCCGATCGCGATCGCTTCATCCTGTCGAAGGGCCATGCGGCGCCGGCCCTCTATGCGGTGCTGGCTCGCGCGGGCTTCTTCCCCTCATCCGAGCTCAAGACGCTCCGGAAGCTGGGGAGCCGGCTGCAAGGACATCCCGATATGCGCTTGGTCCCCGGTGTGGAGGCCTCGACCGGCTCTCTGGGCCAAGGGCTCTCCATCGCATGCGGCATGGCGCTTGGCCTTGCCATGGATGGCTTTCCCTCCACCGTCTTCGCGCTTCTGGGCGATGGTGAATGCCAGGAGGGACAGGTCTGGGAAGCGGCCATGTATGCTGCGCACATGGATCTGGACAATCTGGTGGCCATCATCGACCACAACGGGCTCCAGATAGACGGGCGCGTGGTGGATGTCTGCAATCCTGAGAGCATCACCGACAAGTTCGCCTCCTTCGGATGGCAGGTGCAGGAAGTGGATGGACACGACATGGGTGCCCTTGTGCGGACGCTCTCAAAAGCGAAGGCTCACCGATCCGGGCAGCCGAAGGCGATCGTGGCGAAGACGGTCAAAGGGCGTGGGGTCTCCTTCATGGAGGATCAGGCATCCTGGCATGGCAAGGCCACCGATCCCGATCAGACCGCGCGTGCGCTCAAGGAGATCCGAGCAGCACGGGATGAGAGGAGCCGCGCATGATCCGCTTCGCATCTGACGAGGAGCGCGCGAAGAGGTTGGCTACACGTGCAGCCTATGGACCTGCGCTCATCGAACTTGCTTCTCAGGGGCTGCCTGTCGTTGCCGTGGACGCTGACCTCTCTGGTTCTACCACCATCGGCAAGTTCGCAGCGTCCAGCGAAGAGAATGCCCGGCGCACCTTCAACGTGGGCATCGCCGAGCAGAACATGACGGATGTGGCCGCGGGCTTGGCGCTCACGGGCAAGATAGCCTTCACGGGGTCCTTCGCCGTGTTCGGATGCGGGCGTGCCTATGACCAGATCCGCAACACCGTCTGCTATGCGGATCTGAACGTGAAGATCTGCCCCACGCATGCGGGCATCTCCGTTGGTCCTGATGGGGGCACCCATCAGATGCTCGAGGATATCGCGCTCATGCGGTCATTGCCGAACATGCGCGTGCTGGTTCCCGCTGACTTCGCTGCCGCTGGTGCTGCCATCAAGCTGGCAGCGCGCACGGACGGCCCCGTCTATGTGCGCATGGGCCGTGCACAGGTCCCGTGCGTCTATGCCTCGGATGTGGATCTTGAGATCGGTCGCGCCTATGTGCTGCGCGAAGGCGCCGATGTCACCATCATCGCGTGCGGCGTCGAGATAGATGAGGCGCTCAAGGCGGCTTGTGCGCTGGAGTGCGAGGGCATCCAGGCTGAGGTGATCGACGCCTTCAGCGTGAAGCCCTTGGATGAGGAGACCATCTTGGCTTCGGTGGCGAAGACGGGATGTGCGGTAGTGGCCGAAGAGCATTCCGTGAACGGTGGCTTGGGCGAGGCAGTGGCATCGCTTCTCGCGCGCCAGGCGCCCGCCCCCTGCGAATTCGTGGGGATGCAGGATAGATTCGGCAAGTCGGGATCCTTCGATGAGCTCATGGTCGCCTTCGGTTTGGACAGCGCCGCCATCGCGAAGGCCGCTTCGCGCGCTATGGAGCGCAAAGCAAGCTCATAACTGATAAACTATGGAAGTTACAGTCTGACAGGCAATCGATACGGAGCATTCACTGTGGCTATTGACAGATCGCGAACCGCGGCTCCCCAAGGAGGGCGAAGAGCGGCTCACGCAGGCCAAGCGCCATCTCAAGGAAGAGCGCGCAACAGAGCCCAGATCACCAACCAATTGACGCAGACCTTGCCCGAGCTCGACGTCGAAGCAACGCGCGCACAGCTCGGACAGCCGGTCATCACGTTCGACCATGTGACGAAGGTCTACCCAGCCCAGCCCAACAAGCCAGCCCTCTCCGATGTCTCCCTGCAGATCTATGCAGGTGAGTTCCTGTTCTTGGTGGGTCATTCCGGATCGGGCAAGTCCACCTTCATCAAGCTTCTGACCCGTGAGATCAAAGCCACCCAAGGGCACATCTATGTGGCAGATGAGGAGCTCTCCTCCATGCGCAACTGGCGCGTGCCCTACCTGAGGCGCAACATCGGCTGCGTCTTCCAGGATTTCAAGCTCCTGCCCTCGAAGACGGTCTTCGAGAACGTCGCCTTCGCATTGGAGGTCATCGGCAAGAGCAAGCATGTGGTGAAGACGCAGGTGCCTGAAGTGCTTCGCCTCGTCGGCCTGCAAGAGAAGTTCGGGAAGCTCCCTGACCAGCTCTCTGGTGGCGAACAGCAGCGCGTCTCCATCGCCCGCGCCATCGTGAACAGGCCGCCTCTGCTCATCTGCGATGAGCCCACAGGAAACCTCGACCCGCAGACATCGCGAGGCATCATGGACCTCTTGGAGCGCATCAACCGCACGGGCACCACCGTCCTCGTGGCTACCCATGATCGTGAGATGGTAGATAACATGCGCCGTCGCGTCATCGCGCTCGAGCGCGGACGCCTCACGCGCGACCAGGATCGGGGGGTGTACGGCTTCGATGTCTAGCATCGGTTACTTCTTCAAAGAATCGCTGCAAGGGTTCGCCCGGAATCTCTCCACAGCGCTCGGCTCCATCATCACCATCTTCTTGTCGCTGCTCATCATCGGCGTCTTCTTCGTGGCTGGCTCTATGCTCAACAATCTCATGCGCTCCGTTGAGAGCGAGGTCACCATCACGGCCTACGTCGCCGACGACGCCCCGCAAGAGGAGATCCAGAAGGTGATGGGAGACATATCCCAGATAGGGGATGTGGCTGAGGTCTCCTTCACCACCAAAGAGCAGGCCCTTGAGAACTTCTCCAATTCCATGACCTCCAACCCTGAGATCATCGAACAGCTCGACGGGACGAATCCTCTGCCCGCCTCCATCGACATCGAGCTCACCGACCCTCAAGCGGTGCAATCCGTGGCTGAAACGGTGGAGGGCAATCCTGACTACGTGAAGATCTCCGAGGATCCCGAGAATCCGGGAGATTCCATCAAGTATGGCCAAGGCACCGTCGAGCGCCTCTTCCAGCTCACGAATTACGTGCGCTATATCGGCATCGCGCTCATCGTGCTCTTGATCTTCATCGCGCTCGTGTTCATCAACAACACCATCCGCCTTGCCATCTTGGCGCGCCGCAAGGAGATCGCCATCATGCGCTTGGTGGGTGCGTCCAACGGCTTCATCCGCGGGCCCTTCCTCATGGAAGGCGCGCTGCATGCGCTGATCGGCTCCATCTTGGCCGTCATCGTGATCCAGCTGCTTCGGATGTTCGCCTTGCCGCAGCTGGAGAACGCCATCCGCTTCTTGGACTTCTCCATCCCAGACAGCACCTACATCGTGATCTATGCGGGACTCGTCGTGGCTGGCATCGTCATCGGCCTCATCGGATCGGCCATCGCCATGCGCCGCTACTTGAAGGTCTAGGGAACCGCTCTCTGCTCACGGACCGAAGATGACGCGCATGAGAAGGAACAGCACGGCGAACGCCAAGAAGGTGACGGCGTCCATTCGCGAACATGCGCGCAACCGGAAGATGGCATCTGCGCTCATCATATTCTTGGTGATCCTCTTGGCCTTCGTTGCCGGATTCGCGCTGCGCTCGAATACGCAGCTCACCGAAGCGCTCGGCATCAACGTGGGCAGCGAGAGCGTGGCGGCGAACAAGAACGCCAAGCAAGCCAAGACCACCTATGACGCGATCTCGGCGCGCGTGGACGAGGTGGAGGATATCTTAGGGACCTACAGCATGGATAAGGTCGATCTGCCTCATGCTACAGATTCCATGCTGGCAGACCTCTTGAAGGCTACGGGAGACCCGTACGCTGAGTACTATGACCCTGCGCATTATGAGAGCTATATCAAGGAATCCGTAGCCAATGGCTACAAGGGGATCGGCGTGCTGTTCGGCGACTACAACGGCCGCGCCTACGCCATCGACGTCTTGGCTGGCTCAGAAGCCCAGGCAAAAGGGGTCACCAAGGGCGATTTCGTCGAAGCCATAAACGGAGATTCCGAACATTCCTGGTCCGCCTCTGAGGTGATCGGAGCTTTGGGCAAGCTGGAGGGCGAGAACGTCGTCATCACATGGATGCGCCCCATCAGCATGGATGCAGAGAATGGCACGGAATTCACCACCACGCTGGAATGCAGGGAATACGATGCCGAGAATGCCACGTGGTCCATCATGGATGAGAACGTAGGCTACATCCGGTTGCGTCAGATGACCTCTTCTGCTGCTGAGCTCGTGAAGAAGGCGGTATTGGAGCTCACGGCCCAAGGCGCGCAGGCCTTCGTCTTGGATATCCGCGACAACCCGGGTGGCTACCTCACGCAATCCTTGGATACAGCAAGCTTGTTCATCTCCTCGGGCACGCTCGTGGGCATCGAGACGCTCGACGGCGTCAATACGCGCGTGGCAAGCGGTGCCACGATCACCAGCTTGCCCTTGGTGGTCTTGGTGAACGGCTACACCTCATCGGCCGCTGAGGTGCTGGCTGCGGCGCTCCAAGACAACCAGCGGGCTACCACCGTTGGGCAGACCACTATGGGGAAGGGTTCTGTGCAGGTGGTGCGCGAGCTCACCTTCGGAGGTGCTATCCGCTATACGGCTGCCTATTATCTGACTCCGTCTGGACGCTCCATCAACGAAACGGGCGTGACCCCTGAGCTCATCGTGGGGGATACGGGCGAAGACGATACGCAGCTGCTCGTGTCCTTGGATACGGCTCGGTCTCTGATCGGCGCATCGTAGGCTCATGGGAGCGAAGCAGAGACGCACACGCCGCGGACCTACCCGGGGAAAGCCGCGCACCTACGCGCGTGGCATCATGGAGATGGATCCTCAAGGGTTCGGGTTCGTCAAGACCTCCGCAGGAGAGTTCTTCATCCCTCGGTCCAAGACCGGTGGTGCCTTCGATGGAGACGTGGTGGAAGTGGCTCCCACCAAGCGCGAAGGATCGCGTTCGTATCGGGAGAAGCGCGACCGCAAAGAGCAGGGTCGCCGTCCTGAGGGACGCGTGGTGAACGTCGTGGAGCGGGCACACAGCTCTGTCGTGGGCCGCTACGATGTGGCGGAGCCCTTCGGCATCGTCGTGCCGCTGGATCCGCGCATCCGCCATGATATCTTCACGCGTCGAAGCGATGCGCCCCATATCGCGGATGGGAGCATCGTCCGCGTGGCCATCACCGAATACCCAACGCGCAAGAGCGCGGCATGCGGCGTCGTGGAAGAGGTCATCGGGGATTCTCAGGATACGGCTCTCCTCATCGAGCAGGTGATCGCGTCCCATAAGCTGCCAACGGCCTTTCCAGATGCGGTCCTTAGCGAGGCGAAGAGCGCGCGCATGGATGTGGTGCAGGCGCTCAAGGATGGATACCGTGATATCCGGGACCGGTTCATCTTCACCATCGACCCAGCCGATGCACGGGATTTCGATGATGCGCTCTCTGTAGACGATGCTTCAAGCCTGCCAGATGCTCCGGCCGATGCGCATGTGAGGCTCGGCATCCATATCGCTGACGTATCCCGATACGTGCCGTATGGCAGCGCCCTCGACCTGGAGGCGCGCACTCGAGCCACCAGCGTCTATCTGCCCGATCGCGTGATACCCATGCTCCCAGAGGAGCTCTCGTGCGACCTCTGCTCGCTGAATCCGGGAGAGGATAGGCTCTGTATGAGCGTGGACCTCCTCCTGCGCAAGGATCTGAGCCTCATCTCTTCGGACATCTATCCTGCCGTGATGCGCTCATCGGCGCGTCTTGACTATGACCAAGCACTGGATATCTTGGAAGGGCGCACAGATGCCTTGCCCTTTCGCGCGCCTGTGCTGGATGCGCTGCGTCCTCGCATAGAGCAGGCCCATGCCATCGCGTGCGCACGCCTGTGCGCGCGAGCCAAGACAGGTGGGCTTGAGTTCCATACCAAGGAGGCGAAGGTGCGCCTGGATGGGGAGGGGGAGCCGGTGGGCGTGGATGTGCGCGAGAAGACGCCAGCCACCGCGCTCATCGAAGAGGCCATGATCTTCGCGAATGAGGTGGTGGCCCATCATCTGGAGGATGCCCATTATCCGTGCGCTTTCCGCAACCATGAGCCGCCACCAGCTGATGGCATCGCGGGCCTGCTGCCGGTGATGCAGGAGTTCCCTTGGTTCACGCGCGACATGGCACGGCGCCTTGCCGTGGCTGACCCGTATGCCATCCAAGAGGTACTGGCGGCTGCATCGGGGCGCGCGGAGGAAGCGCTCGTATCCACGCTGCTTCTGCGTTGCATGTCCCGCGCGCTCTACAGCATGGATGACCGTGGCCACTATGGGTTGGGGCTGGATGCGTACTGCCATTTCACGAGCCCCATCCGACGCTATCCTGATCTTATGGTGCATCGGGCGCTCAAGTGCGCATGGCGCGCCGATGAGCGCACAGCTTGGGCCATGGCAGATCAGATGCGCACCTCTTGCGATCATAGCTCCACCAAGGAGCGCGATGCGGAATCCGCGTCGCAAGACGCTACGCGCGCGCTCATGTGCGTGTATATGAGCCAGCACCTCGGCCAGTCCTTCACAGCGACGGTATCGGGCGTGGCCAGCCATGGGCTGTATGTGCAGCTTGAGAATTGCGCTGAGGGGCTCATCCCCGTACGTGGCTTGGGCGATGAGTACCTTGCCTTCGATCCGGTTCGCATGACGCTTTCGGGCGTCGATTCGAACACGACGTTCCGCTTGGGGGATGCGCTCACCGTGCGCCTGGTGGCAGCAGATCCGCTGCTGGCACGTCTCACGTTCGCCCTGGGATGATGTTACCGATATAATGCCCCTACGTCGAATTGATCGAAAGGAAGCGAAGAAGTGGCAACCGTATCTACAGCAGATTTCCGCAATGGCATGTGCATCGTCAACAATGGCAAGATGTGCACCATCGTCGAGTTCCAGCACGTCAAGCCTGGCAAGGGTGGAGCCTTCGTCCGCACGAAGCTCAAGGACATCAAGACGGGGCGCGTGGTGGATTACACCTTCAATTCAGGCACGAAGTTCGATTCGGTGCGCCTTGAGACCAAGAAGATGCAATACCTCTACAACGATGGCGCTGATTACAACTTCATGGATAACGACACCTACGAGCAGATGTCCATCCCGGCTTCTGTGGTAGGAGAGGCGGCGAAGTGGCTCAAGGAGAACGATGAGGCATCCCTGCTCTATGCGGGCGATGAGCTCATCTCCATCGAGCCTCCTATGTTCGTGGAGCTGGAGGTCACCCATACCGAACCCGGCTTCAAGGGCGATACGGCCACCAGCACCACCAAGCCGGCCACGCTTGAGACGGGCATCGAGGTGCAGGTCCCCACATTCATAGAGATCGGCGACGTGCTCCAGATGGACACGCGCGACGGTCGCTTCATCAAGCGCGTCTAGCGCAACTGCGCTACAAGCCGTTCAAGGACACTGGTCGAAGCACCGGTGTCCTTTCCTCTATAATAGGACGTTCGAAAACAAGGACTTTGATACGCTCATAAAGGAGGTGCGCCTATGGCCAGATTACAGATCATGGACACCACGATCCGCGACGGCCAACAGAGCCTTTGGGCCACGCGCATGCAGATAGGCGAGATGCTCCCCATCCTCCCGAAGATGGACAAGGTGGGGTATTGGGCCATAGAGGCATGGGGCGGGGCGACATTCGATTCCTGTCTGCGCTTTCTGGATGAGAACCCATGGGAGCGCTTGCGCTCCATCAAGGCGAACACGCCCAACACGCCGCTGTCCATGCTCTCCCGTGGTCAGAACTTGGTGGGATACAAGCACTATTCCCGTGACATCGTCTTCCACTTCATCGAGGCTGCTCACCGAAACGGCATCGAGGTCTTTCGCGTATTCGACGCGCTGAACGACATCCGCAACGTCGTGGACAACGCGGAAGCCATCAAGGCGTGCGGCGCGCACTTCGAAGGAGCCATCTCATACACCATATCTCCTGTGCACACGCTGGACAGCTTCCTGGAATACGGGCAGGCGCTGAAGGATCTGGGCGCTGACAGCATCGCCATCAAGGACATGGCCGGCATGCTCACGCCCTATCGGACCGAGCGCATGGTGAAGGCCTTCAACGCAGAGATCGGCATACCGGTGCATATCCACTGCCACTACGTGGGCGGCATGGCACCGGCGAACATCATCAAGGCTGCAGAGGCAGGCGCATCCATCGCTGATACGGCCCATGCTCCGCTCGCCTTCGGCAACTCGCATCCCGCCGTCGAGATGATCGTCGCGGCGTTCCAGGAAAGCCGCTATGACACGGGCCTTGATCTGGATCTCCTCTTCGAGATCTCCGAATACTGGGAAGAGATCCGCAAGCGCGGCCATTACAAGCGCGGCGTGTCGTCTCTCACGCACATGAAGGTCTATTCCCATCAGGTGCCCGGCGGCATGATGTCGAACCTCATGAGCCAATTGGAGGTGCAGAAGGCCGGGGATCGCCTCCCTGAGGTCATGGCAGAGATCCCGAAGGTCCGCGCTGAGGTGGGCTATCCGCCGCTCGTGACGCCGCTCTCGCAGATCGTGGGCACGCAGGCTGTGTTCAACGTGCTCACAGGCAAGCGCTGGAGCGTCATCAGCAAGGAGATGAAGGACTACATCTGCGGCTTCTATGGCAAAGCGCCCGGACGCATGGATCCTGCCATCGTCGCGAAGGTGACCGATGGGCAGGAGATCCTGGATCCGAATGTGGCTCCCGGCACGCTGGTCACCACCACCTACGAAGAGGTGGCCGAAGAGATCGGGGATCTGGCGCACAGCGAAGAGGATGTGCTCATGTACGCGCTCTTCCCGAATGAGGCGCGCACCTACTTGAGCAAGCATCGCACATCGGAGAAGGTCGACTTCATGCTAGAGCAGGAGTCTTCAGGCACCAAGGAGGACGATTACGTGGATATCAACCAGATAAGGCAGCTCGCTGAGCTCGTCCAAGAGAGCGGGATCGGGGAGATCGTCGTGGAAGAGGAGGGCGTGCGCGTAGCCATTCGCATGCCCGGCGAAGGCAAGGAGAATGCGGCTGCTTTGCAGCCTCCCACCATCGCCGCTGCGCAGCCTGCCGCAGCCGCTCCCGCGCCAGAGCCCCAAGCAGCAGTCGAGGAGCGTCCGGCCACGTGGTATGCCGTCACTGCTCCCATGGTGGGCACCTACTACGAGGCACCGGCGCCAGGAGAAGCGCCCTTCGTCAAGGTGGGAGATGAGGTGGCTGCAGGGGAGACGCTCTGCATCGTGGAGGCCATGAAGCTCATGAATGAGATAGCGGCTGAGGAGATGGGCACGGTGCGCGAGGTGTGCTTGGATGATGCAACGCCCGTGGAATATGGCACGGTGCTCTTCTATATCGAGCCGCATGAGAAGATCCAGACCGTCCCGCCGGAGAGCGCATGATGTTCGATAAGATCCTGGTCGCGAACCGAGGCGAGGTAGCGCTGCGCGTCATGCGGGCTGCCCGCGAGTTGGGCGTGAAGACCGTGGCCGTCTATTCCACCGAAGATGCGGATACGCTGCCTGTCCGCTACGCCGATGAGGCTGTCTGCATCGGACCGGCGCCCTCTGCTCAGAGCTATCTTCAGATGGCCAACATCATAGAAGCGGCGAAGAACACCGGCGCTCAAGCCATCCATCCCGGCTACGGCTTCTTGGCGGAGAACGCTGATTTCGCGCGTGCGTGCGCTGAGAACGACATCGTGTTCATCGGCCCTGCGGCCGAGTGCATAGAGAAGATGGGGGACAAGGCCACGGCGCGCAAGACCATGGCGTCGTGCGGCGTGCCCACCGTCCCTGGCTCCGATGGCCTGTGCGACACCGTAGATGAGGCGCGCGCCTTCGCAGAGCGCGTGGGGTATCCCGTGCTCATCAAGGCCACGGCTGGTGGCGGCGGCAAGGGCATGCGCGAGGCGCATTCGCCGGAGGAGCTGGAGAGCCAGTACAAGGCTGCGCGCACCGAGGCGGGAGCTGCCTTCGGCGATGATGGCGTGTACTTGGAGAAGCTCGTGCTGCGACCGCGCCATGTGGAGATCCAGGTGCTGGCAGATGATTTCGACAACAAGATAGCCCTTTGCGAACGCGATTGCTCCATCCAGCGGCGCCATCAGAAGCTCTTAGAAGAGGCTCCGTCACCAGCGCTCGATGAGGAGACGCGTCGCTCCATGGGCGTCGCTGCCATCCGTGCCGTGCGCGCCGTGGATTACCGCAATGCGGGCACCATCGAATTCTTGCTGGATGAGCGTGGGGATTTCTATTTCATGGAGATGAACACGCGCGTGCAGGTGGAGCATCCCGTGACCGAGATGATCACGGACACGGACATCATCAAGGAGCAGATCCGCATCGCTGCGGGCGAGCCCATCAGCGCAGCTGCGCGTGCGCCGTTCTCTCCTGAGGGTCACGCCATCGAGATGCGCATCAATGCCGAAGACCCCGATCACGCCTTCCGTCCCTCGCCAGGTACGGTGACGCGCTTCCGCCTGCCGGGCGGTCCGGGCGTGCGCGTGGAGACGTTCGTGGAAGAGGGTTCGAAGATATCCCCGTATTACGATTCGCTCTTAGCCAAGCTGATCGTGCATGGACAGGATCGCGCAGAGGCCATCGCCCGTGCGAAGCGCGCGCTTGATGAGTTCCAGATAGAGGGAGTGGCCACGACCATCCCCTTCCATAAGCGCGTGTTGGATAATGAGGTGTTCGTTGCAGGAGACGCGACGACAGACTTCATAGAGACCCAGATGGGAGATTTGCTATGACGGATTCCGTACAAGCGCAGAACATGACGCTCGCGCCCGGTGTCGTGGATACCATCATATCCATCACCGCTTCAGAGACCGATGGCGTTGCCAGCATCGGGTCGCCCGTCACTTCGGGCATCCGCGCCATGCTCACCGGTGGGCCTTCCACCTCTGGCATCGAGACGCGCCGGGATGAGGACGGCAAGCTGGAGATCTCCTTGCATGTGAGCGTCTACTACGGCTATGTCCTGCCCGATCTTGCCGACAAGCTTCGCAGCGCCATCGCTGAGGCGCTCATGGTGCAGGTGGGCATCGAGGTCAGCAAGGTGGACATCTATATCGACGCCATCCAGTTCAACGCGCAATCCTAAAGCTCTATGGCACGCAAGCACGAAAGAACGACTGCACGAAGGTGCGCAGCGCAGGTCCTCTATTCGGCAGCCATCCGCAACATGAGCGCCCGAGATCTGCTGGATTCCAACCTGATGGACTGCTTGGAGGCGCCGTTATCCGACTATGCCTTGAAGCTCATCTACGGAGTGGAGGATAACGCATCTGAGATCGATGACATCATCTCGGGGGCAGCGAAGAATTGGACGCTTGAGCGCATGCCCGTGATGGATGTGGCCATCACGAGGATCGCGCTCTTCGAGATGCTCCATGTGGACGATGTGCCAGTCTCTGTCTCCATCAACGAAGCGGTGGAGCTGGCGAAGCGCTTCGGGGGCGAGGATGATTCCCCTAAGTTCGTCAACGGGATGCTCGGGAGCGTTGCGCGACAGATGGAACACGGTGGCCATGGAGGAGCAGCCAAGGCGGCGCTTGGGGCCAAGGAGGAAGCGTAAGTGGAAGACCTCACGTTCGATCAGTCGAAGGCGCGCCTTGAGGAGATAGCGGATCTGGTGGAGGATCCTGATATCTCCTTGGATGAAGCGCTGGCGCTCTATGAGGAGGCCGTCAAGATCGGCTTGCATGCATGCGACGTGAGCGAGGAGGATCTCCTGATGGATGAGACTTCCGAAGCGGATCCGATATCTGACGCTGTCCAGGACGGGGAAGCTGTGCCTGATATGAGGGAAGACCAGCCAGAGGGCAACGCTTTCGTCACGCGGGAGGATCATGCCAACGCGTAAGAAGCGCATACTGGATTGCATCCGATCTCCTCAGGATCTGCACCTCTTGAGCATAGAGGAGCTGGGCATCCTTGCGGATGAGATCCGCGAGCAGATCATCGACACCACCTCGAAGACGGGGGGACATGTTGCCTCCTCGTTAGGTGCGGTGGAGATCATCTTGGCATGCCATAGCATCTTGGATGCGCCCAAGGACAAGATCGTCTTCGACGTAGGGCATCAATCCTACGCTCACAAGCTGGTCACCGGTCGGCTGAGCGCTTTCGATACGCTGCGCTCCCACGGTGGCATCTCAGGCTTTCCGAAGCCTTCGGAAAGCCCCTATGACAGCCATCCTTCAGGCCATGCATCGGATTCGCTTTCGGTGGCATCGGGATTCGCGAAAGCGAAGCTCTTGCGCGGATCCGATGAGCATATCGTCGCCATCATCGGGGATGCGGCTTTGGCGGGAGGCATGGCCTTCGAAGCCTTGAACTATATCGGAAGCCAACAGCTTCCCATGGTCATCATCCTGAACGACAACGAGATGTCCATCTCGCGCAATGTGGGCGCGCTCATGCGGCATCTGGGGAACATGCGGTCGACGCAGGGGTATCGCAATGCACGCGACTTCCTCCAAGAGCGCATGGAGAGCGGTGGGCGCATGAGCAACGCCTTCGCCGAATTCGGCAAGCGCGTCAAGGAATCCACCAAGCACATGTTCATTCCCGAATCCATGATCTATGAGCAGCTGGGCATCGTCTGCACGCCGCCCATCAACGGGCAGAACATAGCCGATGTGCGCGAGATGCTAGAGCTCCTCTTGCCCATGGATTGCCCGGTGCTCATGCATGTGGTCACCAAGAAGGGCGCTGGCTTCAAGCCTGCCGAAGAAGACCCGGTGCGCTTCCATGGCATCGGCCCCTATAACCCTGAGACAGGCGAAACGTACCCGAAGCCATCGAGCGGCCCGAAGTACACGACGGTCTTCGGGCAGACCTTGCTTGCCGAGGCAGCTGAAGATGACCGCATCGTGGCCATCACCGCCGCCATGGAGGATGGCACGGGCCTCAAGGCCTTCCATGAGACCTATCCTGACCGGTTCATCGACGTGGGCATCGCTGAAGAGCAGGCGGTGGGCATGGCCTCGGGTCTAGCGGCAGCGGGCCTGAAGCCCGTGGTCGCGCTCTATTCCACGTTCATGCAGCGCGCCATCGACCAAGCCATCGTGGATGTGGCATTGCCAGAGCGAGATGTGGTCTTCGCTCTCGATAGGGCAGGGCTCGTGGGGGATGACGGACCCACGCATCATGGGGCGTTCGACATCTCCTATATGCGCATGATCCCGCATATGCGCGTCCTGTGCCCGTCCGATGCCGATGAGCTGGCTAGCGCGCTGCACACAGCCCTCCACTTAGGTGGTCCTGTGACCGTGCGCTATCCGCGGGGGTGCGCCCCTGCTCCTCTGTCGCACGCACCGGAGCTGCTGGAAGTGGGTAGAGCGCGTCAGGTGCGCACAGGTGCAGATGCGGCGCTTCTCGCATGGGGGCGTGCGGTAGAGACATCTCTTGCTGTGGCGCAGATGCTGGAGGCGGAAGACATCTTCTGTGCGGTCTTCGACATGCGCTGGGCGAAGCCCATCGATGAGCGAGCAGTGCGAGAAGCGGCCGAGTGCGGCACCATCATCACCTTAGAAGAGGGGTCGGTCACAGGGGGCGCAGGCAGTGGCGTGCTGGAGCTCTTGGCTCGGGCAGGTCTGTCCCCTCAGGTGCGTACGCTGGGGCTTCCGGATGAGTTCTCGATGCAAGGGGATACTGCGCTGCTCCTGGAGGATGCGCGCTTGGATGCCATCCATGTGGCCGCGGTCGTGCGGGAGCTCCTCTCCGGCTCTGTTTCAGACCTGTGAACGCCAAGATTCGCAGAGGTTAAAACGAACCTTCGTCTGCATTAACTCTTCCCGATCCTGAGCGTTGCCCTCTTCATCTTCGGCATCATCGGATGCGATAAGGCAAGCACATCCGATGGAAGGGGACAGAAGATGGATGGAGGAACCAGCGCTTTCATGTTGGTGAGCGCCATGCTCGTGCTGCTCATGACGCCCGGGCTCGCATTCTTCTATGGCGGGCTCTCGCGTCGAAAGAACGTGGGCAACACGATGACCATGGTGGTGGCGACGATCGGGATCGTGGCCGTGACGTGGACAGCTCTCGGTTGGTCGCTGGCCTATGGCGGAGATGGGGAGAGCCCCTTCTTCGGCGGCTTCGATCAGCTCATGCTCTTCGGCAACACGCAGGCCATGCTCACAGAAGCGGACGCAGCGGGAGAGGCGGTCTACCCATCTTTGGTGGATGTGGTCTTCCAGATGGCCTTCTGCATGATCACGACGGCCATCATCACCGGTGGCGTGGCAGGCAGGATGAAGTTCGGTGCCGTGGTGGCCTTCTTGGCTGTCTGGACCATCGTCGTCTACCCTGTGCTGGCGCACATGGTCTGGGGCGGGGAAGGGTCGCTCATCGGCAGCATCATCGGTGCGCTCGATTTCGCTGGAGGCGATGTCGTGCATATCTCCAGCGGCCTTACGGCGCTCATCCTCTGCATCCTCTGCGGCCGTCGCAAAGGCTTCGGAGCCATGAGCTATCGGCCGCACAACGTTCCCTTCGTCGCATTGGGAGCAGCGCTTCTGTGGTTCGGCTGGTTCGGCTTCAATGCTGGAAGCGCCTTCGCGCCGGATGGCGTTGCGGCGCTGGCGCTGGTGAACACCGTATGCGCATCGGGAGCAGCGGTGCTCTCGTGGATGCTGGTGGAGCGCATGACGGTGAAGAAGCCCACGCTCATCGGCGCATGCACGGGGCTCGTGGCGGGGCTCGTGGTCATCACGCCCGCTGCGGGTTTCGTGGAGCCATGGGCGGCGGTCGTCATGGGGCTTGTCGTGTCTCCTGTGTGCTACTACGCCATCTCGCATCTGAAGCGCGCGCTGGGCTATGACGATGCGCTCGATGCCTTCGGATGCCACTGCGTCGGCGGCATCCTGGGTGGGATCCTGACCGGCATCTTCTGCGTGCCCGAGCTCTCTTGGACGGATTTCGGCGGTCTTCTCTATACCGGGGACTTCACGCTCTTGGGCGCACAGGTGCTGGGCATCTTGGTCACCATCGTCTTCGTTGGCGTGCTGGATATCGTGATCGGGCTCATCATCAAGGCCTGCTTCAAGGGCAGCTTGCGCGTGAGCGATGAGGCTGAGGCTTTGGGTCTGGACGTGTCAGAGCATGGCGAATCGGCCTACCCTGCATACGTCGGCCTTGACTAGAGGAAGGATTTCCCATGAAGCGAGTGACCGCCATCGTGCGTCCTGAGAAGATGGAGATCGTGAAAGAGGCGCTGTTCGCCTTGAAGGTGAGCGGCATGACCATAAGCCAAGTGAACGGCTGCGGCAACCAGCATGGATGGAAGGAGCACTACCGCGGCACCGAAGTGCTCTTGAACATGGTGCCGAAGGTGAAGATCGAGGTAGTCGTGGACGATGGTCAGGTGGATGAGGTCGTGAAAACGATAGTGAACGCGGCACGCACCGGAGAAGTGGGGGACGGCAAGATATTCGTGAGCCCGGTGGATGAGGTCGTGCGCATCCGCACGGGCGAGCAGGGAGATTGCGCCGTCTGATCGCACTTGCCAAAGGATGCATGGGGAACGTACCATGCAACCATGAGCGTACGAGCAGCAGATCAGGTCCTCATGGCACAGAGCGGCTTCGATGGAAGCCGCTCTCTTTCAGGTCCCGTGGCCGTGGGCCTTGCGGGGGACCGCATCTGTTGGGTATCGCATCCTGATGAGGTGGGATGCGGGCCCTTTGCCGTCTCTTCGAAGGCGGTCGTGCAAGACTTCAAGAGCGCTTACCTCATGCCCGGCTTCCATGACGCCCATCTGCATTTCTTCCATTCGGCGCTCTATGGGTCTCCCTTGGCGTCCATGTTCGTGGGCACGAGCGAAGCGGACTGCGTAGCGCGCATGCAGGATCTGGCCGCCACTCGCCCCCGAGGGAGCTGGCTTCTGGCTCAGGGGTGGCGCGAATATCGCTGGGATGATCCCACGCCTCCCACCCGCCATTCTCTGGATGCGGCCTTTCCCGAAATCCCGGTTGCGCTCTATTCAGGGGATGCGCATACGCTCTGGCTCAATGGCTGCGCTTTGAGCGTGCTTGGCATCAGCGAAGATGCCACCCCGCCTTCGGGTGGCATCTATGACAGGGATGGGGATGGACGCCTCACGGGCATCGTGCGAGAGACGGCAGCCATGGAGCTCATGCCCAAGATCATGGATGCGTTCACCACCTCAGAGCTCTTGGACGCCTATGACCGATTCCAAAAGCGCCTCAATGCAGCAGGTGTGACATCGGTGAGCGATATGGCGCTCTCAGCCACGAGCGGGCTTGATTTCGTGCGGGATGACCTGTACTGCGCGCTGGAAGATGCGGGTGCGCTCACCGTTCGCGCGCATCTCTTCCCGGCGCTCACCCAGAATATGGGTCGGGTGCGCAGCATGCGCGCACGCCTTTTGGGAGAGAGGATGCGCGTTTCGGGCTACAAGCAGTTCTTCGATGGCGTCTCTAGCCAGCACACGGCGTGGTTGGCAGAGCCCTATGCCAATGCGCGCACGCCGAAAGAGCGGGGACGCCCCACGGTAGCTCCCTTGGAGATGGAAGCGCTCATCCGCAGCGCCTTTCGCCATGGGGAGCGCGTGCGCATCCACACCATCGGGGATGAAGCCATCCATGAGGCGCTGGACATCTTCGAGCGGCTCGCAGACGAAGGTGCTCGAACATCTCCTCTCATCTTGGAGCATCTGGAGAACTTTCAACCGGCAGATATCGCACGCCTTGCACGCCTTGGCGTGATCGCGTCCGTGCAGCCTTGTCACATGACGCTGGATCCCGGCGGTCCTGAGCGGGATCTGGGAGAGGCCCGCGTGCCCTGGATGTGGCCACTGCGCCAGCTCTTGGATGCCGGTGCCACCCTTGCCTTCGGAACGGATAGCCCCGTCACCACGCCTGAGCCGCTTCGAGGCATCTATGCGGCTGTGGCGCGCAAGGACGCTGCCACGCGCTTGCCCACAGGCGGTTGGCTGCCTGCAGAGCGCATCACCGTGAGCGAAGCGCTCTCGGCCTACACCTTTGGCAGCGCTGCTGCCTGCGGTCGGGCCCATGAGCTGGGACGGATCGAAGCCGGCATGCTGGCGGATATCATCGTGCTGGGCGAAGACCCGATGCGCGCAGGGACCGAATCTATTCCAGACATCCCCATCCAAGCGGTCTTTCTCGGGGGTCAGCAGATCATCTGAGGTTGCGCGCACCTCCTCAGAAGAGGTGCTCATCACGCGTCGTCTACGGGACGTGCTCCTCTCGCCTCTTGTTGCAAACAAATGTTCGCTCGTGTATATTGTCTTATCCGAAACAAGCGAACGATACGCGTACGAGCGAACGGAACCACATGCCTCAAAAAGAGATCGTGATAAAGGGTGCGCGCGAGCACAACCTGAAGGATATCGACCTCAAGATCCCTCGAGACGAGCTCATCGTCATCACTGGATTATCGGGGTCTGGCAAGTCATCCCTTGCCTTCGACACCATGTATGCTGAAGGGCAGCGACGCTACGTGGAGAGCCTTTCCAGCTACGCTCGCATGTTCTTGGGCCAGATGAGCAAGCCGGATCTGGATTCCATCGATGGGCTCTCACCGGCCGTCTCCATCGACCAGAAGACCACCTCCAAGAATCCGCGCTCCACCGTGGGCACCACCACTGAGATCTATGACTACCTGCGCCTGCTCTACGCTCGCGTGGGCATCCCGCATTGCCCGGAATGCGGACGCGTCATCAAGAAGCAGACCACAGACCAGGTGACCGATGAGATCGTCGCATTGGGGGCAGCAGATGGCACGAGCAAGGCCATCATCATGGCGCCCATCGTCTCAGGCAAGAAGGGCGAATTCACGAAGCTCTTCGAGGACTTGAAGAAAGAGGGCTTCACGCGGGTGCGCATCGATGGTGAGATCACGCGCTTGGAGAACGATCCGCTCACGCTCAACAAGAAGATCAAGCACTTCATCGATGTGGTGGTGGATCGCGTCATCTTGAAGGATTCAGCCACGAGCCGCATCGCCGAAGCAGTGGAGCTGGCCACGAAGCTGGCAGATGGTCGCGTGCTCGTGCAGCTCATGGGCGAGAGCGAAGACGTGCGCGCTGTGCAAGGGGGCACGTCTTCAGGCGCCAAGGGCGGCATGGCAGAAGGGGAGCACGTGTTCTCCTTAGCGCTGGCATGCCCTGAGCATGGCTTCTCCATGGATGAGCTGGAGCCCAGGGACTTCTCGTTCAACGCGCCCTACGGATCCTGCCCGGATTGCTTTGGCATCGGCAGCAAAGAAGAAGTGGACGCATCCCTGCTCATCGCGGATCCATCGCTTTCGGTGGATGAGGGCGTGATCATGCCGTTCAAGAGCGGCAACTATTATCCACAGGTCCTGAATGCTGTCGTGCGGCATATGGGGGAGGATCCATCCACACCGTGGGAGGACCTGAAGCCCCGGACGCAGAAAGCACTGTTGGAGGGATGCGGGACTGACCGGGTCCGCGTTGACTACCATACCCTTGATGGGCGCAGCACCTACTGGTTCATAGAGTGGGAAGGCGTGGTGGAGGCCATCCGACGCAAATACGCGGAAGCTGACACGGATTCGAAGCGGGAGAAGCTCCAGAGCTATTTCGCGATCGTGCCCTGCAAGACATGCAAGGGAAAGCGCTTGAAGCCTGAGATCCTGGCGGTCACGGTGAAGGGTAAGTCCATCCATGATGTGACCGAGATGAGCGCTGCAGATTCCTTGGCCTTCTTCCAGTCTCTCTCCTTCCAAGGTCAAGACGAATTCGTTGCAGCCCCCATCGTGAAGGAGATCATCGTCCGTCTCCAGTTCCTCGTGGATGTAGGGCTTGACTACCTCACGCTGGAGCGTGCCACCGCAACGCTTTCGGGCGGCGAAGCACAGCGCATTCGCCTGGCAACGCAGATAGGCGCTGGGCTCATGGGCGTGCTCTACATCTTAGATGAGCCCTCCATCGGATTGCACCAGCGCGACAACGAGCGCCTCATCGCCACGCTGGCTCATCTGCGAGATCTTGGCAACACGGTCGTGGTGGTAGAGCATGATGAGGACACCATCCGAAGCGCTGACTTCATCGTGGATATGGGGCCAGGTGCCGGCGAGCACGGCGGCTATGTCATGGCTGCTGGCACGCCAGAAGAGGTCATGGCCACGGAAGGCTCCATCACCGCTGACTATCTGACGGGCCGACGTCGCATCGCGCTTCCTGAGAAGCGGCGCAAGCCGCATCGCGGCAAGCTCAAGATGACCGGGGCCAAGGAGAACAACCTCAAGAATGTGACGCTGGAGGTGCCCATCGGGACCCTCACGGTGATCACGGGCGTATCGGGTTCCGGCAAGAGCTCGCTCATCACCGACACCTTGGCTCCTGCCTTGGCGAACCGGCTCAACCACGCGCACCGGCGCACGGGTCCGTACCGCAAGATCACGGGGCTGGATGAGCTGGACAAGGTCATCAACATCGACCAGAGCCCCATCGGGCGCACGCCGCGTTCGAACCCGGCCACATACATCGGGCTTTGGGATGACATCCGCAACCTCTTCGCTTCCACAGCTGAATCGAAGGCGCGCGGCTATTCGCCCGGCCGATTCTCCTTCAACGTCAAGGGAGGCAGATGCGAGGCATGCAAGGGCGATGGCCAGATCAAGATCGAGATGCATTTCTTGCCGGACATCTATGTGCCGTGCGAGGTCTGCCAGGGTACTCGCTATAACCGCGAGACGCTTCAGGTGACCTATCGTGGCAAGAATATCGCCGAGGTCTTGGATATGACGGTGGAAGACGCGCTCCAGTTCTTCGAGAACATCCCTTCCATCAAGCGCAAGCTGCAGACGCTCTTCGATGTAGGGTTGGGCTATATCCGGTTGGGACAGCCCGCTACGACGCTCTCAGGCGGCGAAGCGCAGCGCGTGAAGCTCTCCAGCGAATTGCAGAAGCGCAGCTCCGGCAAGACGTTCTATATCCTGGATGAACCCACTACCGGGCTTCACTTCGAAGACGTGCGGCAGCTCCTCATCGTATTGCAGAGGTTGGTAGATGCGGGCAATACCGTGCTCGTCATCGAGCACAACCTGGATGTCATCAAGAGCGCGGACCATATCGTGGATCTGGGTCCTGAGGGAGGCGTGCGTGGCGGCACGGTGGTGGCGCAAGGGACCCCTGAGGAAGTGGCTTTGGTGGAGGGGAGCTTCACGGGGCAGTTCATCAAGCGCGTGCTGGCTGACGCACGGGCATTCGAGGAAGCGCTCCAAGCAGCCGAAGCGTAAGAGGTATAATCTCGGGCCATGGTAAAGGTGACCCGAGAAAAGGTCGCGCTGGTCGTCTTCTTCGCGCTCGTCGCGGCTGGCGCCTTCGTCCTGCTGAGCTACTTCTCCACGGGCAGGGGATGGTCTGTGGCGGCAACGGCCGTGGACGACAGCGTCGGCCAGCTGGATAGCTACACAGCCATCGTCTATAGCGGCGTCGCAGAGAAGGAACCTGCCGCAACCTCCGGCACCGTGCCCTCTTCAGCCCACGAATCCGATTCCACCGAATCCGATAAGGAGACGGGATTGGGGCTTCGTCTGCTCACGCTGGCTGCGGAGGTGGATGGCGCAGATGAGGGCCGCGTCTATGTCTCTGACGTCCGCGAGCTCTATGAGACGCGAGGCGCGGGCGTGCTCACCTTGGACTTGTCCCAGAACGCTGAGCGCTATCGCACCCCCATCATCTTCACGGTGAACGGCAAGCGCATCGGCGTCTTCTCCGTCAAGGAGCGCCTGCCTGAGAAGGAATTCCGGTCTATCGTCAGTGACCTGCGAGAAGGGGGAGCGGAGAGCGTCCTGTGCATCACGCCGCGCCCTGCCCTCGTGAGCGACTATGAGGGCGTGGATGTGGTCTTGGTCATGCAGGCAGATCATGAATACGTCATTCAGAACGAACCCGATGACGGCACGGTCATCGCACGTTCTCCGGAGGTGGGCAATGTTGGTGTGATCCTGCTCTCCTCCAACAACGTCCCCTCGGTGAAAGCCGTCGAATCCCTCTGAGGCCATGAAGGCAACGTATCCACATCTGGCTCGGGGGATCATCTGCGCTCTGTTGGGCGGCATCTTCTGGGGTTTTTCGGGCAACTGCGGCGAAGTGCTCATGCACGCATTCGGTGCACCTCCTGAATGGCTCACTCCTCTGCGGCTTTCGATCGGCGCCATCTTCTTCATCATCTTCTCGGCTATCACGGATCGCGAGCGGCTCATAGCAGCGTTGAAGGAGAGGCGCATGTTCGCTCTCATCATCCTGTTCGGCGTGTTCGGCGTCATGATGATGCAGTACTCCTACCTCTGCGCCATCGACTATGCGGGAGCAGGGACAGCGCTCACCTTGGAGCAGCTCAACGTCGTCTTCGTCATGCTCTGGCTCTGCTTGACATCACATCGCCTCCCGCGTCCACGTGAGGCAGCGGGCGTGGCGCTCGCCTTCGCAGGCGTGGTCGTCATCGCCACCCAAGGGGACCTCGGCGTGCTGAACGTGCCTTTGCTCGGCCTTGTCTGGGGGATCATCTCTGCCATCGCCACGGCGTTCTATAACCTATTGCCAGAGCGCCCTTTGGAGCGGTTCGGGACCAGCGTGGTCAATGGCTACGGCATGGCCTTCGGCGCCCTTGCGTGCGCAGCGCTGATGCGACCGTGGCGCTATGAGGTCTCGTTGCCACCGCAAGGATGGCTCGTGTTCGCGGGCCTCGTAGGCATCGGGACCATCGCGGCGTATTTCCTCTATATCCAGGGCGTGAAGGATGCCGGCCCCATGCGCGCGAGCCTGCTTGCGTGCTCAGAGCCGGTGGCGGGAACGTTCATCGCAGCTGTATGGACGGGCAGCGCGGTGAGCCTCTGGGATATCCTCGGCCTCATCTTGATCATCGTCATGGTGGGCTTGGTCACGCAAAGGGGGCCGGAGCGGACGTCGTGATCATGCTCGTTCTCTGAGCGGGGGGCGTGCGGAAAGGATATGCGGTGGGCGGCACGCAATGTTTCGGCATGATTAAATCCCACGTCCGCGCCTTGCGTCATCTCTATAATCGCGTGTTATGTAAACAAAGGCGGGTCGCGCAAGCGACACCAGAAGGCAAGGAGGCGGGAGTTGAGATACACCGAACGCATCATCGAGGAAGTCAAGGTCAAGAACCCTGAGCAGCCTGAATTCATCCAAGCGGTGACCGAGGTCCTCCAGTCTTTGGAGCCTGTCATCGAAGCGCATCCCGAATACGAGAAGGCAAGCCTTCTGGAGCGGTTGGTAGAGCCGGAGCGCGTCATCATCTTCCGCGTACCGTGGACAGATGACGAGGGCAATGTGCATGTGAATCGCGCTTTTCGCGTGCAGTTCAACTCTGCCATCGGCCCTTATAAGGGCGGCCTGCGCTTGCATCCGTCGGTGAATCTGGGGATCATCAAGTTCTTGGGCTTCGAGCAGATCTTCAAGAACTCGCTCACCACGCTGCCCATGGGCGGCGGCAAGGGCGGCTCTGATTTCGATCCCAAAGGGAAATCGGATAGGGAGGTCATGCGCTTCTGTCAGTCCTTCATGACGGAGCTGCAGCGTCACATCGGTGCCGACACGGATGTGCCCGCAGGGGATATCGGCACGGGTGCGCGTGAGATCGGGTACATGTTCGGCCAGTACAAGCGCATCAAGAACGTCTTCGAAGGCGTGCTGACGGGCAAGGGCTTGGCTTTCGGCGGCTCCCTGGCGCGCACGGAGGCCACAGGATACGGCCTCGTCTACATCGTGGAAGAGCATCTGAAGTGCGCAGGAGATACGCTGGCAGGGAAGACCGTGTGCATCTCAGGATCAGGCAATGTGGCCATCTATGCAGCTCAAAAAGCCATCCAGCTGGGCGCGAAGCCGGTCACCATGTCAGACTCCACCGGTTGGATCCATGATCCGGCTGGCATAGATGTCGATCTCGTCAAGACCATCAAGGAAGTGGAGCGCGGGCGCATCTCGGAGTATGCGAAGCGCAAGGAAGGCGTGGAATACCATGAAGGCCGTGGCGTCTGGTCCATCCCGTGCGACATCGCACTGCCCTGCGCTACGCAGAACGAGGTCTTCTTGGATGATGTGCAGATGCTCGTGAGCAATGGCTGCAAGCTCTTGGCCGAGGGCGCGAATATGCCCACCACCATGGAGGCCACTGCGTATCTTCAGGACAACGGCGTTGCCTTCATTCCGGGCAAGGCGGCGAATGCAGGTGGCGTCGCCACGTCTGGCCTTGAGATGTCCCAGAACTCCGAGCGGCTCTCTTGGACCTTCGAAGAGGTCGACGCGAAGCTCAAGAGCATCATGGTCACCATCTATCACTCCATCGATGATGCCGCCAAGCGCTATGGCTGCGCTGGAGACTTCGTCGCTGGTGCGAACATCGCAGGATTCGAGAAAGTGGCAGATGCCATGATGGCCGAGGGCATCGTGTAGGCAACCTGGATCCTCTCATTCGCATATCGTGTGAAGAGAGCTCCGCTTCGTGCGGGGCTCTCTGCGTTCATTGGCTATAATCTTCTATCCCCTTCTTGGGAGAGGAGATCAGATTTGTTTGACCATGATGAGGGATTCGTCCATGAGCAAGCGCATTTGAGCCGCACCTATGCTGAGCTTGAGCGCTTGCGCACCCTTCTGTCCAAGAAGCTTGCATCCATCGCGGTGGATGCTGCGAAGGACAAGGATTCCATGGCTCATGAGCTGACCTATAACGGCACGTCCTTTGACGAGATGCTGGAGACCTACGCCGCCTTCGCCTCGGCTAACAAGGTGATCGAAGGCTATAACATGGCCGCTGACACCACTGCTCGCAAGCTCTCGGACATCGATCTGCTCTTGCGCCAGCCCTACTTCGCGAAGGTGACCTTGCGCTATGTGGAAAAGGATGAGGTGCGTGAGCTCTACATCGGCGCTGCTGGCGCCACGGATGAAGCATTCAAGCGCCTCGTGGTGGATTGGCGAAGCCCGGTGGCTGAGGTGTATTACAACCAGGCGAACGGCCGGACCTCCTATGTGGCCAACGGACGCGTCATCGAGGTCGACCTAGAGCTTCGTCGTCAATTCGACATAGAGCGCGATGTGCTCAAAGCATACTTCGACACGACGGTGGCCATCGAGGACCCGCTGCTGTTGAAGTCGCTCGCCTCTGAGCGCACGCCGCACATGAAGGCCATCACGACCACCATACAAAAGGAGCAGAACAGCGTCATCCGCCATGAGGATGTGCCGGCGCTGTTGGTCTCAGGCGTGGCTGGCAGCGGCAAGACCTCTGTGCTCTTGCAGCGCATCGCCTACCTGTTCTATCGCCATCGCGAAGATCTCAGACCCGACCAGGTTCATCTCATCACACCCAATCCCGTCTTCACTTCCTACATAGCCCATGTGCTCCCAGAGATGGGGGAGAGCAATCCGCGCACGACCACCTGGCATGCGCTGGCGAAGAGCCTCTTGCCTGCGGGCATGGAGCCGGGCAAGGGGGATGTGGACGTGAGGCGCTTGCGTCAGATAGAGCAGGGCGTGCCCACCCTCTCGCTCACTCACGCTGACTATCACGAGATCGCTGAGGGGAAGATCTGCTTCGTCACAGCGAACCAGATCGATGCGCTCATGCATCGCTTCGCGAATGTCCCCATGGGATCGCGCCGCATCACGCTCATTCGCGAGGAGCTCTTGAAGAAGTTCGATCAGCGCTTGAAGCGCATGGCGAAAAACGATGGAGTGATCGATGAGCTTTCAGGCTTGAGCATCGAAGAGCAATTGCGCATCTTCAATGAGACCATTAGCCCGCAGACCGAAGCGGAAGAGCGCGAGCTTGCCTTGAGGATGCTGCGCGATCGCTATGAGCCCATCCGCGCTGCCATCGATCGCGATGAATGGTTGCGCATCGATCGCATCGCCATGCAGCTTTTGGGCTCTTCAGGCGTGGCACCAGTGGAGTGGCTCTATGCCAAGATGGCTCTCACGGGCATGGCTGATGAGGATGCGCGCTACGTGATCATCGATGAGGTGCAAGACTACACCGAAGCTCAACTGGCATGCATGGCGAAGCATTTCCCCCGCGCGAAGCTGATGCTCTTAGGCGATGAGAATCAAGCCATCCAGGATCGCGCGATCACCTTTCAAGATATAGCGGACGTGCTCGAAGGGGAAGGGAAGGCCACCAGCCGATGCAACCTCATGATCAGCTACCGCTCTACGCCCCAGATCACCGCTCTGTTCGCGAAGCTCGCCCATGATGAGGGCCTCCAGATCCAGTCTGTGCAACCTGCAGGAGAGGAGCCCCGTCTCATCTCCTGCACAGACAAAGCGGACTGCGCATCCACCCTTGAGCGGCTCATAGCGAAGGCGAAGGAGCGCGAGGGGCTCACGGCTGTCATCGTCCCTTGGAAAGGGCAGCTGAAGGCTTTGGCCAAGGCGCATGGATCAGAGCTGCCCATCATCGGCGATGAAGAGAGCTTGCCTGAGCGTGGCGTGTTCGCCACCACATTGGCCTTGGCGAAAGGGCTGGAGTTCGACGCCGTCATCCTCCCCGATGTGAGCCAAGACGCCTACCCAGCTACCGATGCATCGCGGCGGCGCTTGTACACGGCTATCAGCCGCGCCACCAAGCAGGTCACGATGCTCTACGCAGGAGACCTCAGTCCGTGGCTCGCTGATATCAGATGATGACGCAGCGCTGTATGAGCGCTGGGCTGTGGAGGAGACGCGCGGCATTACGTTTTCTCAACTGAATGGGCGCACCCTCAAGGCAGGGCTCGTGTCGGGCTAGACTCTTCTCATAGCTTCATCGGAGCAGAGGAGGGTGAGAGCCGTGAAATATGCACATCTCTACGAGAAGATGCAGAAGGAGCAGGATCGCTTCATGCCTGCCATCCAGCAGATGATCCAAGAGGGCACCATCCCGGAGGATCTCGAAAAGGCAGTGCGTGGCATCGAGCAATGGAACAAAGAAGCCGATGTGGATCTAGGTGAGGCTGAGGTGGCCGCATACGCTCCTGACATCAGCCTGGTGAACGCATTCGCCAATGCCATCACCACCTACATCGGCATGTTCTCCACGAAAGAGCGGGAGGCCATTCAGCTGTACTGCGAATATGCCGAAGAGATGTTCGACAAGGTGGAAAGCTGATAGACGGGCAGGCTCCTCAGAGCCCGAGCCATTCCTTCCATTCGTCCGCTTCGCGCTTCGCCTGTTCGGTTCCCGCGGCAAGCGAGGCACGGAGCGCCCCTATATCAGTGGTGTGATTGCTGACATGCATCTCATCGGGGTAGAAGACATACGCTGACCCGATGCGCTCCAGTTCCTCTATCTTGTCGCAAAGCAGGTTATAGCCAAGCGATCGGCGCTTGATCTGCTCGAGGACGAGAGGAGCATCTTTGAGCGAGGAGGCGATGAGGCGCGTCAAGAGCGGGTTCGCTTTCTTCTTGCGGTATCCCTTTGGTTGCGAGCGCACGATGAAGAAGCGGTCGAATCCGTCATCGATGGCAGGCATGAGGCTGATCCCCCAGTTATCGGACAAGCCGCCATCCATGTAGGTGCGGCCCTCTATCACCGTCGGCTCCATGAAGCCGGGAAGCGAAGAGGATGCGCGCACCTTGCGCATCATGTCCGCGCAATCCACCATATCCGCCTTCGTCCATCTGACTGTGTCACCGCTTTCCACATCGAATGCCTCGATGTGGACGTCAGCCGGGTTGGCGCAGAACATATCCCAGTCGAACTCCATCGCATCGTCAGTGCCTGCATAGCGCGTAGCGGCTCCTTCGTAGATCCAAGGACCGTCGAAGAAGTAGCGCCCCGTAAGCAGGCGATGCCAGCCGATATGCTCACGCGAGGAGACATAGCCCGTGAAGGATTCCTCGGTGCGCGGGATGTCGCGCGAGAGGTAGTTCACCGCATTGCTGGCACCCGCAGACACGCCATAGACATGACCGAAGCTTATATCCTCTTCCAAGAGGCGTGCCGCTACTGCTGAGGTATAGCTCGCCCGCATGCCGCCGCCTTCGAAGATGAGCGCGACATCCTCGATGTTCACAGCAGGTATATCTTGGTCTCCTCTTCCGTATTTCATAGTAGCCAAGTCTATCATGGATATCAGATGATGCCGCTTAGCAATGGTGGCGTCACCCGGTATAATCGGATGCTTATATATCCTCTGGTAGAGATGGGAAATCCTCCTATGAGATCCTTTGAAGAGCTTGGACTGTCGAAGCGTGCCTTGGACGCCGTCGGGCGCCTTGGGTATGAGACGCCCACGCCTGTGCAACAGATGGCCATACCGCTCGTGCTGGAAGGCCGGGACGTCATCGCTGCAGCCAGCACGGGAACGGGCAAGACGGCAGCGTTCCTCCTGCCGGTGCTCGACAAGATGCCTAAGCGCGTGAAAGGGCGCACAGCTCCTCGTGCGCTCGTCATCACGCCTACGCGCGAGCTGGCTGAGCAGATCGCATACAACAGCACGCGTATCGCACGCACTTGTGGGCTGTACTCCACGGTCGTCTTCGGCGGGAAGCCCTATGCGCCGCAGATCCGGGAGCTACGGCGCGGGACCGACATCCTCATCGCAACGCCCGGACGCTTAAACGATCTCATAGAGCGCGGTGTGGCGGACCTGTCGGGAGTGGAGGTGCTCGTCTTGGACGAGGCGGACCGCATGCTCGACATGGGCTTCTTGCCCGCGGTGCGCTCCATCGTGGCGAAGGTGCCTCAAGCGAGGCAGACGCTCTTGTTCTCGGCCACCATCGATGAATCCATCCAGAAGAACCTGGCAGACCTCCTGACGGACCCTGAGATCGTCCAGATCGCTCAGAAGGGGGAGACGGCCAAGATCGTGGAGCAGTTCATCCTGCCCGTCTCCAACAATCAGAAGCTGGAGCTCTTGAAATGCTTGTTGGATGAGAAGGGACACGACCGCGTCATCGTCTTCGCGCGCACGCGTCATCGCGCCGAAGACGTTGCGCGCGATCTCAAGCGTGCCGGCTTCCATGCCGTCTGCATCCATTCCGATAAGACGCAGGGCCAGCGCAAGCAGGCGCTGCAGAGCTTCCGCACAGGAGATGCAGGCGTGATCGTAGCCACGGATGTCCTGGCGCGCGGCATCGACATCCCGGAGGTGGACTACGTCGTCAACTACGATTTGCCGGACATGCCCGAGGATTACATCCATCGCATCGGGCGCACCGGACGCGCGGGCAATGCCGGCTTCGCGGTCTCTTTCGTTGCTCAAAAGCAGCTGGATCGCCTCGTCGCCATCGAGGCGCTCATCGGACGCAGCCTGCCGGTCATGCGCATCGACTCCTTCGATGTGGACATGGCGCAGCTGAACAAGCCCTCACGGCGCGAGAAGGCGAAGGAGCGCGAAGGGGCATCGAAGAAAGGGGCCAAGTCCGCCGCACGCGCCAAGCGCTACCGAGAGAAGAAGCAAGAGAAGCGCGACTACGACTACACGGGCTACGGGGATCTGCGCAAGGGAGCGAAGAAGCGCAAGGACATGCGCGCGGGAGACGAGCCAACAGAGGACCGCAAGCCCAAGCGCTCTCATGTAGGACGCAAGCCCAAGCCTCAGGCGAAGGGAGCGCGCAAGGGTTCAGCGAAGAGCGGATCCGACAAGCGTCCCGGGCGCTCTCAGCGCAAGAAGCGCCGATAGGAGGGAAGAGCCCATAGACTCAAAGCAGCACACAGATACAGGAGCACTTGACCTTCACAACGCTGAGACCCAAGCGGAGAAGCTTGCGCGCATCAAGCGCGAGCTGGCGAAGGTCCCTACAGAGCCGGGCGTCTATCTTTGGAAGGATGCCGAGGGTCAGGTCATCTATGTGGGCAAGGCCAAGCAGCTGCGCGCACGCATGCGCCAGTATGTGAACTTCCAGGATTCCCGCGCGAAGATACCGCTGCTGGTGGAGCGCATCCATTCATTCGAGTACATCGTGGTGACCAACGAGCACGAATCCCTGGTCTTGGAGAAGAACCTCATCAACCAGTACTCGCCGTTCTACAACGCGGATTTCAAGGATGACAAGAGCTATCCGTTCATCTGCATCACCAAAGGGGACGTGTTCCCCGCCATCAAGTACACGCGCGAGAAGCATAAGAAGGATTCGCGCTATTTCGGCCCGTTCACGGATGCCCGGGCTGCACGCAAGCTGATCGATATCGCCCGACGCATCGTGCCGCTCTGCGCAGCATCGTGTGCGGAGTGGCGCGCCATGAAGCGCAAGCTGGAGAAGGCGGGCTTCGATGCGCGCGAGCTGCGTTGCGGGCGCAGCGAACATGGGGATCCAAGCCAGGCCTTGAAAGGATGCACTGCGTGCTTCGACGCCCATGTGGGCTTGGCTCCGGGCGCCTGCGCAGGTGAGATCACCTTCGAAGCCTATGCGAAGAACGTGGAGCGCATCGAGCGCTTCTTGTCAGGGAATCGACGGGAGTTCTTGGACGAGCTCAACGCTGAGATGATGGAGGCTGCAGGCGAGCTTGATTTCGAGCGGGCGGCTCGCATCCAAGCGCGCATCGAGACCATCGAATCGCAGAACGAGCGTCAGCATGCGGTCTCCTCCAAGAATCTGGATGCGGATGTCATAGGGTTCTACCGTGAGGAGACGGTAGCCGGCGTTCACGTCTTCCAGATCCGCGAGGGGCGCATCTTGAACTCCAATGAATTCGTGCTGGACCGCGGCTCTGATGTCCCTGATGAGGATCTTCTGCGCAACTTCCTCATGCGCTACTACGACACCACCACCTCCATTCCCCATGAGGTCATCCTGCGCACGGTGCCCGAGGATGCCAGCGCCATCGCCCAGTGGCTGACCGAGCGTCTCTCCTCAGCCCATGGCGCCAAGGTTCGCCTGGTGGAGCCGCAGCGTGGCGAGCGCGCAGAGCTCGTGGCCTTAGCAGAGCGCAATGCCAAGCACACGCTCATGCGCTATAAGGTGCGCACGAACTATGACGACAAGCGCATCAATGATGCGCTGGCTCAGCTAGAGAGCGCGCTCGCGCTGGATCGGCCGCCCATGCGCATCGAATGCTTCGACATATCCACGCTCCATGGTGCCTATACGGTGGCATCGATGGTGGTGTTCACGGGCGGCAAGCCCGATAAGAACCAGTATCGACGCTTCAAGATCCGGACGGAGCTGGATGAGGCGAACGACTTCTTGAGCATGCAGGAGGTCATGAGCCGCCGCTATGCCAAAGAGCGCATGGCCGATGAGCGCTTCGGGTCGAAGCCCGACCTCATCATCCTCGACGGCGGCAAGCCCCAGCTCACCGCAGCTTTGGCCATGTTCGAAGAGATGGGCATCGACGACATCCCCGTCGTAGGCCTGGCCAAGCGAGACGAAGAGCTGTTCGTACCCTGGCAGGAGTCGGGGCCAGTCGTCTTGCCTGGTGGATCGGCGTCGCTGTATCTGGTGAAGCAAGTGCGCGATGAAGCGCACCGGTTCGCCATCACCTTTCACCGCGAATTGCGCGACAAGGGCATGTCTGCTTCCATCTTGGACGAAGTGCCAGGCATAGGTCCTGTGCGCAAGAAGGCGCTCATGCGCCACTTCAAGTCCATGAAGGCGCTGCGCGCTGCAAGCTTGGAGGACATCATGGAGGCCCATGTGCTCCCAACTGAGGTGGCACGCGATCTTTGGGCTGTCATCGCGCAGTATAATGAGGAGAGGATGTCGAAAGAGGGGAGGCGCTGATGGCCGCAGAAGAAGGATCTCAGTCCTTGGAAGCCTCTGAGAGCATGCCTGAGCTGGTCTTCGTCACGGGCATGAGCGGAGCCGGGCGCACCGAGGCCATGCATGTGTTCGAGGATCTAGGGTATTTCTGCGTGGACAACCTCCCTGCATCGCTCATCACCAGCATGGTGGATCTGGATCGCACGGATGCCGATGAGCCGCGCAAGAAGCTGGCTCTGGTGTGCGATGCGCGCAATGGCAAGTTCTTCGGTTCTCTCATCGATGTTCTGGATGAGCTGGATGCAGCAGGCATCGATTTCAAGATGGTGTATCTGGATGCCGATGATACGAAGCTGGTCTCCCGCTACAAATCCAGCCGTCGCCGCCATCCGCTCTGCCAAGAGGGCACCACCATCGCCCAAGGCATACAGCGCGAGCGATCGCTACTCGTGAACGTGCGCGAGCGCGCGAATGTGGTCATAGACACCACGGATATGCTCCCGCAGAAGCTGCGCGCAACGCTGCGCTCGGCCTTCTCTGAGGGCAACGAGCGGCAAGGCCTCTCCGTCACGGTGTATTCCTTCGGGTTCAAGCATGGTGCGCCCCTCGATGCCGATCTGGTGATGGACGTACGATTCCTACCGAATCCCTATTACGATCCTGACCTGCGCAGCTTGACGGGTCTCGATGCCCCCGTGCGCGATTTCGTCATGCTGCGCGATGAGACCATCGAATTCAAGAAGCGCTGGCATGCGCTGTTGGATGTGGTGATGCCTGGCTACGTTTCGGAAGGCAAGCAGCAGCTGGCTATCGGCGTGGGGTGCACGGGGGGTCAGCATCGGTCCGTGGCCCTTGCAGAATCCACAGGGGACTACTTGAAATCCAAGGGCTATCGGGTATCTGTGGCCCATCGCGACTTGGGCAAGGCCGAGCGCGCTCGCTCTGAACAAGAGAAGCTGGACGGGGAATCCCCCGATATCCATATCCCTTGAGGTGACCATCTTCATGGATGTGAAGCCATTCCATATGGATCCTTCTGCAACGGGCGCCTTCCAAGCGCTCGCGGATCAGGTCATGGCTGGAGTGGCAGCTGAAGAGATGGACGAATCCATCGAAGCGGTGGTCATCGGCGGGGGCACGGGCGCGCCAGTCTCCATCCGCACCTTGCTCTCGTTGGGCATCTCCACCAATGCTGTGGTGGCCATGGCAGACGATGGTGGTTCCACGGGCATCCTGCGCGACAAGGCGAATGTGACGCCCCCAGGGGATATCCGCAAATGCATCGCCGCCTTCGCCGATGACCCCACAGATCCGCTCGTGCGGGCCTTCAAGTACCGGTTCGCCGTTGCCGATGACCATGCCCTCGGGAATCTCTTGCTGGCTGCGCTGGAAGACGCTTCAGGGTCGTTTCCCGAGGCCATCCGCATCTGCGAGAAGCTGGTCAACGCACAGGGCCACGTCTATCCCTCAACGCTGGACCATGTGACGCTCACCGCGCGCACCCGCGACGGACGCACGCTGGATGGGCAAGCAGTGGCGTGCCATTCGAAGACGGCGCTCGAGAGCGTTCGCTTGGTCACGGAAGGAGATGTCATTCGGGCCTATCGGCCTGCCGTGAAGGCCATCGAACGAGCTGACCTCATCGTGTTGGGGCCAGGATCGCTGTTCACCTCCATCATCCCGAACCTTCTGGTGCCCGGCATCGTGGACGCCATCCAACGCTCGCGCGGCTCGGTGCTGTTCGTCTGCTCGTTGGCAGACGTGCAGGGGGAGACCTGGGGGCTGTCTGCCAAGGAGCATCTGGCAGCGCTCTTCGACCATGGCATGTTCGGGCTCATCGACTACATGTTAGTGCACACCCCCGTGCCATTGCGCGCCGAGAGCCCAGCCACAGGCAGCTTCATCGCGGTTGCTGGGGATGAGCCCGAATACTCATCCACCTCTGATCTGGATGACCTGCGGCTCTCTGAGGGCGTGCGTCCCGTGCCCATCACCTATCAGGACCTCCTGTCCATCCAAGCCGAAGGACCGGTGGTCATCGCGCGCGACTTAGCTGATGCGCGCCATCCATCCTGGCACAATCCTGCAGCGCTGCGCGATGCCATCCTGCAGGTCGTGCGCTTGATGCTCTCGCGGCGGGAATACTAGAGGCCGCCTCATGTCCTTCACCACGGACGTGAAAGACGAGCTCTCCCATGTGGGTCCCACGTGCTCTCATTGCGATCGCGCTACGCTCGCGGCGCTCGTGCGCGTGGAGGGCACGCTCTTCTTGAGCGGCCCGGGTACCTACCGCGTGGAGATCGCCACGGATTCCGCTTCGGTAGGGAGGCTCGTCATCCGCTTGCTCCATGGGCTCTACGGGCTTGAAACGGATCTCACCATCCGTCGGTCGGTCCTACACAAGACGCCGAACTATCTGATAGAGATACCGTCCCAGCCCGGCTTGGCTTCGGCCTTGCATGATATGGGCATCGTCGCGAAGGATGGCGGGCTGTTGATGGGGATAGAGGAGCGCCTCGTGGCCAAGCGATGCTGCCAAGCGGCCTACCTGCGCGGCATCTTCTTGGGCAGCGGCTTCATCTCGGATCCGAAGAGCGATTTCCATTTCGAGATGATCGTGGAGAACGAGCATCTCGCCCATGATGCCGTGGACATCCTGGTAGAGCAGGGGATCGGCGCGAAGGTGATGCCCCGGCGCACGTCGCAGATGATCTACCTCAAGAGCGGAAACGCCATCTTGGAGTTCCTCGCATTCACCGGCGCTCATCGCAGCGCGCTCATGCTAGAGGAGATCCGCGTCGTCAAATCCGTGCGCAACGATGTGAATCGCCAGATCAATGCAGAGATCGCCAATCAGCATAAGGCCACCGACGCCGCGGTGCGCCAGCTATTCATGATCCGCGACGTGCTGAAGACCCATGAGGTCTCATCGCTACCCCCCGCGCTCCAGGAGTTCATTCGCCTGCGCGTGACCTATCCCGAGGCATCCCTGAAGGAGTTGGGAGAGCGCCATGACCCGCCGCTATCGAAATCGGCCGTGAACCATCGCCTGCGCCGTCTGGAACAGCTCTTGGATGGTTCGTGAGGTGAGCGTGCGCTTTCAGTCAACGAAGCAGTGCCAATAACGGATGAGACGCTCACAAGATGACACCTGCCGGGTTGCAGATGGTATCCTTTCTCCCGTGCGCCAGATGCGCACAGCCCCAACAATCCAACAGAAGGAGCACCTATGGCAACCAAGGTAGCGATCAACGGTTTCGGCAGGATCGGGCGTCTCGTCTATCGCGCGATGGCGAATGATCCCGATCTTGAGGTCGTGGCGGTGAACGATCTGGGAGATATCCCCACGATGGCGCATCTTCTGAAGTACGATTCAGTCCATCGTCGCGCCTTCGAAGAGATCGTCGTCGTGGAAGATGGCATGATCGTGGATGGTCATAAGGTCATCGTGCTCTCCGAGCGCGATCCGAAGGACCTGCCCTGGAAGGAGCTGGGCGTGGACATCGTCGTGGAATCCACGGGCTTCTTCACTGATGGCGAAAAGGCCAAGGCCCATCTGGAGGCCGGCGCCAAGAAGGTCATCATCTCAGCTCCGGGCAAGAACGTGGACGCCACCATCGTCATGGGCGTGAACGATGACACCTACAACAAGGAGACGGACAATATCGTCTCGAACGCCTCTTGCACCACCAACTGCTTGGCCCCCTTCGCGAAGGTGCTCTTGGATACGTTCGGCATCAAGCGCGGTTTCATGAACACCATCCACGCCTACACCAACGACCAGAAGATCCTCGATCTGCCCCATAAGGATCTGCGTCGCGCCCGCGCTGCGGCTATGTCTATGATCCCTACGACGACCGGAGCGGCACGTGCGGTCGCGCTGGTGCTTCCTGATCTTAAAGGCAAGCTCGACGGCTTCGCCACGCGCGTTCCCACCCCCGATGGGTCCATGGTGGACCTCACGGTCGAGCTTGAGCGCAACGCTACCGTCGATGAGATCAACGCAGCCATGAAGAAGGCTGCTGATGGCCCCATGAAGGGGATCCTCGAATATACCGATGATCCGCTGGTGTCCATCGACATCGTCGGCAATCCGGCGTCCTCGGTCTTCGACTCAGGCCTCACCATGGTGCTCGGGGGCGACGGCAACTTCGTGAAGTGCATCTCCTGGTATGACAATGAGTGGGGTTACTCCAATCGCGTGAAGGATCTGGCCAAGATCATGCTCTAAGCGGCTGCGGCTGCATCAGATAGCCGGCTCGGCCTTCCAAGCCTTCGCTCGTTGGACATAAGCCAACTCCTTGGGCTTTCGTGCTGAGCCGGTTCATCTGAAGCGCCCTCGCACGCTCAGAGACCAACCTGCAGCTCTTCTGACCCCTTTAAGGCCTTTTCAGGAGTTGTCCTGCAGCATCGTTCGTCTTCCCGAGGACCTCATGAGATATGTGAAGATCATTTGAAAGGTGCATGTATGGCAAAGGTAAGGACCATTGACGAGCTGGATCCGCAAGGGAAGCGCGTGCTCGTCCGCGTGGACTTCAATGTTCCCATAGACGATGGCGTGGTGACCGATGATACGCGCATCCGCGCAGCGCTCCCTACCATCCAAAAGCTCATCGAAGGCGGTGGACGCGTCATCTTGGTGAGCCATCGCGGACGTCCTGCGGGCACAGGCTTCGAAGAGGCCTATAGCTTGGCCCCTGCAGCGAAGCGGCTGGCTGAGATCCTTGATAGGGAAGTCATCTTGGCAGAGGACATCACAGGTCCAAGCGCCCAGAGCGTGGTGGGAGCGCTTGAGGATGGACAGGTGGCAGTCCTTGAGAACGTGCGCTTCGATGCGCGCGAGAAGAAGGATGACCCTGCCTTCGCCCGCGAGCTGGCTGCGCTGGCTGATGTCTATGTGAACGACGCCTTCGGCACAGCGCATCGCGCCCATGCCTCCACGGAGGGCGTGGCGAAGCTCTTGCCGGCCTATGCGGGATACCTCATGCAACGCGAGGTGGAAACGCTCACCTCCATGCTGGATGATCCGCGCCGCCCCTTCGTCGCCGTGCTCGGCGGCAGCAAGGTCTCTGACAAGATCAAGGTGATCGATGCGCTGCTGGACAAGGCTGATGTGCTCATCATCGGCGGTGCCATGTGCTTCACGTTCCTCTTGGCAGAGGGCCATGAGGTGGGCAAGTCCTTGGTAGAGCCCGAGTGGGTGGAGCGCGCCCATGACATGGTCGCCAAGGCCAAGCGCAACGACGTGAAGCTGCTCTTGCCCGTGGATGTCATCGTGGCAGGCGGGATCGCCGATGATGCGAAGACCCAGGCCGTTTCCGTGAAGGAGATGCCGAATGACATGATGGGATTGGACATCGGCCCTGAGACAGCGGAGATCTATGCGGATGCCATCCGAAAGGCGGCAAGCGTCTTCTGGAATGGCCCCATGGGGGTCTTCGAGATGGCGCCTTTCGAAGCGGGAACGCGAAGAGTGGCAGAGGTCATCGCCAACAACGAGGATGCGGATACCATCATCGGCGGCGGAGATTCCGTGGCTGCGATCAACAAGTTCGCATTGGCTGATCAGATGACGTTCATCTCCACCGGTGGTGGCGCATCCATGGAGCTCGTACAGGGCGAAGCCCTTCCCGGTGTGGAGGCCTTGAAGGTTCGTTAGGAAGGAAGTCAAGCTATGGCAAGGAAGCCGCTCATCGCGGGCAATTGGAAGATGAACGAGACCATCGGAGAGGCGGTCGTGCTCGCACAGGAGATCTCGAACGAGATGGAGCCGGATTGGCTGGATGATGTGGATGTGGCGGTATGTCCGCCCTTCACGGACCTGAAGCCGGTCTATACCGTCTTCGAATTCGACAAGCTCGGCGTTGGCGTGGGTGCGCAGAATGTGTATTGGGAGCCCTCCGGTGCCTATACCGGCGAGATATCCGTGCCCATGATCCGCGAGATCGGCTGCTCGTACTGCATCGTCGGACATTCAGAGCGCCGTCAATACTTCGGCGAGACGAACGAGGATGTCAACAAGAAGGTATGTGCGCTGCTCTCCGACAGGACGCAACCCATCGATCCCATCGTCTGCGTGGGAGAATCGCTCGCGGTGCGCGAAGAGGGGAGCTACATCGGCTTCGTGGACGATCAAGTGAGAGCTGCTTTCGCTGGTGTGGATGCTGAGGCAGCGAAGAGCGCTGTGGTGGCCTATGAGCCCGTGTGGGCCATCGGCACCGGGCGCACTGCCACTCCAGAGCAGGCTCAAGAGGTCTGTGGTGCCATCCGCGAAACGCTCGCTGTGCTCTTCGGTCAGGTTGCCGCCGCATCCATCCGCGTGCTGTACGGCGGCTCCATGAACGAGGGCAACGCGGAGCTGCTCTTGGCGCAACCTGACATAGATGGCGGTCTCATCGGTGGCGCATCGCTCAAGGCCCGCTCCTTCGTCCAGATCGTGAAGGCAGCGCTCTAGATGGCAGCCCCTGACCCGCACACCAGCAAGCGCTTGCCCGTGTGCCTCATCATCATGGATGGCTTCGGCCTGGCAGAGGCTGGGCCCGGCAATGCCATCTCCTTGGCGAAGACCCCCGTTTTGGATGCGCTGTTCCAAGAGGATGATCATGTTCGCTTGGAAGCATCGGGGGAGGCCGTCGGGCTGCCTGCAGGGCAGATGGGCAATTCCGAAGTAGGGCATCTGAACATCGGGGCAGGGCGGGTGGTCTACCAAGAGCTCACGCGCATCAACAAGGCATGCGCTGATGGCTCGCTTGCGCGCAATCCCGTGTTGCAGAGCGCGTTTGCGCACGCGTGCGGAGAGGGAAGGGCACTCCACCTGATGGGGCTTGTAAGCGATGGTGGCGTCCATTCTTCCGATGAGCACCTCTTCGCGCTCATGGAGGCAGCGGCGGATGCAGGCGTGCATGATGTGCGCATCCATTGCTTCTTGGATGGCCGTGACGTGCCGCCGGCAAGCGCCCTGTCCTATGTGGAGCGGCTTGAGGACAAGATAGAAGCGCTTACGGCTGCTCATCCCGCATGCAGCATCCAGATAGCCTCCCTTGAGGGCCGATACTATGCCATGGATCGCGACAAGCGCTGGGATCGCGTCAAGCGTGCTTTTGACGCGATCGTATGCGCAACGCCCCTTGCAGATCTCACCCCTGATGAAGCTCTGCGCGCATCCTATGACGCGGGCATCACAGATGAGTTCGTGGAGCCAGTAGCATTCGATGAGCGCGGGGTGCGTTCAGGAGATGCGGTCGTGTTCTTCAACTTCCGACCGGATAGAGCTCGCGAGCTCACGCGCGCCATGACCGATGAGGACTTCCAGGGGTTTGAACGGTGCGCGCATCCGGAGGTCTTCTTCGCCTGCCTCACCGAATACGACCCGACCATCTCAGCTCCTGTCATCTTCCCCAAGGAATTCCCCCAGGATGTGCTGGCAGATGTGCTGGCAGATGCAGGCCTTTCCCAGTACCACATCGCAGAGACGGAGAAATACGCTCACGTGACGTTCTTCTTGAACGGCGGCGTGGAAGAGCCGAAGGCAGGGGAGGAGCGCATGCTCATCGCCTCGCCCAAGGTAGCCACCTATGACCTGCAGCCAGAGATGAGCGAACCTGAGGTTGCCTCAACGCTGGCATCAGCCATCAAAGGACGCGAGGCTGATGTCTACATCGTCAATTTCGCGAATTGCGACATGGTGGGACATACGGGCTCCATCCCTGCGGCAGTTGCGGCGGTGGAGGCTGTGGATGCGGGCGTGGGCATGGTCCTTGACGCCGTGAAGGAAGCCGGCGGCGTTGCGTTCGTGACCGCCGATCACGGCAATGCCGATAAGATGATCTCAGAGGATGGAACGCCTCATACGGCTCATACGACGGCGCTCGTGCCCTTCATCTTGGCGGATTTCAGCGGATGCGGGCTGCACTTGGCAGGAAGGGATGGGGTGCTTGCGGATATCGCTCCCACCATCCTCCAGACCATCGGCATAGAGCCTCCCTCCGCGATGACCGGGAAGAGCCTTATTGCCTAAGCGCGCCGCATCAACTATACTTTTGCATTCGGCATGCGTTGATTGAGAGAAAGAAGCGTGAGAACGTGACACCGTTGGTTATCGTCTTTTTGGTCCTGCTATTCTTGTCGGGCATCGGACTGATCATCTTCATCCTGATGCATTCGGGCAAGGGCACGGGCATCTCAGATGCCATCGCCAGTTCCATGTATTCCACGCAGACCGGCACGAGCATCATCGAGAAGAACCTCGACCGCATCACCATCGTGTGCGCTGTCATCTTCTTGGTGTCGCTTCTGGTCCTCATGGTCATCTACCCGCATGGGACCATTGCCACGAACTAGTTTTTTCAGTTGCGCGTGGGGTGTAATCTGATAGAATCTCACGTCGCACGCCATTGATGTGTCGGAGTGGTGGAACGGCAGACACGCTAGCTTGAGGTGCTAGTGCCCACATATCGGGTGTGCGGGTTCAAATCCCGCCTCCGACACCAGAGATCTTCCAGGCCCAGCGCACAAGCGCTGGGCCTTCTTCTTGGGTGCTGTCCCATAGTCAAGAGGTCATGTCCACCCGCATCATGCGCATTCGCAAGTTCGTCCTTGACTCACGGAATCGGTCTGATATGATATCGGGCTGCTGACGCTGAGAAGCCATGAGGGCGGTTAGCTCAGGGGGAGAGCACTACCTTGACACGGTAGGGGTCACAAGT
>CANODU010000001.1 GCA_947565185.1 uncultured Eggerthellaceae bacterium | reverse complement strand
CTCTGACCCGCATGCATTCATTGTCCGGTCTCCCCTCCGCAACAGATCCTGCATCGGTTGATCCGAAACAAGATACCTCGTTTTACCCACGCCGTCTCGCCTGAAAAGAAGGGGAGCCAAGATGAGGATCGGAGCTTGAGCTGCTGTGCATCAAGGGGGATATCTTGGCTCCAGCATGGTGCAGCAAAGAGCAGTCTAGGGGGGTCTACTCTTTCCGATTCGAAGGAGATGAAAGAATCGTGCCAGGATCCAGCGGGCATCTTGGCCGTACGGAGCCTGCAAGCCAGAGCCGTGCGTGTCCCAATTTGAGAATCTCCTTTCAAAACGAGATTGGATGGCAACCAGAAGCTCTCGCAAAAAGCGAATCGGGTAGCCTTGGTGATGAGAGGTCTGCATGCAAGGTCTTGCATTGGATGGTTTCGTATGGGTGCAAAGGGGGATGTGCGCATGTGTCCGAGTCTCGGGCTCGAACAAGTCCAACATATCCAGCTGACCACGGAGGTCAGGCAAGGCATAGAGGTGATGGGGATGCCCATCTTGGAGTTGCGCGCGCTCTTGTCCAACAAGGCCATGGAGAACCCCTTCCTCAGATCCGCCGAATCTCCCTTCGAGTGCCGCTTTCCCCATGAGGAGTTCGAGAGCATCGCTTCGCGCACGCCTGAGAAAGCGCTGAGCCTTGAAGAGGAGATCTTGGCGCAGCTGAATATGGATCTACGCGATGAGATGGATATCCGAATCGCGCAAGAGCTCATAAGCGGCATCGATGAGCAGGGATATCTGCGCCTTGACACCGACATCGTCGCTGATGCATTGGGAACCAATCCCAATCGCGTGGAGCGGGTGCTGAAGAAGATGCAGACCGAATGCGCCCCAGCAGGGATCGGAGCACGCAGCCTGCAGGAGCGCTTGATAGCTCAGCTGCAAGCGACGGGAGATGACGACCTCCTTGTGCGCCGGATCATCGAGAACCATTTGCCCGATCTGGCCGATGGGCGCATCTTACAGATTGCCTCAGCGCTTGGGACCACCGCATCCTGCGTCCAACATGTCCTTGAGAGGATCAGGCGCCTTGATCCCCATCCTGCTGCGTGCTTCGAGCACGATGGTCCGACCACCTTCCCTGAGGTCATCGTGATCAAGAGCGGAACGACATGGTCGTTCAAGCTTCGAAAGGGACTTCTGCCTCAGATCTTGCTGGATGAAGGCTATGCGAGCATGCTCGACGATCCCGCCATCGACAAGCGCACAGCAGCCAAGATGCGAGAGATGCTACGCGAAGCGAAAGGGCTCATCCGCGCCGTCGATCTGAGAAAGGCAGCCATCATCGCGATAAGCGATGCAGTCATCAACCATCAAAGCCAGTTCTTCGATAGGGGACCTGCGGGCCTGCGACCACTTGCCATGGCAGACGTGGCGCAGATGACAGGATTGAGCGAACCGACGGTCTGCCGTGTAGCGAACAGCGTCACCTTGGACACGCCCAAGGGCGTATTGGATCTGCGCTACTTCTTTCATTCGGGCGTAGGCAGCCGAAGCGCCTCGGAGGATGTGTCATCCCTTGCTGTCAAGCAAGCCATCAAAGAGCTGGTAGGCGCAGAGGACAAACACGACCCCTTAAGCGATGGAAAGCTCGTGGACATGCTGGCAGCGCGCGGCATGAGCGTCTCCCGGCGGACCGTGAACAAATACCGAACCGCTTTGGGGATCCTCTCCTGTGCCAAGCGCCGCCGCTACGATGAGTAAAAGGGGAGTAAAAAGGACGACTCTTTTACTCATTCCGGATGGCGACGTCTATGAAGTAGGCGTCCTCCCCTTCTACCTCATAGACGTAGAAGGCCGTCTGCAACTGGAGGTGCGAGCCATCAGGATGGACGACCTCCGAAAGCGCATCCGCGAAGGCCAAGGGGAAGGCCAAGGACTCCTCTTCCTCATCTTCTATCATGTCGGTGCATCCAGCTTCCGAAAGAGCCAGGCGCGCCACGGGAATATCCGGCCCGAAGGCCTTGCAACATTGCAAGAAGAAGGTGCCCTCATCCAACTCAAGGCATGGGTGCAAACCACGGGCACGCTCGTTCTTCTGACGGATCTCCGAGCGATGCTTGTTCTCCAACGAACAATAGTGCAAGCCCAGCGTGAGCCCTTCGTCTATAGCCCAGACCATGAGGGACAAGATGAGCTCCTCAGACCCAGAGACGGCAAGCCCTCCTGAGTAGCCATAGTCATACATCACTTCGAACGGAGGGCGCTTGAGCACAAAGCCTCGCCGCTCGAACTCCTCCCAATGGCAGAACGGGAAGCAGAACTCCAGCAGATTGATGCCATCGATGCCCACCTCGTCGAAGGTGCGCAGCAGGTGCTTCATGTGCTCTTCCGCTCCAGGGATGACGGGCATCTCCACCATGACGGAGGGGATGTAGCGCTTCGCCAGACGCATGGCGCTGATCACCTTTTCCTGTATGGCCTGCGCATCATCATCCTTCACGCTGAAGCGGATCTCATCCAATCCCACATCGCGCAAGCGACGCGCCGCCTCTTCGGTGAGGAGATCCCCCGATGTATACATGCGCAGATGAGCCTCAGGGAAGCGCTCCTTCGCTGCCTGCAAGAAGCGGATGGACTCATCCACATCCAGAAGCGGCTCCCCGCCCGTAAGCCCGATGCATGCCAAGCTCTCGTTCTCAGAGGCGCTGCGGGAAAGCCCCTCTTCCCACGGACATCCTTCGCGGAAGAAGCGCTCATAGTCCGCTTGGTTGCGATTGAAGCAGAAGTAGCAATCCCGATGGCATCGGAACGTGGTAGAGAAGGTCTCCGAACCGTTCACCCCCGTGCATTCCACGCACGCCGGCGAAAGGTGACCCCATGAGAGGCTTGCTCCAGCATTGCGGAACGCCACGCCCCGCTCTTTAAGCGCGCACAGCAAGCGAGCACGCTCCTTTGCATGAGCATGGGGGACGTCGAAGACGAGCCCCTTCGCTTCCAAAGCCGCGATGTATCGTTCCTCTACCCGTGCATACGCCGCACGAGCCCTATCCAATGCGTTATTCTCCATGGCTCAAGATTATAATCTCTGAGCACATCGATCCATGCGTGAAGGGAGGCCCATGTATCAGCTTGAGACCGAAGCGTTCTTCGATTCAGCGCATTTCCTGGCAGATTACTTCGGCCGATGCGAGAACCTGCATGGGCATCGCTGGCGCATCGTCTGCCGCATCGGAGCGGAAGCGTTGCAGGAGACGGGCTCGGAGGCGGGCATGGTCTGCGATTTCGGTCGCTTCAAGCATGCGGTGCGCACCTTGGCTGACTCTCTCGATCACACGTTCCTCGTGCAAGAGGGAACGCTCTCGCCTGAGACCATCACCGCCCTCAAGGCGGAAGGGTTCGCGTTGACCATGCTCCCCTTCCGCACCACCGCAGAGAACCTGGCTGCCTACATCTTCCGCCGCCTGCACGAGGAGGGCTTCACCCCCACGCAGGTGGAAGTGGATGAGACGCCCAACAATCGCGCCATCTATCAACCAGAGAACGGAAAGGGATGAGAGATATCCATGGCAAAGGTCAATGAGAACTTCGCGAAGCTGCCCGGAAGCTACCTCTTCGCAGAGATAGCACGCCGCACCACTGCCTTCCAAGAGACGAACCCAGACGCAGACATCATCAAGCTGGGCATCGGGGATGTGACGCTGCCTTTGGCCCCCGCCGTGCGCGAGGCGATGCATCAAGCGGTGGATGAGCAGGCAAACGCTGCCACCTTCAAGGGCTATGGACCTTATGAGGGCTATGACTTCCTCCGCAATGCCATCGCGCATCATGATTTCGCTGCCCGCGGCATAGACATAGAGCCCAACGAGATCTTCGTATCTGACGGGGCGAAATCCGATTGCGGCAATATCGGAGACATCTTGTCCGTTGACAACAAGATAGCTGTCTGCGATCCGGTCTATCCGGTCTACGTGGACAGCAACGCCATCGAAGGTCGTGCGGGTGAATACGATGTGGACGCTGAGGCATGGACCAACATCTGCTACATGCCCACCACGGCAGAGAACGGCTTCTGCCCAGCGCTTCCGTTGGAGGATGTGGACGTGATCTATCTCTGCTCCCCCAACAACCCCACAGGCACCGTCCTCACGAAGGATCAGCTGAAGATGTGGGTGGACTACGCCAATGAGCATGATGCCCTCATCATGTTCGACGCGGCCTACGAGCGCTTCATCACCGAAGATGACATACCGCACTCCATCTTCGAAGTGGAGGGTGCCAAGACCTGCGCCATCGAATTCCGCAGCTTCTCCAAGACCGCAGGCTTCACGGGCATGCGCTGCGGCTACACGGTAATCCCCGAGACGCTGGTGCGCCAGGGACAGAGCCTGAACGATATGTGGATGCGCCGTCAATCCACGAAGTTCAACGGCGCCTCCTACATCATCCAAAAAGGCGCTGCCGCCATCTACGCCCCTGAGGGCGCGGCTCAAGTGGAAGAGAACCTGGACTACTATCGCCAGAATGCACGCATCATCAAAGAGGGTCTTGAGAGCGCAGGCCTTGAGGTGTATGGCGCTGTGAACAGCCCGTATATCTGGTGCAAGACGCCTCACGGGATGGGCAGCTGGGATTTCTTCAACAAGCTGCTCGAAGAGGCGCATGTGGTCACCACGCCCGGCGCTGGTTTCGGTCCTGCGGGCGAAGGCTACATCCGCCTGACCGCCTTCGGCGACGCAGACCAGACGAAAGAGGCCATCCGTCGCATCCAAGCCATCCTCTAAGCACACCCCCGTGTCCGCGCGTCAGCTTCAGATAGCAGACAAGGTCCTGACCGGGATAGGATACCTTGCCTATCCCGCATTGCTCATCTATCTGGTGGCTACAGGATCGCGCCTGCTCTTCGCATGCATCGTGGTTCCCGCCGCATGCTTTGCGCTCATCACGCTGCTGCGCATGGCGGTGAATGCGAAGCGCCCCTATGAAGATGGCAGCAAGCCCAATCTGCTGGACAAGAAAACGACGGGCAAGTCCTTTCCCAGCCGCCATGTGGCTTCCATGTTCATCATCGCCTCAAGCTGGCTTCTCGTGTGCGAGCCTGTGGGCGTGGCGCTCTGCATCTTAGGGTGCATCATGGCTGCCATCCGCGTGAAGGGCGGCGCACACCATGTGCGCGATGTGGTGGCAGGGGCTGTGTTCGCGTTCGTCTTCTGCGCCATCGGCTATGCGATCGCCTATGCGCTCTGACCTCTCATCTTGCAAGGAGACACGCTATGTCCAAAAAGCACAAGGATAAGAAACATAAGGACAAGAAAGAGAAGAAGGGAAAGAAAGCCAAGAAGCAAAGCGGCGCGCAGAAGGAGAAGCTTGCTCGCTGCACTGGCTGCAAGAAGCACTGCCCCATCAATGCGCTTTCCTGCGGCAAAGGCAGAAAGCTGATGAGACGAGCATGATCCCAAGCCCTGCGGCATCGAAGGCCATGAAGCGCAGGATGGATGAGGCAAGAACCTCATAGCCCACAGAGGGCAGGCTTGCCCAGATGATACCTTCGCCCACGCATCCGATCAGCTGCTGAGCCACGATCACCGCTCCCAGCACCTTGAAGCGCGCGGGCTGATAGATGAAGAGCGGGTAGGTGGCATTCCACATGAGGAATGCCACGCCCATGCCCCTGACAGCCGCCTCTCCCGCAATGCCTGAGAGCTGATAGGCGCCCGTAAACGATGCGGGCGCCCCGATGAACTGAACGGCGCAGAGCGCGTTCCAAACGAAAACGATGGTAAAGCAGACGCGGACGAGCCAGATCGCTGCGTTGTCACTGATTGATGGCAACTTCCTCCAATGGCTCTCCCATGGTCCCGCCGAATGCGAGCACATCCTCCTCATGCCAGCACTCCGTAGGCGGAAGCCCCGGAATGGCATCTGCATGGAACACCGGATTCACGCCGGCCTTCCGTTGACGTGAATAGTCCTCCAACGCCTTCAAGGCGTACTTGCCAAGCAGGATGATGGCGATGAGGTTGATGATGGCCATGAAGCCCATGAAGATATCAGAGAGATTCCAGGCCAGATCGAAGCTATTCACGGCACCATACATGATGAAGCACAAGCACAGGATGCGGAACCAGAACAGAAGCGTCTTGTTGTTCTTGATGAAGCGGATGTTCCCCTCAGCATAGAAGTAGTTGCCCACCAGGCTGGAGAAGCCGAAGACGAAGATGGCTGCCGTGATCAGATGGATGCCGAACACGCCGATGGAGTTGTTCATGGCCATCTGGACGAACTCCATGCCCTTGACCGACATGGCAAGCTCTGGATCCTGCACATAGAAGACCATCATCATGAAAGCTGAGCACGTGCAGATGATGAGCGTGTCGATGTAGACGGACAGGCTCTGCACAAGGCCCTGCTTCACCGGATGGGACACATCGGCCGTTGCTGCCGCATTGGGCGCTGAACCCATGCCCGCTTCATTGGAGAACAAGCCACGCTTGATGCCCCACATGAGGCAGGATCCCGTGAAGCCACCCGCGAAGGATTCCGGATTGAATGCCTCTGAGAAGATGAGGCCCAAGATAGCGGGAAGCTCACCCGCATTCGCCACGGTGGTCCAAAGCGCGATGGCGATGTAGGCCACAGCCATGATGGGCACGATGACGCTGGTGATGACCGAGATGCGATGCATGCCGCCGAAGATGACGAGCGCGGTGGCTATGACGATGAGCAGACCCACCAGCGCGTTCACCGTCAGCTGATGCTCGGGGATCACATAGTAGTCAAGGGCTGAGGTGATGTTGAACGTCTGCAACCCATTGAAGCCGAATGCGAAGCAGAGGATCAACGCCACTGCGAAGACGATGCCAAGCCACCGCTTCCCGAGTGCCTGCTGGATGTAATAGGCAGGACCGCCGCGGAAGGTGCCATCTGGGTTCTTCACCTTCCAGATCTGAGCCAGCGTGGATTCGATGAAGGCCGAAGCGGATCCGATGATGGCCATGAGCCACATCCAGAAGACCGCGCCCGGGCCTCCCATGGAGATGGCTGTGGCGATGCCCACGATGTTGCCCGTGCCCACACGGGATGCCGTGGACACCATGAGGGCCTGAAACGATGAGATGCGCTTCTTCTTGCCCGCATGCGCAGGAGCCTCCCCGCCGCATTCAGCGGTCATGACGTCACAATCCTCTTCCAGCGCTGCCTCTGCCTCATCCATAGCCTCCTCGGCCTGGATGCGGTCGCTGGACGCCGTCAAGGAGGTAAACATATCCTTGAGGTAGCGGATCTGCACGAATTTGGTGCGGATGGTGAACCAGATGCCGACGACGACCAGCAGTATCACCAAGATGTAGGTGTACATGAAGTCATCGACAGCGCCCGTGAACGACACGAGAGCGTCGTTGATGGCTGTGAAGTCCATAGCTCCTCCTTAAGGTAGATGCTATGGATTATAACAATGTGAAGATTCCGTGGATGAGATATTCCACGTTGCCCTTATGGCCGGTTATGGGCGATGCGCAGGTGCTCTTCACCACGAAGCCCACATCCTCAAGGGAGCGGCGCACCTCATCCACTGTGCGTACGCGGATGGCTTCGTCGCGCACGATGCCCCGATCGGTCTCATCCCGGTGCGATTCGAATTGCGGCTTCACCAGCCCGATGAGCTGGGTCTTCTCATGCGAGAGATCCGGAAAGAGGGGTGCCAAGGATGCAAGGCCGATGAAGCTCACATCGATGACGATGATGTCGAAGGGAGCGCCCAGAGCATCAGGGTCAGCATGCTTGATGTTCGTGCGCTCGAAGACGCTCACACGCGGATCGGTGCGCACCTTCCATGCAAGCTGACCATAATTCACATCCACGCACGCAACGCTTGCCGCACCCGCTTGCAAGAGGCAATCGGTGAAGCCACCGGTGGACGACCCGATGTCGATGCAGTGCGCTCCGGCCACCTCGATGCCAAAGGCATCAAGAGCTCCTTGCAGCTTGTCGCCGCCACGGGACACGAACCGCTTTGCGCCCTTCACGGTGATATCCGCATCGGGTGCCACCAGCATGGCGGGGCTTGTGGCATAGGCATCGCCCACGCGCACTTCGCGCGCATACACCGCCCGTGCCGCATCATCCGTTGATAGGAACAGCCCGCGTTCTACGAGCAGCTGATCCAATCTCGATCTCTTCATGAGCCAGGTCGAATAGAAGGAAGCGAGGGTCCGACCGGTGCCTGATATCGCCCCGCCTCTGGGCCAAGTTGGCTTCGTCCAACGCCGAGCCCAGAACAAGGGGCGAGATCAGGTGCTGGTCGGAGCCGCAGCGTCATTCATTCCCTCTATTCAGAGGGAATGAGAAGAAGAGCGATCTGTACTGCATTGAGCGCCGCGCCCTTGCGGATCTGGTCAGCCACATCCCAAAACGCGATGCCAAAGGGAACGCTCGCGTCCTTGCGGATGCGGCCCACATAGACCGGTGTGGAATGCGCCAGCAGGCCCGGCATGGGGTAGACGTTGTTCGCCACGTCATCCATGACCACGATACCCGGCGCATCCTCAAGCGCCCGACGCGCATCTTCGACCGATACCGCTCCTTCGAACTCAACGTTCACCGCTTCTCCATGGCAGCGCAGAACGGGCACGCGCACGCACGTGGCTGCCACCTCCAAGGATTCGCGATGCATGATCTTCTTCGTCTCGGCCACCATCTTCCACTCTTCTTTGGTGGACCCATCCTCTAGGAACACGTCGATATGAGGGATGGTGTTGAAGGCGATGCGATGTTGGAAGGCGCTCACGGTGAGATCCTCATCAGGTACGCCATCCAAGAACTCCCGGGTCTGGCTGTACAGCTCATCCATGGCCGCAGCCCCTGCCCCTGACGCCGCTTGATAGGTGGAAACCACCACGCGCTTGATGGGAGAGATGTCATCGAGCGGCTTGAGGGCCACCACCATCTGAATGGTGGAGCAATTGGGATTCGCGATGACGCCCTCATGCCACTGGACGTCCTCAGGGTTCACCTCTGGCACCACGAGCGGTACATCTGGATCCATGCGGAAGGCGCTGGAATTATCTATCATGACCGCGCCAGCATCCACCACCGCTTGGCGCATCTGGCGCGACACGCTCGCTCCAGCTGAGAAGAGCGCGATATCGACGCCCTTGAAGGACTCGGGCGTCATCTCAGCGACCGTGAGATCCCCCGGCGCCACATCCCCGCAGCCGTCGAAGGGAAGCTTCGTGCCTGCAGAACGCGCAGATGCCAGAGCCCGCACCTCTGAAGCAGGGAAATCCACCTCGTGGAGCACCTTCATGAACTCATGGCCCACCGCACCTGTGGCTCCTGCCACCGCTACCACCGGACGTGCCGGCATCGTCTTTGCTTGCATGCTCATCTACCTGCCCTTCTTCATCTTGTCAGCGATCTCCTCTGCTGAGAGCTGCGTCTCTTCGAAGACGCTGTCGGAATCCAGGTCGAACGCGGTGTGCAGCACTTGCACGGCCCGTTGCGCCTCCGCTGCCTCGATCACCATGGACAGGCGAATGGGAGACGTAGAGATGGCGAGGATGTTGATATCGTTCTCTGACATGGTGCGGAACGCCAAGGCTGAGACGCCAGGCGAGGACTTCATGCCCGTGCCCACCAGGCTGATCTTCGCGACATCCTCATCTACATCCCATCCCTCAGCGCCTATCTCGGGCAGCACGCGCTCGATGGCCTCCACAGCGCGCGAGAGGTCGGCCTCAGGGCAGGTGAACGAGATGTCCGTAGCGCCATCGCGCGAGGTGTTCTGGATGATCATGTCCATGTTCACCATGTTGTCCGCAAGCGCGGTGAACACCCTGGCAGCGACGCCGGTGGTATCTGGCACGTTGCGGATGGTGACCTTCATCTCGGATGTGTCATGGGCAATGCCCGTGATGACAGCCTGCTCCATTGGGCTCTCCTCCTTGACGAGCGTTCCGGGTGCATCTGAGAATGCAGAGCGGGCGTGGATGATGACGCCCCATTTCTTAGCGAATTCGACGGCGCGCATCTGCAGCACGCCAGAGCCTGCGCTGGAAAGCTCCAGCATCTCGTCATAGGAGATGCTGGCCAGCTTATGGGCACGAGGCGCGATGCGCGGATCGGTGGTGTAGACGCCATCCACGTCCGAATAGATCTCGCAGATATCAGCGCCGATCCCCCACGCCACAGCCACGGCTGTCGTATCCGACCCTCCGCGCCCGAGCGTGGTCATATCCCCATTCGCGTCGATGCCCTGAAAGCCCGCGACCACAGGGATATAGCCAGCATCCAGCGCACGTTCGATGCGCTCGTTGTGCACCTTCACGATCTTCGCCTTGTTGTGGGTGCCGTTGGTCTCTATGCCCGCTTGGCGGCCGGTATAGCTGATGGACTGATACCCTTTCGCCTCCAACGCCAAAGCCAAGAGGGTCATGGATACCTGTTCCCCTGTGGAGAGCAGGCGGTCCAGCTCGCGTGCAGGCGGGTCATCATTCACCGCAGCCGCCAACCCCATGAGCTCATCGGTGGTCTTGCCCATGGCAGACACCACGGCAACCACCTGATCCCCCTGCTCGCGGATCTTGATCAGGCGGTCCGCCACGCCTTTTATCCTCTCGGGTGACGCGACTGACGTCCCCCCGAACTTCGCAACTATCAGAGCCATCTTTGAGCTAACGCATCCCTTGATCTGGAACATATATGCATGAACTGCATATCATACAGGGAAAACCCCGCTGGTGATGACGAAGACGCCGGATGGGGCATATAATCGTGCGAAGATATGCCCTCATGAAAGGTGTCTCATGCCTGCTGTCATCACGCACTACCTCTTCGGTCGCACCCTCTATGAGCGAACCTCGCCGGCCGTCTTCCCTACGCGCGAAGCCTTCGAGGCGTTCATGCTGGGAAATCAAGGACCGGATGTGCTCTTCTTCTGTCCGACAGAGCTCAAGGCGACAGGTTGGGGCTTGGGGACCCAGATGCATAAGACAGACGCTCAGCGGATCCTTAGCTGCATGCGAGATGCGGCGAACATGCTCCCTGACTCCATGGCCGACATCGGAGGTGCCTATGTCCGCGGACTGTATTGCCACTTCCTCCTGGACTCGCAGATGCACCCCTTCATCTATGCGCAGCAAGAGGCCATCGTGCGCGCGGGCATAGAAGGGCTTTCCGCCAAGGATGGCCATGAGGTGCATGCAGAGATCGAATCAGAGCTGGATATCCTCACCTTGAGCCAGATCGATGGCGTCACCATCGCCTCTTTCGACACCACCCTTGCCTTAGAGGCGTCCCCGCAGGTGGTGCACGTGATATCGCTCATGTACAAGTACGTAGCGAAATGCGCCCTTGGCAGGGACATCCGTCCTGACGCCTACGGGGCGGGCGTGGATGGCTATCGGCTCGTGCTCATGGCGCTGCACTCGCCGCGTGGCCTGAAGCGCGGCGTGATAGGCCTTGCTGAGCGCCTCTTCCGCAAGCATTCCATGGCGCGCGCCATGAGCCACCGCAACCGGCTTCTGAGCGAGAGCATCTTCGACAACCATGAGCACGCCCCGTGGGTCCATCCGGGCACAGGAGAGGTGCGCACCGACGGCTTCTGGGATATCTATCACCGCGCCCAGGCGCGGGCGCTCCTTGACGTGCCCCACATGGCCGATGATGATTTCAGTTTGGCTGTTGCCGCCGGCACGGACTTCGATGGCAATCCCACCTGCGTGCGCATCCTGTCCGTGGAATAGGACTGACGGATCCCTTTGCGAAGGAGGCATGATGGTCTTCAATATATCCGATGAGACCTTCGAAGAGGAAGTGGCGCAGAGCACGATACCGTGCGTCATCGCATTCACGGCGGGTTGGTGCACCTACTGCGATGAGATGGCACCTGCCCTCGAAGCGCTCTCTCACACCTTCGAAGGGCGCGTCAAGTTCTGCCTGGTGAACATCGACGAGCAGCGCGCACTCCGGATCAAATTCGCCGTGGCGGCGCTGCCCTACATCGTCTATGTGGCCCATGGCCAGAAGACGCCGCTATTCGACGCCATCGTGAGCGAGCAGCGCCTTGAGGAGCGCATCCGATTCATGCTGGAGGGCAATGACGCTCCCGGCACCACGCCGCTTTAGGGTCTGTATCACGGGGACGGAGGTAGTCTGTATCAGGGGGACGGAGGAGTGAGACATCCTTCGGATGTCTCACTCCTCCGTCCCCCTGATACAGACTACCTGATACCGCTATTCGTCTTTGCTGGAACAGAGAAGCAGCACGCCTGAGACGACGCCGATGAAGAGCAGCGTGCAAACGCCGAATGCCACGGTATTGGGCTTCGTGCCCTTGTAGATGCCATAGGTATGGACGGTCATGGGGATCATCCATGCCAGCGGAATGAGCAGGATGGCGCATGCTACCGTGCAGAAGATGTTCCAGATGAACGCGATCAAGCGCAAGGTGCGGTCCGTATCGGTCATGGGATAGATCTGCCCGGGCGCCATGCCTGCTTGCATGAATGCATCTTGATTATTAGGGGCAGATGCATACGGCTGCTGCGCATACTGCGCCTGCTGTGAGGGCATCTGCTGATAGGCTTGTTGGTAGGTCTGCTGAGGCTGCTGATAAGTCTGTTGGGCCTGTTGTTGAGGTTGCGGTTGGGGCTGAGGTGCCGGCATGTACTGGTCTGTCCATTGCGCGCCGTCCCAAAAGCGCAGACGCGTCACGTCGCCCGAGGGATCTGCATACCAACCTGCTTGCGGATTCATGTTAGAGCTCCTTCTCATAGAATGCGAATTCTCCCTGGTAGTCAGGGTATTCCAGCCACGTGGTACCACAGGAGGTGAAACCCAGCTTCTCATAGACGCGCTGGGCACCCACGTTGTCTGCGATGACATCAAGGCGCATGATGCGATGGCCCTTCGCAGCAAGATCCTGTTCCACAGAGCGCATGAAAGGACGCGCCAGACCCTTGCCCTTGAAGTCAGGATGCATGCCGAACAAGTGGATGATGACGGACTGATCCAAGGGAACGGGGGATATCCACGCTACTTTCTCATATCCGTCTTCCCCACCGCGCTTCGCCACCATGGCTCCTGCCACGCGCCCGTCCTTCACAGCAACGTAGAATGCGCCATCGTCGATGAAGCCGCGCAGATCATCCAACGTGGGATAGACGCCCACTTCCCAGATGGGATCATTGTCGGTGCCAGCCACCTCCTTCGAGATGGCTTCATAGAGCGCCACCAGCTTGTCCATATCAGAGCGCGTGGCGGTGCGCACGACCATGTCCATGGCACTCCTCCTCATGCAACGTGCGCATCGCATCATCTGCGATGCACGTGAGTCTCATTGTCTCACATAAGATGTGCGATGCGTGGACGCATCCACCAGATGCGCGCTTTGGGTTAAGATGGCACCACCATAGCGGCTATCCAAGGAACACGACATGCCTGTTCACCTGAATCTCTCCATTCCGCACCTCATCGAGCGAACGCTAGAGAGGGGCGAGGGAAAGCTCACTGATACCGGCGCTGTCGCCGTGATGACCGGCGCGCGCACGGGGCGATCCGCCCAAGACAAGGCCATCGTCGACAATGCTGCCAGCCATGCGCGCGTTGCCTGGGGCGAGGTCAACCGACCCGTTGAGCAAGAGGTCTTCGACGCGCTCTGGGATCGCGTATCACACTATCTTGATGAGCGCGACACCTACGCCTTCGAAGGCTATGCGGGCGTCTGGCCCGAACATGCGAAGGGATTCCGCATTATCTGCGAACTGCCGAGTCAGGCGCTCTTCATCTCTCAGCTCTTGCATGTCTCCGCCAACGCTCAGGCAGATCCGTTCACCATCATCGTCGCTCCGGGATTCTCATGCGATCCCCAGCGCGACAAGAGCCGAAGCGATGCTGCCATCATGATCGACTACGAGGCCCGCAGAGCCCTCATCGCAGGCACGCGCTATTCTGGCGAGATCAAGAAGACCGTCTTCTCCATCATGAACTTCTTCTTGCCCGAAGAGGGCATCTTGCCCATGCATTGCTCGGCGAATGTGGGCCGCGAAGGCGCCACGGCGGTGTTCTTCGGTCTGTCAGGAACAGGCAAGACCACCCTCTCCGCTGACCCGGAGCGCTTCCTCATCGGCGACGATGAGCACGGCTGGGCCGATGATGAGGTCTTCAACTTCGAAGGCGGCTGCTATGCCAAATGCATCGATCTGGACCTGGAGCGCGAACCGGATATCTACCATGCCATCCGCTATGGCGCGTTGCTGGAGAACGTGGTGATAGACGAGAAGACGCGCAAGCCGTACTTCTCCGATCCTTCGGTAACGGAGAACACGCGCGCGGCATACCCCATCGCCCACATCAGCCGCAGGGAACCAACCGGGCGGGGACAGGTGCCCTCGACCGTCATCTTCTTGACCGCGGATGCATTCGGCGTCTTGCCGCCCATCGCACGCTTGAGCCTGGATCAGGCCATGTATTACTTCTTGGCGGGATATACATCGAAGGTGGCAGGGACCGAAGTGGGCATCACAGACCCTGAGCCCACCTTCTCCACCTGCTTCGGCGAACCATTCCTGCCGTTGGAGCCTGAGGTGTACGCGCAGATGCTCAAGGAGAAGATCGCCAAGGCAGGGGCGAAGGTGTTCCTGGTGAACACCGGATGGAATGGGCGCGGCCAGCGCATGGCGCTCTCCGAGACGCGCGCCATGGTGAACGCTGCGCTGTGCGGGGAGCTTGATGAGGTGGCATACCGCACAGATGACCTCTTCGGATTCGAGGTGCCCCTCTCCTGCCCCGGATGCTCCCCGGATATCTTGGATCCGCGATCGTCCTGGGATGACGCTTTCGCCTATGAGGAGCAAGCGTTGAAGCTTGGCCGGATGTTCCAAGAGAACTTCGCCACGCGTCACCCCCATGCATCGCGCAAGATCAGAGATGCAGGGCCCGCTGTTTGAGACGTGAGAGGATCAGCCTCGCGCGATGTTGGATTCAGGCACCACGGGATATCCGCACGCAGGACACGCCTCAGCTGACCGCATCTCCAAGAGCGCGATGAGCTCACGGGTGGTGTCAGCGAAGATGAAGCCACGATCCACATGCTCCTCTTCGATGAAGCGCGCTTTTACCATGCGTCTCAACAATGAGCGCAATCCCTCATAGAAGCCGTCCAGGTCAAGGAAGTAGCACGGCCCGGGCGTCATCTGCAGACGGATGCGGCTCATGATCTCTGAGATCTCCTCAAGGGTGCCCACGCCTCCCGGGAGCGCCACGAACACATCAGCCAGCTCTATCATCAGCGCTTTGCGCTCTTCCATGGTCTGGACCACATAAAGGCGCGTGAGATCATGCTGTGCTACGCCAGCATCGATGAAGAACTGCGGCTCAACGCCGAAGACCTCTCCTCCCGCTGAAAGCGTAGACGCGGATACCTCCCCCATGAGCCCGATGGAGCTGCCGCCGTAGACGAGAGCATGGCCGCTCTTGCCGATCCATGTCCCCAGCTGTCGCGCCGCTTCCTTCAAAGGTTCAAGCGCAAGCGGGCTCGACCCGCAATAGACCGCGATGTTCACGTCGTCAGTTCCCTTTCCCTGCTCGTTCGTGCCCAAAGGCCCAAGCGCCTGCCCTACGCAGAGGCTTGGCTCACCAGATTGTCCGTCTCGCGCGCAATGCGCATCTCTTCGTCGGTGGTCACGACGCAGATCTTGATGGGGCTGTCATCTATGGAGATGATGCGGTTCACGCCGATCTGACCCGTGACGTCATTGCGCTTCTTGTCCAAGATCATGCCCATGTGTGCTAGACCATCGAAGATGCGCTCGCGCAGCTCTGCGGAGTTCTCGCCGATGCCCGCTGTCATGACCACAGCATCAGTGCGCGTCATGGCTGCATAGAACCCTCCAATGGCCTTCTGGATGCGATAGACGTACATGTCGATGGCCAGCTGCGCTTGCTCGTTGCCCTCATCCATGGCATCCAGCACATCACGCATATCCGCCGATATGCCCGATACGCCCAAGATGCCGCTCTCGCGATTGAGGACCGAATCCATCTCATCGAAGCTGATGTTCTCGCGACGCATGATATAGGTGATGATGGCAGGGTCGATGGAACCTGAGCGCGTGCCCATCATGAGACCCTCTAAAGGCGTGAATCCCATGGTGGTGTCGATGGATTTCCCGTGGTTCACCGCAGTGATGGAACCGCCATTGCCCAAGTGGCAGGTGATGAGGCCCAGATCGCGCAAAGGCCGCCCCAAGAGGTTCGCCGCCTGCTGCGCAGCATAGCGATGGCTCGTGCCATGGGCGCCGTAGCGGCGGATGCGATACTTGTCGTAGTAGCGCATGGGCAACGGATAGAGATAGGCCTTCGGAGGCATGGTGGTATGAAAAGCGGTGTCGAACACAGCCACTTCCGGAGTAGCAGGCATCATCGTGCGCATCATGTCGATGCAAGCATCCGCAGGCGGGTTGTGCAGCGGCGCCAGCTCTTCGCAAAGCGCCAGCTTCTCCCGCGCCGCATCATCGATGAGAGCCGCCTTGCTGAAATGCTCGCCACCTGCCACGATGCGGTTGCCCACAGCATCGATCTGATCCAAGCCGCTGATGGGACTCTCAGGATCATCCACGAGGATATCCAAAAGCTTTCGCAGGCATTCGGGCACCGTAAGCCCTGCCACGTTGTAGGTGGTCTTCTGGAAATCCGGCGCGAAGGACACATTCATGTATGCATCCGGGCTGCCTACCTTCTCAGCCAAGCAGCGCATGAGCGACACCTTGCCATCGGTCTCTATGAGCTGGCATTTCAGGCTTGAGCTGCCTGCATTCACCACCAGAACGCGCATGCTCTCCTCCTCACGGTCATTCATAGTTCGAGAGGATCCCGCGCATCACGCGCGCCACCCTCTCTCAGAATTCGCTGCGCAGCGGACGATCCAAGAGCGTCCGCGCTACGAGCATAGGGTCTGCACCCTGCCAGATGATGGCCCGCACCGCATCTGTCAACGGAAGCTCAACTTCATGGCGACGTCCGAGCACCTCCAACGTCTTGCAGGCCAAAGCGCCCTCTACCACCATATGCGTATCCGCTTCGAAATCCGCAAGCGTCTTGCCGTGGGCGATGTAGTCTTCGCCGAAGCGGCGGTTGCGCGAATGGCGCGACATGCAGGTGACCACCATGTCTCCTGCACCCGCCAGGCCCATGCAGGTGAGCGCCTCCCCACCACAAGCGCCAGCGCAGCGTCCCATCTCTGCCAGGCCGCGCGTGATGAGCATGGCGGCCGTATCATCCCCCATCCCCAGCCCGTAGGAGATGCCCACCGCGATGGCGATGACGTTCTTGAAGGCGCCACAGAGCTCTACACCCACCACGTCATCGGAGGTGTAGGTGCGAAAGTAATCCGTGGAGAAGAGGTCGCGGAAGAGCACGGCGGTGGCCTCAGAGGAAGAAGCGCAGACCGCCCCCGACGGGATGCGATGCACCACCTCTTCGGCATGGGTTGGGCCAGAGAGGACGCAGAGCCTGTCCTTATTCCCCAGCTCCTGTTCGAACACCTCAACGGGAAGGGCACCGGTGCCTGCCTCAGCCCCCTTGGAGCAGATGACGATGGGAAGATGGGACGGGATGAGGCCGCACAGCATGTGCGCGGTATCCCTCAGGTAGCGCGAAGGGGTGACCACCACACAGGCATCTGCCTGAGCAAGCCCTTCTAAAGCGCTGCACGTGGCGCGCACGTTCTCAGAGAGCACAGCATCAGCAAGATAATCAGGATTGCGATGTACGCGATTGATGGAAGCCGCCACCTCTTCGCGTCGCGCCACGAGCGAGACCGCAGAACCCGCATCCGCCAAGACCTGTGAGAGGGCTGTGCCCCACGAGCCCGATCCTATGACGCACACCTTCATTTCAGGATTCCTTTCGGAAGGAGAACCGACGCTCTGTCCCGGCAACAAGGCGTCCCACATTCGCCCGATGCGCCCAGATGGCTGTGAGCGCCACCGCGCTCGTTATGATGATGGCAAGCCAATTGCCCCACATGAGCCCGAGCGCGATGAAAGGAAGCGCCACGGCAGCCATGATGGAACCTAAGGAGACATAGCGCGTCGTGGCTGCGAAGATGAGGAACACGGCAAGCTCTGAGAGCGCACCCACACCCACCGGGCCCAACGTGAAGATCTCGCAACCCACGGCGACGGATATCCCCTTGCCGCCCTTGAAGCCCAGCCAAGGGCAGAAGATGTGCCCCCATACGCATCCCGCGAAGGCGACAGATCCGCACAGAAGCGCCACATCGGGCACATCCAGGCTCCCCGGCGCTATGAACAGCGGCCAGAGCAGGCGCCCGAGCGCACCGGCCACCGCTCCCTTGGCGACATCCAAGGCAAAGACCACGCCACCGCCCTTCGCACCCAGAGCGCGCACGGCATTGGTGGCGCCGATGTTGCCCGATCCCACCTCACGGATGTCAGTGTGATAGGCCAGCCGCGAGATGATGACGCCCCAAGGGATGGACCCCAAGAGGAAGGCGCAGACGAAGAGCAGGGCCAGAAGCGCAACCGATGCTGCCATGGCGCTAATCCTTCTTCTTGAACTTGAAGCGCACAGGCGTGCCTGTGAGGCTGAATGCTTTGCGGAGCCTGTTCTCCAAGAAGCGCTCGTAGTTGTCTGTCACCACATCAGGACGGTTGCAGAAGAACGTGAGCTGAGGCGGACAGGTGCCCGTCTGCGTGACGTACTTGATGCGCAACACGGTCTTGCCGCGCGTGACCGTATGCCCGGTCTCCTGGATCTCAGCGAGCCAGCGGTTCAAGCGCGCGGTGGGAAGGGTGGAGGAATAATCCTGGAAGGCTTCCTTGACCGCCTTCCATACCCGCTCCACGCCCTTGCCCGTAAGCGCCGATATGGCCACGACCGGCGCATAGCTCACGAACACGAGCTCATCTTCTAAGTCGAAGCGCACCTTCTCCTTGGCTTCAGGGCCTTCGACGATGTCCCACTTGTTGAGCACGACGACGAGCCCGCAGCCGCGCTCAGCAGCATAGTTGGCTACGCGTTGATCCTCGTTGGTGACGCCCAACGTGCCGTCTATGACGAGCACCGCCACATCTGCCCGATCTATTGCCCGCATGGCGCGCACGAAGCCGAAGTACTCCACGGATTCGGTGATCTTGCTCTTCTGCCGCAGCCCTGCCGTATCCACGATGCGATAGAGCTGCCCATCATGTTCGACGAGGGTGTCGATGGCATCGCGCGTGGTTCCCGCGACGGGGCTCACGATGGAGCGCTCGCCAGAGGTCATCTTGTTCGTGAGGGATGATTTGCCCGCATTCGGACGCCCGATGATGGCGATGTTGACCGCAGGCGTATCGGCCTCCTCCTTATCCAGGCCTGCGTCACGGATGGCATCCACGATGGCATCCAGCAGATCCCCCGTGCCGTGTCCATGCACTGAAGAGACCGGCCATGGCTCGCCCAGCCCCAGCGGATAGTATTCCCAAAGCTCCGCTTCCGCGCTTGGGTCATCCAGCTTGTTCACCAAGAGGAAGACGGGCTTTCCCGTCCGCTTGAGCAAGCGCGCCACCTCTTCGTCATCGGTCTGCACGCCAGATCTCCCATCCACCATGAACAGGATGATATCCGCTTGATCCTTCGCCTCGTAGGCCTGCGCGCGGATGGACTTCTGGAAGTCATCGTCTGTGGAGACCTCTATGCCGCCCGTATCCACCAACATGAAGTGCACGCCGTTCCAATCCGCCTCATGATAGCTGCGGTCGCGCGTGACGCCACGCATCTCATGGACGATGGCATCGTTTGACTGTGCGATCTTGTTGACGAAGGTGGATTTCCCGACATTCGGTCGTCCTACTACTGCAACGAGGGGCAGCGCCATGTCCTCTTTTCCTCCCCGATCTTGATCAGATGATCGATACAGTCTAACGGATTGGAGGGCACCACCTGAACCGGGCGCCCCGAGAGCGCACCGATATCCTCGGCGGTCATGTCATCCATCGTGACGCCATCAGCATTGAAGGCAACAGCAGGCAGCAGAAAGAGCGCATCTTCCTCCCCTGCGTTGCGGATGGCCTGGGCCATATCCGCTCCTGCCAAGAGCCCCGTCACATCCACATTGCCCCCGAAGAAATCGTTGCGCACGAAGAGCGGCACCAGACGCTTTGCCAAAGGAGACGCCTCGATCAGCTGTGGCAGGTAGGGCTTCATGGAAAAGCCGCAGACCAGATGAGCAGATATCCGCGCCTTTGCCAGCGCGTCTGCCGCTTTAAGAGCTGCACCCGTTGACACCGCGTGCGCGAAGCCATCCACTGACGCCCGCACGATCCCGATCCCATCTTCGAAGAGCGGGAAGTCCCCGTAGAACGCTGCATCCGGGAGATGATCGAGCACCGCCTTACCGTAGGCGTCCAGATACAGCTCATCGGATGCGAAAGCCCAAGCGATGCCGCGCTCAGCCATGGCCCGCTCTTGGAAGGGACGGATCTGCTCTATCACCGACGATGCCTCACGCGGATCATCGAAGCTCTCGCAGAAGGCATCTTGATGGGCTGTATAGCCCAAAGGCACGATGCCCACTGACCGGATGCCAGCTCTCTCATAGGCCCACGCCAGCGTCTCGTCCAACACGGTTCCGTCATTCACGCCCGGCACCAGCACGATCTGCGCATCCACCTGGATGCCCGCATCCAAGAGCGCTTCCAGATTCGCCAAGCCTGCCGGTGCATGCCTGCCCATGAGCGCCGTGCGCACCGCACCATCCACTGCATGGAGCGACACCCGCAAAGGAGAGATGCGCTGCGTGATGATGCGACGCACATCCTCATCGGTCAGGTTCGTGAGCGTGACGAAATTGCCCTGGAGGAAGCTCAGGCGGAAATCATCGTCGCGCACATACAGAGAGGACCGCAAGCCTTGTGGCAGCTGGCGCATGAAGCAGAACGTGCAGGCATTCCGGCACGTGCGAACGCCATCGAAGAGGACGCCTTCAAAGGTGATGCCCCAACTCTCTGCCCAGTCGCGCTCCACTGGAACGCAGCCCTCATCTCCATCGCGCCCGACGTAGGAGATATCCACCACATCCTCTGTGGTGAGCCACTGCCAGTCCAGGATATCCCGTACCGGCTGTCCATCGACGAAGGTGATGGTATCTCCTGCTTGAAAGCCCGCGCAAGCCGCAGGCGATCCCGCATCCACCGAGGCGATGATGGCACGCGTGGTCACTGCGCATCCCATGCCGCAAGCGCGCTGATGACGGATGCGATCTGATCCTCCGGCGTGGAGGCACCGGCAGTGACGCCCACATGGCGCACACCCGCTAGATCCAGATGCGCTATCTCATCGGGCCCTTCCACATGGAAGGTCTTCGGACACGCTCGTGCGCATATCTCCGAGAGGCGCGTGGTGTTCGAGGAATTCCGGCCGCCGATGACCACCATGGCATCCACATCCGATGCCAGATCACAGGCGGTCTTTTGGCGCTTGCGCGTAGCTGAGCAGATGGTGTCCTTGATGCGCGGGTGAAGACCCAGCTTTGTAAGGGCTTCGATGATGCTATCCAGATTCTCGCGCGTCTGCGTGGTCTGGACGACGACGCCGACAGGATCAGCGATGCCATCCGGGATGTCAGCAGGCGTGAGCACCACATCAGCCGCCGCTCCATCTTCGCGCGCATAGGCAACGAGCCCCTCCACTTCTGGATGGCCCGCCTCCCCTACCACCAGCACGTGGCAGCCCGCACGCGCTAGCTCAGCGGCAGCATCTTGCGCGCGCGCCACATGAGGACAGGTGGCATCAGCCACCTCCAAGCCGCACTGCGCGATGCGCGCCCGCACTGACGGCGTCACGCCATGGCTGCGGATGACAACGGTGCCTCCGCGCACCTCATCCACCTCGTCCACGACGCGCACGCCGCTCGCTTCAAGCTTGCTCACCACTTGCGGATTATGGATGAGCGGACCTAAGGTGGACACCTCAACCCCAACGTCCACGAGCCCCTCCACCATGTCCAGCGCTCGCTGCACGCCATAGCATGCGCCCGCGAACGGGGCAAGCGTCACCTGCATGCTGCTATGGCCTCAGCGGGAGTGCGGGAAGGGATGGGGTGCTCGCGAAACACGTGCGCAAGATCAGGCGACTCAGGGAAGAGCGCAGCCATGTCCACATCCTCAGCATCCACGCGCAAAGACAGCGCAAAGCATTCGCGCATGGCATACCAGGTACATGCCTCAAGGCGGTCGGCCTTCGGCAGGAAGTCGAAATCCGAGAGCAGGATGGGGCTGCCATAGGCGATGGATATCTTCGGGAAGCGGATGCGCTGCCCTTTTTGCTTCACCAGCTCAGCATTGCGCACGGTCATGGGGAGGATGGGCGCATGCCCCATCTTCGCCACGAAGGCAGCACCCGCATGGAGCGTAGGCACCTTCGACCCTTTGCCGCGGCGGGTGCCCTCAGGCAGGATGCCTACCAGCTCGTCAGCTTTCAGCATGCGCGCCGCGCGCTTGATGGAGGTGCGATCAGAGCTGTCACGCTTCACCGGGAACGCACCCACGCGCGAGAGGATCTGCCCCACCAGGCCATGGGCATTGTCGAAGAGCGAATCGCGCCCCATGAGGCGGATCCATTGCTTGGGCCGCGCAGAGAGATAGATGAATGCCACATCCAAAAAGGAGGTGTGGTTGCAGACCACCACCACTCCGCACTTGTCCTTGAACGCGCGGAGCGTTTCGCGACCGGTGACGGTGTAGCGGAAGAGCAGCTTGCAGACGCCCCCCACCAAGACATAGGCCAGGTTGCCGAACCAATGCGGGATCTGCTTCTCATCAGACACGCCACCAAGCGGCATATCCCACATCTTCTCATAGGGCAAGAACAAGCCCATGCTAGCGCGCCTTACCGTCTGCACGGGCAAGGTTCGCCAACACGCAGATGTTCTCGATGATGTCTTCTATATAGGTACCCGTGGAATCGATGAGCTTCGCATCAGCGGCAGCCGCCAAAGGCGCATTCCCTCGACTGGAATCCGCTTCGTCGCGGCGAATGATATCTGCCAACACCTCGGCATAGTCGATGGATCCCACGCCCGTATCCGCATTCTGCCGAACGCGTCGATGAGCCCGCTCCTCATTGGTGGCCGTGAGGAAGATCTTGAGCTCCGCATCGGGAAAGACGACCGTGCCGATATCGCGACCCTCTATGACGTAATCTCCACCTTGTCCAATGCGTCGCTGCTGTTCGGTCATGGCTTCGCGCACAGGGCCCGCTGCTGAGACAGGGCTCACGGCCTTGTCTATCTCAGGGGTGCGGATGGCCTTCGTCACATCGTGACCGTTGATGGTGATCCCTCGCGCGACCGGATCCCCCTCATCATGCAAGAAGACGATGCTCGCACTGCGCGCCAAGGCGCCCAGCGACTCCTCGTCGGTCACAGCAACGCCTTGTTGGACCGCCAGCCATGCCACAGCGCGATACATGGCACCGGTATCCAAACAGCGAAAGCCCAGCTTCTTGGCGCAAGCACGTGCCACGCTGGATTTGCCGGCGCCCGCCGGCCCGTCGATGGCGATGATCACTCAGGCCTCCAATGAACGAATGGCGTCCATGAATCCGGGGTAGCTGACCGAGATGCTCTCGAAGCCCTCGATGGACACAGGGGTGTTCGAGCACATGCCCAGCACCGCCCATGTCATGGCCAAACGATGGTCCCCATGAGAAGGGAACGTGGTGTTCGGTGGCACGGTGAGATCCGGGTCTCCCTCCACATAGAGGTTGTCGCCCTCTTCCCATGCATCGATGCCCACCTGCTCCAGTCCGTCGATGATGGCTTGCAAGCGATCCGTCTCCTTCACGCGCAGCTCCGCTGCACCTTTGAACACGGTCACGCCCTTCGCATGCGCAGCCACGACGGCCAAGATGGGCACCTCATCCACGATGGATGCGAAATGCTGCGATGGGACCTCGCATCCGCGCAGATGCGGCGTATAGGATGCACAGATGGATCCGTAGGGCTCCTTGCCTTCAGAGCCTTTGCGCGCATCCTCTATGTTTGCCCCCATGCGCTCTAAGGTGCGCACGAATCCGATGCGCGCCGGATTCAGCGAGACATCCTCCACGCAGATGCTGCTGCCGCGCTTCAAGATGGCTGCCGCGCAGAGGAATGCGGCTGAGGAAGGATCCCCCGGCACCACCACATCTGCGGCATGCATCACGCACGGCCCTGAGACGGTGGCAACGCGCGTGCCAGCAGTGGTGGGCACGCCGAATTCGGGAAGCATGAGCTCTGTATGGTTGCGCGAGGGCGCCGGCTCGTTCAGCGTGGTGGTCCCTTGAGCATAGACGCCCGCCAAGAGCACCGCGGTCTTCAGCTGCGCGGATGCCATGGGCGCATCATAGGTGATGGCACGCAGGTTGGGGTTGCCGATCTCAGTGATGGGCAGATGATCCGCCTCTGCGGGCTTGAACTGCACGCCCATCTTCATGAGGGGCGCGGTGTTGCGGCGCATGGGGCGCAAGCGCAGCGATGCATCCCCGGTTATGGTCACCTGGATGGGCCACGGTGCCAGCATGCCCATGAGCAGCCGCGCCGTGGTGCCCGAATTCCCGCAGTCGATGGGGTCTTCTGGTTGCTCAGGTCCCTTGCTCCCCCACCCGGTGATGGTCCCGCAAAGCGCACCTGAGCCATCCTTCTTCAGGTTGACCTCAGCGCCCAGCTGGCAAACTGCCTTGATGGAGGAGCGCACATCCTCAGAATCCAGCACGCCCGTCACCTTCGACGTGCCCTCCGCCATGGCGGCGAAGAGGATGGCCCGGTGCGATATGGACTTGTCGCCCGGCACATGGACCTCTCCGGTCAAAGGAGAAGCAAGCGGCTTCAGAATGGTTGCGCATACGTCAGACATGAGCGTGCTCCTTCGGCGAGATGGGCCTGAACGATACAGCATAGCCAGCGTCGATCAGCTGGAAGGATAGCTGGCCGATGTCTCCCTCATCCGTGAGCATGAGGGAGAGGACAGCGTTGCCCTCAGAGAGGTGATCTATCTCGATGGACTGGATGTTGCAACCCACCGAGCTTGCGATGGTGGTGACCTCGGCCACCACGCCTGTGCGGTCGATCATGGGGATGCGCACTTCCAAGAGCTTGTCCGAGCCGGGCACCCATTGTGCTGGCAGCGCTTGGCGCGCATCAGCGGAGATGCGCAGAAGGTCCTTCAAGCCTTGGGCATCGCGCGCTTCGATGGCGCTGGCATAGGAGGCGATGATCTGCTCCATCTCATGGAGACCCTCCGAGAGCGCGTCAGCATTGTCGAAGGCGATGCCGCACCACAGCTCAGGAGAGCCTGCCGCCACGCGCGTGGTGTCCTTGAAGCCGCCCGCAGCCAGACGCATGAGCGCGTTGTTCGCATCCGCATGGTCGAGCGCCAAGCGCATGAGCGATGACGCTACCATGTGCGGCACATGGCTCACCACCGCCACTGCCCTGTCATGATCTTCGCGTGGCAGCGAGATCACCCGAGAATCCATGCCGCAGATGAGCTCATGCAGCTTCTGGAAGCTGTCGGGGTCAGTGGCCTCATCGGGGCAGAGGATCCAGTTAGCTCCTTCGAAGAGATCCGTGCGCGCGCCGTCGATGCCACTGGCCTCAGAGCCAGCCATGGGATGTCCGGGAATGTAGCGCGCATGATCGACCAGAAGCTCATCAGCGGACTTGAGGATATGAGCCTTGGTGGAGACGGTATCGGTCACCACGCCAGCGTAGCCGGTATCGGCGATCAGGCGGAAATAGCCATCCACCGCTGCCACAGGCGTAGCGATGATGAGCAGGTCTGCCTCATGGGTCAAGAAATCCGCGAACGCCGGATCATCGGGCACGGAGGCCCGATCCACCCATCCGCGCTCGCACGCCACCACGCCGCTGCGAGAATCGGGGTCCACGCCATAGATGAACGCATCGGGATAGGCACGCTTGATGGCGCCCGCGAACGACGAGCCGATGAGCCCGAGCCCGGCGAGGCCGATCTTGCGAAATGGTGATGCTGCTTGTGCTTCGGTGTCTTTCACGTCCTACCTTCTCATGCGTCTATTCATCCGATGGTCTCATTGTAATGGTTCGCACGGTCCACACCCGATGAGGCTTGCCACTTCTTCATCGCTCAAGCGCCTCCATGTGCCGAGTGCAAGGCCGTCCAGCCTCACGTCCCCGATGGCCGTGCGCTCAAGGGCGCAGACCGGATGCCCGATGGCCTCCATCATGCGCCTCACCTGACGGTTGCGCCCCTCATGGATGCGCAAGCGCACGCGCGCAGGCTCCGACCCAGGCAGAAGGTCTGCCTCTGCAGGTGAGGTCATGCCATCTTCCAGCTTGATGCCCCGCCGCAAGCGCGCAAGCTCCTCTTCGCTCACCGTGCCCTTGACCGTAGCCACGTATTCCTTCATCACCTCATGGGATGGATGCGCAAGCCTCTGCCCCAACTGCCCATCGGTGGTGAATAAGAGCAATCCGCTCGTATCCGCATCCAAGCGCCCCACGTGGAAGAGAGACGGATGCTCATCGAGCGGGATGAGCTCAGAGACGCACGCGCGCCCCCGATCATCATGCATGGCGCTCAGATACCCGCACGGCTTGTGGAGCGCGATGACGATGCGCTCACAGGCTGCGGGCAGCGGCACGCCGTCGATGAGGATCTCATCCGCATCCGGGTCTGCCTTCTGTCCCAACGACGCCAGCTGCCCATTCACGCTCACGCGTCCCGCCTCTATGAGCGCCTCCGATGCGCGCCGGGAGGCGATGCCTGCGCGCGCCATGAGCTTTTGCAGGCGCTCCTCACTCATCTTCGGTATCGAATACGAGGGTATCGAAGTCGATCTTCTCCACGACCCCTGCCGTGGACTCAAGCGCCGCGCGCATCATCTGACGCACCGGATCCGCTTCAGCCGATCCCGTGAGCGCATCCGCTGCCGCTTCCTCATCTGCTGCGACATCAGCGCCCACCATGCCCGCTACAGCTTCTGTAACGTCATCATCGAAGAGCATCTGCTCGGCCAAGCGCGCCGCCTCCTCATCCGTGAGCTCCGTCTCCTTGCGCGTAGCTGCCAGGCGCTCGCGGATGAGCCGCTCGGTCTCCTCGTCAGGAGCGAATTCAGCCAAGTCCGTCATATCGTCAGTGCTGCGCAGGCCGAACTTGTCCAAGAACGTGCGCGTGGTGGCATAGAGCGTGGGGTTGCCGGGCGCATCGGCGCTCCCCGCTTCGCGCACGAGCCCCTTCTCCACCAGCGAGCTGATGGAGGAATCCGAAGTGACGCCGCGGACCGAGGATACCTGTGCGCGCGTGACCGGCTGCATGTAGGCGATGATGGCCAGCGTCTCCATGGCCGCTGCGGAGAGCTTGCGCGTATCCCATGAGCGCACATAGCGCTCTATGAGCTCATGATGCTCAGCATGGGTGACCAGCTGCCAGCCACCGGCCACCTCGCGCAGCTGCACGCCTGCGTTCTCCTCCCGGCGCGCTTCGCGCATCTGGCAGAGCGCACGCGTCACCTCTTTCGCATCGCGCTCCATCATCTCTGCCAGCTTCTCCGCCGCCACAGGCTCATCGCTCACGAACAAGAGCGCCTCCAGCGCGCTCTCCACATAGGCCTCATCGCCGAACGTCATTCGTCTTCCCCTTCGCCTAGGAACAGGGCACCCGACCCTTCGATGTATTCGATCCGTATGTCTCCGAACGCCGTGGGCTGCTCCACGCGCACCATCTGGCGCTTGTACAGCTCCAGCACAGCCAAGAACGTGACCACGACCACTTCAGGGGTGCGCGATGCGCGCACCAGCTGGTTGAACGAGAGCCGCTTCTCGGACACGATGCGCTCATGGATGCTGCGCACGAAGGTCTCCACCGGTATGGGCTTGCTGGCGATGTGCTCGCTCTCCAACAGGAATATCTCGCGGCGGGCAAGCGCCGCGGCGCAGACGCGTCCCAGATCATCCAAAGAGACGCCCTTCAAGAAATCGGGCATCAGATCCCCGAAGTCAGCCCCTGGGCCGTAGGGGCGCGCATGCATGCGCCCTTCGGAGAGGAACCGGGAATACAGCTCTTCGGAGGCGTTCTTGAACTGCTTGTAGGCGATGAGCTTCTGCGCCAGCACCTCGCGAGCCGCATCAGGCGCCAAGCCCTCCACATCCTCATCCACCTCCACGGGAGGCTTCGGCACCAGTGCGCGCGCCTTCATCTCCAGAAGCGTGGATGCGACCAGCAAGAAATCCGACGCCACATCCAAGTCAAGATCGCGCATCCGTGAGACCTCTTCCAGGTACTGGTCGGCGATCTCTGAGATGGAGATGGCGCCGATGTCCACCCGCTTCTTGCTGACCAGATACAACAAGAGGTCGAACGGCCCTTCGAAGGCCTCTGTCTTCACCTTATACGCCATGTGCCCTCACCTTCTGACCCTCACGAGATCCTGAAGGGGAACATGACATTCGCAAGATTGCCCGCTGTGGCGTTCAAGTACCACGAGAACGGGTTGAACCCGATGAGATACGGTAGCGCGATGATGGCGATCATGAAGATGGGAAACGCATAATGTTGGATGGAATACCAGGTGGGCAGCCATTTCGGCGGGATGAACACCGCGATGATGGAAGAGCCATCCAACGGCGGGATGGGGATCAGATTGAAGAACATGAGATAGAGGTTCACCAGCGTGAACGTGGCCAAGAAGAGCATGAGGACATAGCCTGCCTGAAGCTGGACGATGCGAGGATCGGCGGCGAAGACGATGTGCGCCACCACGCACGCCACACCGGCCATGACCAGGTTCGCCAGGGGTCCCGCCAGACCCGTGATGGCATCCCCCTTGCGCGGGTCCTTGAAGTAGCGCGGATCATAGGGCACCGGTTTCGCATACCCGAAGATGGGCATGCGCAAGACCATCAGCAAAAGCGGCAAGATGACCGTGCCGAACGGATCGATATGCTTCAGGGGGTTGAGCGAGAGCCTGCCTGCGCGCTTGGCCGTGGGGTCCCCCAGCTTATAAGCCGCAAAGCCATGTGCCACCTCATGGCCGGTGAGCGCCACGACGAAGCTCACGATGGCACATGCGTAATAGGCGATGTCGTCGACGCTCACGAATCCACCTCCGCCAAGATCCGTTCCATCTCATCAGCCAGCTCAAGCCACGCAGCCTCATCGTCTTCCATGCGCGCCTTGAGCTCTCCGTGCTCCTTGATGATATCCGTTGCAGCATCCTCTTTGATGTAGAAGTCAGGATCGCTCATGAGACCCAAGATCTCCTCCATCCGCGCGCTGTCGCGCTCCATGCGCTCTTCCAGCACGCTCAGCTTGCGCTTGATGTCCTTGGTGGCATTGCTCTTGCGCTGACGCGCCAGGGCCTCGGCGCGCTTCTGCTCCTTGGTCTTGCGCGCACCTGTTGCAGAACCCGCCCCCGTGCGATCTATGCGGTTCACCGTGAAGGTGGTCTTCTTGGCATCCCTCAAGCCTTGAGCATCATCTGAGCCCTCAGGGAAGATATCGTCAAGAGGAGAGGCTGTTGCGGGCGCCTCATCTGCGCTCTGGCCGCTCTTGAACAGATAGTAGTCCCACCCACCAGGATAATCAGCGATGGTGCCATCCTTCACTTCGATGATCCGGTTCGCCACGCTCTGTATCAGGTGCCGGTCGTGGGTGATCAGCAGGATGGTCCCTTCGAACTGCTGCAGCGCCTGCTCCAGCACATCCGCGCTGGAGATGTCCAGATGATTGGTAGGCTCATCCAGGCAGAGCAGCGGCGAGGGCGCCACCAGCATCTTCGCCAACGCCAAGCGGCTCTTCTCCCCGCCTGAGAGCACGGACACGCGCTTGTCCACATCATCCCCCTTGAAGAGGAATGCCCCCAAGAGACTTCGCACCTGCGATATGGACCAACCGGGCGCTGTCTGATCGAGCTCTTGGAATACGGTATTGGTGCCCGTGAGCTCGTCAAGCTGATGCTGCGCATAATATGTGAGGCTCACGTGTTCGCCATAGGTGATGGTCCCTGCATCAGGAGCGAGCACGCCGGCCACCATCTTCAGAAGCGTTGACTTGCCCGCCCCGTTGGGACCCACGAGCGCCACCTTCTCCCCTCGGTACAAGGAGAGATCGAGCCCCTCATAGACCCGATTTCCGTCGAAGGCCTTCGCCAACCCGCGCGCCCTGACCACTTCGTCTCCGGTGCGCGGAGGCTGCACGAAGGCGAAGCGGATGGCCTTCTTCTCTTCGGGGATCTCTATGAGCTCCGACTTCAGGTGCTCCAGCTTCTTCACTCTATCTTGGGCCTGCTTGGCCTTGCTCGCCTTATAGCGGAAGCGCTCGATGAACGCCTCCAGCTTGCGCATCTCCTCCAACTGGGCTCTGCGCTCTTCGCGCAGACGGCAGATGCGGGCATCGCGTGCCTTGAGGTAGGCAGAGTAGTTGCCCTTGTACAGCGTGAGCGCACCGCTGGCCACCTCTGCCACATGATCCACCATGTTGTCCATGAACGCGCGGTCATGGCTCACCACGATGACGGTACCGTCATAGGTGCGCAAGAATCCTTCCAGCCACCGGACCGATTCCAGGTCAAGGTGGTTGGTGGGCTCGTCCAAGAGCAGCACTTCCGGATTCCTGACCAACAGCTTCGCAAGCGCTATGCGCATCTGCCACCCACCAGAGAATTCAGTGGTGAGCCGGCTTAAGTCCTCCTCTTTGAAGCCGATGCCGAAGAGCACCGATCTCACCTTCGCTTCAAGGCTGTAGCCGCCCATCATCTCGTAGGCATCGCGCAACCGCCCCAGCTCAGCAAGCGCCTCTTCGGCAGGATCCGATCCCAGCTGCGCCTCCAGCGCCGCCAGCTTCTTCTCCGTCTCCAAGATCTCTGCTTGGGATGAGATGACCTCTTCGAAGATGGGACGCTCATCCATCTCGATGGCCTCCTGCTTGAGGTAGCCCACGCGCGCACCCTTCGCCAGCGTGATGGTGCCTGCATCTGCATCCTCAAGACCTGAGATGATGTTCAGCATCGTGGTCTTGCCGGCCCCATTCGGGCCCACCAAGGCCATGCGGTCATAGGCTTCCAAACGGAAGGATGCGTCTTTGAAGAGCTCGCGGCCGCCGAAGGATTTCGATATGTGCTCTGCTTGCAGGATCAAGGGTCTGCCTTGGGCCTTTCGTCGGGCTTTCGCATGAACCTGACATTCTACAACACCGTCCCCTCAGGCATGCGATATCCCCTCTCCCTTTGAAGCATGTCACGCAAAGGTGGCAGGCAAGACCCATTCGTGCCACCCTCTGATGGTGGACTGGCCGCGCTCTGCCCTTATACTCAGTTACAGGAGGTGTGAAACGTATGATCTCTCAGAACATCCGGTCTTTGCGCGAATACAGCGGACTCACCCAGGAGGCGCTGGCATCGCGCGTGGGCGTAGCGCGCCAGACCGTGGCGAAATGGGAATCCGATGAGGCAACGCCCGACCTTGAGCATGCCAGCGCGCTGGCCAAGCTCTTCTCGGTGAGCTTGGATGACCTCATCCGCCACGATGAGGCACAGGTGGGCTATCCCCTCCCTCCGCGCGGCAAGCACCTCTTCGGCGTGGTGCGCATGGGCGAGCGCGGACAGGTGGTCATCCCGAAGCGCGCCCGCGAGGTCTTCGATCTGCACCCAGGAAGCGAGCTGTTGCTCTTGGGCGACGAGGCGCAAGGTCTCGCTTTGCAGAAGGTGGAAGATGCCTTGGCCATGATGGAATCCTTCAGCCGCGCCATCAACGACGGCGCGTGAGGAGCTCACGCGCACGACACAGCCCTGATACGAGAAAGGCAACCCATGACAGAAGATGCTGCGCCCCTGGTGAAAGCCACGGGGCTTGTCAAACGCTACCCTGCTTTCACCTTGGATGATGTCTCCTTCAGCGTCCGTGCCGGTTCCATCACGGGATTCATCGGACGCAACGGCGCCGGAAAATCAACGACGCTCAAGTGCTTGGAAGGATCCGTCCATCCTGATAGCGGGCACATCGCCTACTTCGGGCAAACCTTTGCAGGCCATGAGGCCGAAGCGAAGCGATCAGTGGGCTTCGAGCTTGCAGGTGCCGACTTCTACCGCACCAAGCGCCTCTCCACCATCGCCTCCGTCACAGCCCGGTTCTACCCCACCTAGGACTCTGAGGCCTTCGCTGGCTTTTGCAAGCGCTTCGCGCTGGATCCACGCAAGCGCGTGAAAGAGCTCTCTCAGGGCATGCGCGTGAAGTTCGCCTTGAGCCTGGCGCTCAGCCATCAGTCGCGCTTGCTCATCTTGGACGAACCGACGAGCGGACTGGATCCGGCGTCGCGCGAAGAGGTTCTGGACATCTTCCTGGACCTGGCGCGCACGCGCAAGGTGGGCATCCTCTTCTCAACGCACATCACCTCCGATCTGGACAAGTGCGCAGACCACATCATCTATATGGATGATGGTCGGATCATAGGTGCCGGAGAGCTAGCCGCGTTCAAGGGAGCGTATCGCGTAGCACCCCTGCGCGATGCACAGAAGGCACATGCAGAGGTGCTCGGCATCCGGCGCACCTCCTCAGGCGATACCGCACTGGTGAGCGCGCAGACTGGCATCGGAGGTGCCGCCACCTTAGATGACATCATGACCCACACCCGCCACGATGCACAAGATACGGAGGTGCTCTAGATGCGCGCGCTCATGATGAAAGAGCTCCAGCTGGTCATGCACCCATCCACCCCCATCATGATCCTCTTGGGAACGCTTACGCTCATCCCCCAATGGCCCTACGCCATCATCGTGCTCTACGGCGTCCTGACGACGTTCTTCAATGCCCTGAATGCCCGAGAAGCGCATGATCTGTCCTTCACCTTCGCGCTTCCTGTCTCGCGAAAGGATATGGTGCGCGTGCGCGTTGGCATGATGTGCGCCATCGAAGCGGTGATGGTGATCATCATGGCAATCTGCATCTGCATGCGCCCGACACTTGGCATCGATGCCATCGCCGAGGAGCAGCCCATGGTGGGCATGCCAGCAAACATCGCGCTCATCGGGTTCTGCCTTGCCTCCTTCGGACTCTTCAATGTCGTGTTCTTCCCGCTCTATCACAAAGATCCCACGAAGGTGGGCATCCCGTTCTTGGTGGCGTGCCTATGCGCATGCGCATTCGGAGGCGCCTTCGAAGCCATCCCCTTCATGCCCTTCGAGGTGTGCCAACAGATGAGCGCATCAGGTACCGCCCATCTGGGCGTGCAGTGCATCGTGCTCTGTGCGGGCTTGATCGCGTTCGCTGCGCTCAGCGCGCTGGCCACGCTGCTGGCAAGGCGCGCTTTCGCCACCTATGATGCATGAGGCGCACCGCATCTGAACCAAAAGACATGATGCCTTGCTCACGCCAAGGGACGCCGATTTCGCTGAGCCTGAGCCAGATCCTCTTGGAGGCTGACCAGCGCCTTGAAGAGGTCTGCCTCCTGGGGGCTGCCCTCTGCCGCCTTCGCCATCTCCGCCTTCAAGCGCGTGGCCTCATCTTCCATGTCTCCGATCTTGAGCTCATCGACGATGTAGCTGATAGTGCGCTCTGGCGGAAGCTCCTCATTCACGCTGACGCCGGTCAGGATGGATGAGGCGAGCGGCTCGGCGTTGGCCGCAGCATCTATGAGCTCAGCAGGCGTTGCATTCAAGCGAGCAGCCAACGTGCCGATGACCGCTTGCGCGATCCTCTCATGCGCCTTGAAATGCCATGTGATCTTCGATATGGCGTCCACGAAGGCAAGGGAAGCAAGCGGATGCTGCACGAAGGTCCCCAGAAGCTCTTGCTCCAGCGCCAACCGGTTCGCCTCTTCCCCACGCAAGGATAGGGGCGCCCGCGCAGCCGGTAAGGGCGCCTGCTCTGTCTCATCCTCATAGACACGCGGCTTCTGCAGGCGCGCAAGCTGGCCTAAAGCATCCTCTTCGCGAATGCGCAAGCGCTGCGCTATCTGCACGGCGTATTCCTTCGCCAAGACCGAATCCTTGATGGGTGCCAGCACCGAAAGCGCATCAGGCAACGCTCGTGCACGCCCCTCTGCCGTCTCTATGTCATAGCGCTCGATGCGCCGGTCTATGCCGAACTGCACGAGGGGCTGGGCCGCGTCGATGAGCGCCTGGAGCTCTGAGGCAGCATGGGTTGCCAAGAACTCTGCCGGATCTTGGCCATCCGACAAGCAGAGCGCGCAGATCTCCGTTTGCGTGCGTCCCGATTCCGGCGTTGCCGCATCGTCGATGAACTGTAGCGCGCGCTCAGTGGCACGCTGGCCTGCGGCGTCGCCGTCGAAGAGATACACGATCCGCTTGCCCGCGTGGCGCGAGAGCAGTCGGATGTGGCTCTTGGTGAGCGCCGTTCCCAAGGTGGCCACGCTGTTGGTGATGCCCGCCTCATGCATGGCGATGACATCCGTATACCCTTCGGCCACGATGGCGCACCCGGTGGATGCCATCTTCGCCTTCGCCTTGTCCAACGCGTAGAGCACCTGCGACTTATGGAAGATGGGCGTTTCTTGGCTGTTGAGATACTTCGGCTCTCCCTGACCGATGATGCGCCCGCCAAAGGCGATGCATGCGCCGGAGACATCATGGATGGGGAACATCACGCGCTCGTAGAAGCGGTCATTCAGATGCCCATTGCGCTCCACGGAGATGTTCGCCGCCACGAGCTCTTGAGGCGTGAAGCCCAAAGAGAGCAGATGCGTGGTCATAGCTCCGCGACCCGGCGCGTAGCCGAGCATCCATTCCTTCGGCACGCGTCCACCTAATCCGCGCCCCGAGAGATAGGTGCGCGCAGAGGCCGCACCTGCATCGGGAGAGCGCATGAGACGCGTGTGGAAGAACTCCTCAGCTGCCTTGCAAGCATCGCGCAAGCGCTGTTTCTTCGACGCGGGCAGCCCTTGAGGCCCATCATCGGCGATGTCTATGCGCGCCCGTTCGGCCAGCTTGCGCACCGCTTCGGGAAACGTCACCTCGTCGGTCTTCATGATGAACCCGAAGATGTCCCCGCCCTCGCCGCAGCCGAAGCAGTGCCACAGCTGCGTTGCCGGGTCTATCTTGAATGAAGGCGTCTTCTCATGATGCAAGGGACAACAGCACCAGAATTCGCGCCCCCGCTGCTGGACGCGCGTGCGCTCGCCGATCAGCGCGACGATGTCAGTGGCCTCGCGGACCTTCTGTATGTCATCGTCTGAGATCCTGCCCATGGGCCTTCCTTCAGATCCTCTGTCCTCTTCCGAATACAGAACAGATGTGCTTTTTCTTTTGCTATGATAGCGAAACATCTCCGCAATTGTTCGAAGGAATCAGATGCCCAGCAAGCCGAATGACCAGATCCCCTATCTCACCCTCGATCCAGCGCTGGAAGGCCAGATCCAGGCCGATATCAGCACCAATGCGCACAGCGCTTGCGCATTCCGCGATGAGGATATCATCCGTCGCCATGACCTGCCCAATGACCGCGCAACGCTCTCGCGCCCTGCTTTCATGCGCGACGTGGAGAAGATCGTCAATGTGCCGGCTTACAACCGATACGCTGGCAAGACCCAGGTCTTCAGCTTCGTGAACAACGATGACATCACGCGCCGTGGGCTCCACGTGCAGCTGGTCAATCGCGTGGCGAAGGGCATCGGACGCCTGCTGCGCCTGAACACGGATCTCATCGAAGCCATCGCCTTGGGCCATGATGTGGGACACACCCCCTTCGGCCATGCAGGCGAGCGTTTCCTCTCGAAGTGCTACCACGAGCGCACGGGCCGCTATTTCAATCACAACGTCCATTCCGTGCGCGTGTTGGATGAGCTCTATCCACGCAACATCTCCTTGCAGACCCTTGACGGCGTCCTGTCCCATAACGGCGAATTCGCCTGCCAGACGCTGGTGACCAGCAACGCCTCCACATTCGCCGAGCTGGATGCAGCAGTCGAAGCTTGCACGGCAGATGCGCAGAACATCAAGCATCTGCGCCCGTCCACCTTGGAAGGGTGCGTCGTGCGCGTGAGCGACATGATCGCCTATATCGGCAAGGATCGGGCAGACGCGCTGCAGATGGGCATCCTGGATGACATCGATGCCTTCGAGAGCACCGTTTTAGGCAAGGACAACGGGCGCATCATCAACAACATGACCGTGGATATCGTGAATCACAGCTACGGACAAGATGCCATCTCCATGAGCCCTGAGATGTTCGAGGATCTGAAGCTGGCTAAGCGCCAGAACTATCAGATGATCTACGAGCGCGAGGGCATGCTGGAAGATGCATCGAACGTAGTGGAGCATATGTTCGAGCGGCTCTACGAGCGCATGCTGGAGGACTTGGCGTCAGGGGATGAGACCTCTCCCATCTTCGCACACCACATCCGCCCCTTGGCGAACACCTCGCAGACCATCACCCAAGAGGATTACCTCACCCAAGATCCGAACAGGATCGTGACCGACTACATAGCCTCCATGACAGACGGATACTTCACCAGCATCTATGAGCGCCTCTTCCCCGATGAGACCTATGAGATAGAGAAGCGCGGCTACTTCGCGAACATGGCGTGATCAGACAGCCTCGTTTCGCATGCGCTTCGCCGCCTCATAGAGCCTCTCCGCCTGCGGGCTGGGATGCAAGGAGAAGATCAGCCCGTAGGGTATGCTGTACTGCTTGCCCAAGGGAATGCGCACCAGATTCGGGTGGATATCCTCCCAGATCTCGTTCGTGACGATGGCACGGCGATTCAGCTCGCAATCGGCGAAGAGCTCCATCGTATAGAAGGGCACTTCCGTGATGCGATCAGCACCCATATCCGCAAGGTAGGCATGCACAGCATCGAAATGCGCAGAAGCCCCTCGGCGCATCATGACCAGATCGAGCCCTTGGAGCATGCGGGCGCTGACCACGTCATCCCTCTCTATCCCCAGCGTCTTCGGCATGGCTAGGCAGAGCGGAACGCGTGCCAGCTCAAGGAAGAGGCACCGATCATGATAGAGCTCAGAGAGATAGAGCCCCTCCATGACATCATAGGACACACCCAGCCCCTGCAGATAATGGCCTGGCTTCGCGCCTGCGCTCTCCAGCGAGATGATATCGATGCGCGTACCGGGCGTAGCTTCGATCATGTGCGACCAGATGCCGGGCAGCATGCGGCATTTCATGAGGAGCGACGTGGCTACGCGAATGGAACCCTCCCCCTCTTGGATCAGATGGGCGCGAGCGATGGCCTCATTGGCATGGCGGACGATCTCTATGGCATCGCGATAGAGCGACTCTCCTGCTTCGGTGAGCTTGACGCCTCGATGACCGCGATCGAAGAGCACGATGTCAAGCCGCTGCTCTAAGAGGTCTATCTGCTGGATCAAGGATGAGGGCGCTATATAGAGCGATCGAGCGGCTTTGCTGAAGCTGCCCGCCTTTGCCACCTCGATGAACGACTCGATCTGCCGAGAATGCATGGCTGCTCCTTAGCGTGAGGTCATGACCTTATGCACTCATAGATAAAACCGCGCTTATGAAGGGGATTATAGCAACTACCATAAGGCAAGACACGATAAGGGGGGGGCTGCCATGGACATCAGCACGCTCAAGCGCAAGCGCTATCTCTATCTGTTCGCATCTGCTGCATCCTTTCTGGTGCTCGGTCTCGTCTATGCTTGGTCGCTCTTCGCCACGCCGCTGGCTGAGATCTACGGCTGGGAGATGTCAGCGGTCAAGGTGACCTTCACCATCTGCATGATGGCCTTCTGCATAGGGGGCCTCATCGGCGTGCGCGTGCTCAAGCGCCTGGGTGTGCGCGGTGCCATCCTATTAGCAGCCACACTGCTCGTCTGCGGCTTCGCGGGCACGGCGCTGTTGGCCTCTCAAGGCATCTGGGCGCTGTATGTATGTTACGGTGCGCTCATCGGGTGCGGGACGGGGCTCGGCTACAACGTCACCATCGCCACGGTCACGCTGTGGTTTCCCGATCGCACCGGTTTCGCCTCCGGTGTCATGTTCATGGGCTTCGGCTTAGGATCTCTCACCTTAGGCACGCTCACGCGCACCATCATCAACGCTGCGGGCATACCCGTGGCCCTCGGCATCGTCGCAGCCACGGCCTGCATCGTCTTCGTGTTCTTAGCCTGCTTCCTGAAGCGCGCACCTGAGAACATCGCCGAGATCCTCAAGGTCAACGCTCAGGAGGAGGCGCTGGCGCAAGAAGAGCTCTCCTCTGATGCCGAATTCGCTTTAGACGCCCAACCTGCCATGGATATGACAGCAGATGAGCGGCGCATATTCCATGATCCAGCCTTTTATGGCTATTACCTCTGGGCCATCATCATCTTGGGCGCGGGGCTCGTGGTCATCGGCACTTCTATGCAGGGTGGATTGGAACTGGGCGTGCATGAAGCCTTCGCAGCAACGCTCGTGGGCATCATCCCCATCGTGAACGGCCTTTCTGGCCTCACCATGGGCGTCATCTACGACAAGAAGGGGTTGCAGTTCTCCATGATCTTGGTGGCCACGGTATCCTTTACGGCCTGCACCATCCTGGCCTGCTCCTTCTTCTTCCATCAGGGATGGCTCTATGTGATCGGCTGTTTGATGATGGTGATGGGCTACGGCAGCGTAGCACCCCAAGCCACCGCTTTCGCCCGCGAGCGCTATGGCGCCAAGCGCTTCCCGCACCACTTAGCCATCGTCAATACGGATATCGCTGGCGGATCCGCCTTCCAGCAAGTGGTGATGAGCGCATGCTCCGGCATCAGCCTGCTCGTCTACGCGACCATGGCCGTTGCCGGCGCTGTGGCTTTCGTGACGAGCCTCCTCTTCGCTCGCTACACCACACGCTCATAGGACAGATGCCGACAAGGGACGAAGCAGCGCTCACCGAAGAGCCTACCCCCTAGGGCCTTCTGGAGAAGGTGAACGTTGCTCCGTCTCTTATCCGGCGCACCTTGCCCTGAGCACCATCACTGGTTCGCAGAGCGGTACCGCGCAAGACCCTCGTTGAGCCTCTTGATGCTGCGTCGATACATGAGCGTGAACAGAAAAGTCATCAAGGCGAAGATGATGAGGTAGATCACCGTGAAAGACGCCCATGCTCCTGCTTCATCGGGTGGGAACCACTGGAAGAGAGCGCCACAGAGGGCGAGCAGCGCATACAAGCTGATGCCGAAGAGCACCAAGCGCGCTACATATCCCATGGATTTGATGAGAACAGGGGTGAAGAACAGGCATTGCAGCGCAGCTGCCATGAACAAGGCAATGCCCAAGGTGAGGCACATGATGATGCCCGGCCTGGCAGCTTCGTCGGCGAAGATGAGCCCGAAGAAGCAGCTTAAGAGCGTGAACAGCGTGAACGCGATGCAGAAGTTGAGCGCAAGCCCCTTCAATGCCTTGCGCACCGATCCCGCCTCGGCATCGATCATCTTGTCTGTCATGGCCGTGCTCCTTCCCTGCCTCTTCCCTGTGCTGAGCATCAAGCGCCCAGCCGCTGCCGTATCTCCTTCGCGTACTTCCGCGAGATGACGATCTGCTCATCATTATCAAGGCGCGCGAGCAATCGCCCTCCTACATAGGGGCGCAGGCTTCGAACGCGACACAGGTTCAAGAGGCATCCCTTGGCAGCATGGACGAAGGTGCTGTGCGCCAGCTCGTCAGCAAGCGCTGAGATGGACGCATTGACCTCTAGAACGGAGCTGGAAAGATAGGCGAACGTGTGCCGATCGACGGACTCGAAATAGAAGACGCTTCCCGCAGGCACGATGACCGATTCGCCATCCGTACGCCCGACGATGCGCCGATCATGCATCTGCAAGCTGGCAACGATGGCCTCCACTTGCTCATCCACGCAGGCGCAACGGATCAGCACCTCGGTCTCAGCCAGCTTCTCATCAGTTCGGATGATCAGATTCATCACGCCCCCCTTCGCCTCTCAACATAGAGGAAAGAAGAGAGGCGTGCAAAGCGGATCTGCGCAAGATGCACTGAGCATATCCGTAGATGCGCATCCGATCTTGATGTGCATTCCCATCCTACGGGCGATAACCCTCATCTGCCAGGAGGTCTCCTCCATCGGCAGCGGCCGTAGCCAGCGCGTCGCAACGCTCGTTCTCGGGGTGACCCGCATGACCCTTGATCCAGGAGAATGTCACCTCATGACCCTGCATGGCGCTCAGAAGCTCTTCCCAAAGATCGCGATTCGCAACAGGGTCCTTCTTCGCATTCTTCCAGCCGCGACGCTGCCACCCCTCTATCCAATGCTTGTTGAAGGCATCCACGACGTAGCGCGAATCAGTCTGGACGCGCACCTTGCAGGGATGCTTGAGCGCCTGGAGCGCGCGGATGACGCCGAGGAGCTCCATGCGATTGTTCGTGGTGAGCGCATAGCCCGCTGAGAGCTCGCGCTCATGCACCTCTCCCTGAACATCCGTAAAGCGCAACAGCGCGCCGAAACCGCCGTTTCCGGGGTTCCCGCGCGCTGAACCGTCGCTGAAGATCTGTACTTCTTGCACAGACGTTGAAGGTGCGCTCTTAGATCATGCCGGACATGAAGCCCTGGATCATGATGAACAGCGGGCTGAACGTGAGCGAGACGATGGTCATCAGATTGATGAGGATGTTCATGGACGGACCAGAGGTGTCCTTGAACGGATCGCCCACGGTGTCGCCCACCACCGCTGCCTTGTGCGCATCAGAGCCCTTGCCGCCGAAGTAGCCCTGCTCGATGTACTTCTTCGCATTATCCCAAGCGCCACCAGCATTCGACATGAAGATGGCCATCAGCATGCCCGTGGCCACCGCGCCTGCCAAGAAGCCGCCGAGCATGGCCGGGTCGATGCAGCCGATGACGATGGGGACCACGATGGAGATGATGCCCGGGGCCATCATCTCATGGAGCGCTGAGGTGGTGGAGATGCCCACGCACTTGTCATATTCCGGCTCAGCTTGATATTCCATGATGCCCGGGATCTCGCGGAATTGACGGCGCACCTCTTCGACCATGGCATGAGCCGCACGGGATACCGCGCCCATGGTGAGCGCCGCGAACATGAACGGCATCATGGCGCCGATGAAGATGCCCGCCACGATGAGCGGATCGGTCAGAGAGAGCTCGAAGGTGGGAATGTAGTTGTGCATCGTAGCCTGATAGGACACGAACAGGGAGATGGCGGACAGACCCGCGCTGGAGATGGCGAAGCCCTTCGCGATGGCAGCTGTGGTGTTGCCAACGGCATCGAGCGCGTCGGTGCGGTCGCGCACCTCTTCGGGAAGCCCTGCCATCTCAGCGATGCCGCCTGCGTTATCCGCCACAGGACCATAGGCATCCACGCCGATGGTGATGGCCGTGTTCGACAGCATGCCCGTGGCTGCCAGGCCCACGCCGAAGAGCCCGACAGCGATGGCGTTGTCCGTAGCGGCGGCCGGGAAGGCCATGTTGCCGAAGAAGAAGGCGCCGATGATGGCAAGCGCCACCAACACGATAGGTGCGATGGTGGAGAGCATGCCCGTGCCCAAGCCTTCGATGATGACCGTAGCAGCGCCCGTCTCGGCAGCTTCGGCTATCTTATGGACGGGCTTGTACTTGTCAGAGCAGAAGTACTCCGTGATCTTGCCGATGGCCAGGCCAGCGATGAGGCCACAGAGAACGCTGCCGAACAGCCACAGCGGCTGTGCCTCCACAGCCATGCCATTCCAGATGAAGAAGATGACCAAGATGACCAGCACCTCTATGATGGCAGCCACGTAGGTTCCGCGGTTGAGCGCCTTGTGCAGGTCTGCACCCTCCTTCGTGCGAACGGCGAACAGGCCGATGATGGAGGTGATGATGCCGCAGGCAGCGATGATCACGGGCACGACCATGGCCCAGATCATATCAGCGCCCACGAAGTATCCACCCAAAGCGCCGAAGGTGATGGCCAGGATGGTGGGAGCCAAGATGGAGCCGGTGTAGCTCTCGAACAGGTCAGCGCCCATGCCGGCCACATCGCCCACGTTGTCGCCCACATTGTCAGCGATGGTGGCGGGGTTGCGGGGGTCATCCTCAGGGATGCCCGCTTCTACCTTGCCTACCAGATCAGCGCCCACGTCAGCCGCCTTCGTGTAGATGCCGCCGCCCACACGGGCGAAGAGCGCTACCGCAGACGCACCCGTAGCGAATCCTTCCACCATGCCGATGTGCTCATGTGCCAGATGCATGACCTGCCCGGTCACGTCGATGCCGGAAACGCCGCTGAACACGAGGAGGACCAGCCACAATGACAGGCCCAAAAGCGCGAAGGAGGCCACGCAAAGCCCCATGGTGAGACCGCTTCTAAAGCTCACCGTGAGCGCCTTGGCAACGGATGTCTCAGCAGCATAGGCCGTGCGCGTGTTCGCACGCGTTGCCACGTGCATGCCCACGTACCCGGCAGCTGCCGACAGGACGCCGCCGGTGATGAAGGCGAGCGCCGTGATCGGAGACAGAGCGATGGCCATCACGATGGCGACCACGATCATGAAGATGATGAGCAGCTTGTATTCGCTCATCAAGAACGCCTTCGCGCCTTGCTGGATCTTGATGGAGATGGAGTTCATCTTCTCCGATCCCGGGTCTTGGCGAAGGACCCAGCTGCCCAGATACGCCGCGACGATGATGCCGATCACGGCGCAGATGGGAGCCATCCACGCTATTGCTGTTGTCACTTCTCTCATCCTTTCTGTAAGGATCCACACTTGCTGCAATTGTACTCAAGGCAGACGATATTGCGTCGACATTCGCCCTCTATCAGGTCTGCGGCGCATTGTGCCCGCGAAGCGAGACATCGTATGCGGAGGTCTCACGCAAGACGATGCAAGGCATAAGGCACGAGCAGCTGATGCGCCGAAGGGGAAGGGAGTTCACGGCAGCAAGCGCGTGCGTGCGATATCCTCTTCTATCTGTGCCACCAGCTCCTGCGAAGAGGCGAACTTGACCATGGGACGGAGACGCTCCATGAATTCGAGCGTGAGACGCTTGCCATAGATATCCTCATCGAAGCCAAGGATATGCGCCTCGATGGTGGATGCGGTGGCATCTTCGAAGGTGATGGGGACGCCCACCGAAACTGCAGCTTTGCGCCGTGCGCCCTCTATGAGCGCATAGGCTGCATAGACGCCATCTTGGGGCACCTCTCGCAGAGGATCCGCCTTCAGATTCGCCGTGCAGATGCCCATCTCGCGACCCATCTTGCGTCCGGCCACCACTTCCCCACCCAGCGCATAGGGACACCCCAACAGCCGTGCCGCCTCCTCTACCTCCCCTTCCTTCAAGCAGGCACGGATGCGCGTGGAGGTGACAGGAGCGCCATCCATCTCAAGGAGCGGCACGCCCTGCACCGTCATACCATGGGATGCTCCCCATGAGGCCAGGTCCAAAAGCGTACCGGAAGCGTGGCAGCCAAAGCGAAGATCCTCGCCCACGAGCAACCGACGCGGTGCCCCCTGCACGAAGAGGCGATCAAGGAAGGTGACCGGAGCAGACGCTGCCACTGCCTCATCAAAGGGGATGACGGCCACATGATCTGCCCCAAGCTCCGCCAAGCGTGAAATGCGCTCAGCATTGGACATGAGCTTGTCATCTGCATGCGGCGCGAAGAGCTCAGAGGGGTCCACATCGAAGGTGATGATGATGCTGGGACGGTCATGGATGCGTCCATCTTCCACGGCTTGGCTGATGATGAAGCGATGCCCCTCATGCACCCCATCGAACACGCCGAAGGCACACGACGCGCCTGCGAACGGCACAAGGTGAGCACCACAGACCTCAGAGGACACCGCGCATCACCGCCTTCGAGAAGACGCAGTCAGCCACGAGCATCCCTTTTTCCGCATCGAAGCGATAGATGGCCTTCAGGGCATTGTCTTTGAGCATCAGCACGCGCTCATCCGCCCGAAGCGGCTCATCTGACTCCACCACCCCTGAGGTGCACGCGCATTCATCCATGGGCGCCGCGTGGAGATAGGCATGCACCTGCACCTCTGTTGGGCGCACAGCTGATCCATGCTCTAGAAGACGCGCTATCTGGTGTGTGGCATAGATAAAGCGCAGGCCGAGCGCCCGCACTGGATCAAGGGCAGCGGCGATGCCCACCTCCGCGAGCGCCTCCAAGGAGACGCAGTCCTCCAAGGTGACATTGCCGATGCTCACGCGACGCAGGGCGCAAAGGTGTGCTTCCGTGCCCGCAGCACGACCGATATCCCGTGCGAGCGCGCGAATATAGGTGCCCTTCGATACATCGAAGAGGACATCCCACTGAATGCCATCAACATCGTCTGCCAGTGAAAGGAGCTCTGCTTGGCGTACCTCTATGGGACGCGCCTCCAGATCTATAACCTTGCCTGCGCGCGCTGCCTCATAGGCCTTGACGCCGGCGCGCTTGATAGCCGAATAGATGGGTGGCATCTGCATCTGAGGTCCTACGAAGCGTGCGAGCAGATCTCGTGCGAAGGCCCGATCGGCCACTTCAGACGGAACAGCCACCCGGCGGATGACCTCTCCTTCCGCATCATCGGTATCTGTGCACGCGCCGAAGGCGATGCGCGCAAGATAGCGCTTGGACCGCCCCTCCAGATACGCGTTCAGGCGCGCGGCAGGACCGATCAGCATGATGAGCACGCCTTCAGCCGCAGGATCGAGCGTGCCCGCATGCCCAACGCGCTTCTCTCCGAAGATGCGCCGGCACGCATTCACCACATCATGCGAGGTCATCCCACATGGCTTGTCCACAGCCACCATGAGGCTCAGGTCAGTCTGTCCGCGCTTCATGGCTGAACAGGCGCACCTTCCAAGCTCAAAAGCGCCGCCTTCACCTGCTCTGTGGCCTCCTCAAGCGTGCACTCCAGGGTGAATCCTGCAGCAGCTTTGTGTCCACCGCCACCGAACTGCCCAGCCAGAGCCGCTACATCCGTGCCATCTTTAGAGCGAAGGCTGCCGCGGATGCATGTGCCCAGGTCCTTGAGAACGCACGCGACGCTCACACATCCGATGGAGCGGAGCACATCGATGACGCCTTCGCAATCGTCGCGCGTGGCACCCAAGCGCTCCAAGTCCGCTTCCTCGATCCAGCTGAAGGCGATGCGGCCGCCACAGAGCAGCTCCATGCGCTTGGCACAAAGCGCCTCGATGCGCACTGCCGCCACGCTCTTGTTCTGGAAGAAAGCGCGCGATATCTCTGAGACGTCGATGCCCGTTGCGGCCATCTGGGAAGCCAAGGCGAAAGCGCGCGCGTCGGTATTCTGATATTGGAAGCGACCGGTATCGGTCATGAGCCCCGCATAGCATGCGCCGGCCAGCTCTGGGGTGAGCGGCACGCCCGCAACGCATGCCAGCTCCCACACCAAGCACGTGGTGGATGCGGCGTCAGGCTCTATGCGACAAAGATCAGCATCGCAAGAAGCCACCTCATGATGATCTATGACGATCGTGAACGACGCAGAAGCCCGAAGCGCTGCCGCCGCTTGGCCCAGACGCTCATCAGCGGTTGCATCCACGGTGATGAAGACAGGCGTGCTGTGAGCATCCTCGACTGAGATGATGCCTTCAGCACCAGGGATGCTGGCCAAAGAGGCGTCTAAAGGTGCCGTCAAGGCCGCTACAGGCTGCACCTCCTTGCCCAAAAGGCGCAACAGATGAGCCATGCCCAATACCGATCCGATGCAGTCACCGTCAGGGTTCACATGACCGCAGACGGTGAAGCTGTCATGGTCTTGGCAGGCCTGCGCTATCTGAGCATAAGAGGCCTGCCGCACGCCCAACACATCCATGACCTAGAATTCTTCTCCGTCATCAGCAGCGGCTTCGAAGGTGGCCTGACGCTCTTTCTCGGCGTTGATGTAGCGACCCAGCTTCTCAGCAGCATCCACGGTCTCGTCCACATGGAAGCGAAGCTCCGGTGCCTGCTTCCAGTCCAGCTTCTTCGCCATGAGCGAGCGGATATGCCCGCGCGCCGATGCGAGCGCAGCCTGCACCTCGGGATAGCGATCTGGCTGGCACGTGAAGTAGATATCACAGTAGGCGCGGTCATAGCTCACCTTGCACCCGGTGACCGTGACCATCTCAAGGCGCGGGTCGGACACATCGAACAAGAGGATGTTCGAGATGACCTCGCGCGCCTGCTCGTCCACTTTGCGGTTTCCCTCTTTCATGGCGAAGACCTCCTTCGAAGGTAGGAGCGAGCTATTCTGTGCGCTCGACTTCCTTCACAGTGTACCCTTCGATGGTGTCCCCCACCTTGATATCCTGGAAACCTGTTATCCCAATGCCACATTCGTAGCCATGAGCCACGCTCTTGACGTCATCCTTGAAGCGGCGCAGCGATGCGATCTCACCTTCGTAGATGACCGTGCCGTCGCGAACGACGCGCACCTGGTCGTCGCGGTTGATCTCGCCCTCCACCACATAGCAGCCGGCAATGGTGCCCACCTTCGGCACCTTGAAGGTCTCGCGCACCTCTGCGATGCCCGTATCCTCTTCCACGATATCCGGGGACAAGAGGCCCACGCGAGCGGCGTTGATATCCTCGATGGCTTGATAGATGACGCGGTACAGGCGGATGTCCACCTTCTCTTTCTCCGCCTGCTGGCGCGACTTGCCCGTGGGACGCACGTTGAAGCCGATGATGATGGCATCGGATGCCGCTGCCAAGGTGACATCCGTCTCCGTGATGCCGCCGACGGCAGAATGCACGATGTTGATGCGCACCTCTGACTGATCCATCTTCTCGAAGGCATCGCGAAGCGCCTCGATGGAGCCTTGCACGTCCGCCTTGATGATCAGATTGAGATCGGTCTGCTTGCCCTCTTCGATGCGGTTGAACAAGTCATCCAAGCTCATGTGAGCGGTCTGGCTCTGCTCTGCCAACCTCTCGCGCAGCGCACGCTCCTCTGCCAGCTTGCGCGCATCGCGCTCATCTTCGAAGACGCGGAACTCATCTCCCGCCACAGGGACGGAGGAGAGGCCTAGGATCTCAACAGGGTCAGAGGGCAGCGCCTCATCCACATGGTTGCCATGCGGATCCACCAAAGCGCGCACATGCCCGTAGGACGTGCCCGCCACGACGGCATCTCCTGGATGCAGCGTGCCGCGCTGCACGAGGACCGTAGCCACCGGACCTCTGCCCTTGTCCAGATTCGCCTCGATCACGAAGCCCGATGCCAGCGCGTCCGGATTGGCCTTCAGCTCTAAGACGTCTGCCTGCAAGATGATGGTCTCCAGCAGCTCGTCGATGTGCAGCCCCTTCTTCGCTGAGACGTTGACGAACATGTTGGAGCCGCCCCACTCCTCAGGGATCACCTCGTATTCGGTGAGCTCTTGGCGAACGCGGTCGGGATTGGCGCCATCTTTATCTATCTTGTTCACGGCCACGACGATGGGGACGTTGGCGGCCTTCGCATGGTTGATAGCCTCGATGGTCTGCGGCATGACGCCGTCATCGGCCGCCACCACCAACACGATGACGTCGGTCACCTGCGCACCGCGGGCGCGCATGGCCGTGAAGGCCTCATGCCCTGGCGTGTCGATGAAGGTGATCTGACGCCCGTTGATGTCCACCACTGATGCACCGATGTGCTGGGTGATGCCGCCAGCCTCGCTATCCACCACGCCCGTGTCGCGAATGGCATCCAGAAGGGACGTCTTGCCATGGTCGACGTGCCCCATGACGGTGACGACAGGCGGACGCGGCTTCAGATCCTCTTCGGTATCGTTGTAGACGACGACGTATTCCTCTTCGGGAGACACGACGCGCACCTTGCGACCCATGTCGTCAGCCACGATCTCTATGAGGTCATCGGACATGGATTGCGTGACGGTGAGCACCTGTCCCAGCATGAACAGGCGCTTGATGATGTCATTGGGCTGCACGCCCAGAAGCTCGGCCAGCTTGCCCACCGTGGCGCTCTGCGGCACCTCTACGACCGAATCATCCAGCACGAGCGTAGGATCGATGCCACGCTCGATGGCTTGCGCCTCGGCACGCTCGCGAGCCTCGGCTTCGCGCTTCTGCTTGCGCTTCTTGCGGCGTCCTTCGCCTTCGCTGCTGCCCGCAGCCGCGGCCACAGCAGCACGCGCCTCGGCCAGCACCTTGTCACGCTGCAGCTGCTCAGCCTGCACGGCCATCTGCGAATACCTGTCTTCGGCCTGGTTCCCCTGAAGCTCCAGCTCTGGCACGGACTGCGACTTGCCGCGCTTGCCCTTCTTGCCCTTGCCACCCGCGCCAGCCTGGCGCTTCGTCTCCGTTTGAGCCTGCATGCGGGCCTGCTCGGATTCTATCTGGGAGAGGAGCGAGCTGTATTTCGTAGAGCCGCCCGTGGTGGCCGGTGCCGCCTTCACCTCATGCTCAGCATGCTCTGCAGCCTGCGGCTTGGCAGCGCTCTTGCGCCCCTTGTTGCGCAGCGCTTCCTCCACGGCCTGCTTCTTGGCAACCTCGCGAGCGCGCTTCTCTGCCTGCGCCCGTGCCGCAGCCTCTGCCTTTTCGCGCTCCACGCGCTTCTTCTCGTTCTCTATCTGAGAAGCCAAGCTCTCGTACGCAGACGCTGCCTTCGTCTCTATCTTCTTGACAGCGCGCTCCTTCTTGGACCCGGATGCGCTCTCCGGCGCATCTCCGCGTGCCTCCTTGGCCGCCTTGCGCTCAGCCAGCTCCTTCTCCACGGCCGCCTTGCGCTCAGCTTCCTCTTGCGCCTTCTTGGCCTCTTCCTTCTTCTGCTCCTCTGCAAGCGCAGCGCGCTCTTCGGTGTTCAAATCCCCCGAGCGCTGGAGCACCTCGGGCTCGAAGGTGGCGCGGATCTTCGCGATATCCTCATCGGAGAGGATGCTTGCGTGCGACTTCGCCGCGATCCCGTTGTCGCGCAGGCGCGTGAGCATCTCCTTGCTGGACAGCCCGTATTCCTTCGCTAGCTCATGAACTCGCATTCCTGGCATGTGTCATCCCTCGCATCCGTCAGCTTCAGTGCTGATAGCTCTCTTCAATCCCTCTTCGATCCTCACGTAAGCCTCAGGGCTCACCTTGCATCTCAGCGCTGAAGCGAAGCGTCCCTTCTTGCGAGCTTCGGCAAAGCACGCGACAGAGCATACATACGCTCCGCGTCCCGTCCCTCTGCCCGTCTCGTCGAAGGCCGCATCTCCTTGAGGCGTGCGGGCAACGCGAAACATCCGCTGCTTGGATGAGACCTTGCCACATCCGATGCATGTACGCTGTCGCATCACCACGCCCACCTGCCCTCCTTGCGCTACTCCGCTTCCTGAGCGGCATGGATGCCGCAATAGCGGGAACCTTCGCGCGCATGATTGCGGCAGCGCGTGCCATCTTCGCTCACATACGCGCAGAAATCATCATCAGCCTCCTGATCGTCGATCAGGGTCTCCTCGGCCACCAGAGGCTTGCCCTGGAAGCTATCTGATTTGATGTCGATGTGCCAACCGGTCAACCGCGCTGCCAAGCGAGCGTTCTGCCCCTCCTTGCCGATGGCGAGCGAAAGCTGATCGTCAGGTACGATGACGGTGGCGTAGTTGTTCTCGGGGTCGATGGTGACATGGGAGACATGCGCGGGCGAGAGCGCATTGGCCACATAGGTTGCCGGGTCATCGCTCCACTGGATGACATCCACGCGCTCGTTGCGCAGCTCTTCGACCACCATGCGCACGCGCGAGCCCTTCGGCCCCACGCACGCGCCCACCGGATCCAGGTTCGGCTCACGGGAGGCCACGGCCACCTTCGAGCGCGCCCCTGGCTCGCGCGCGATGGACTTGATCTCCACGATGCCGTCATAGATCTCAGGCACCTCGATCTCGAACAGGCGCCGGATGAGATCCGGATGCGTGCGCGAGACGATGATGGGAGGACGCGACTGCTCGCCGCGAGCGCGCGTCTGTTCGCTTGAAGGGTCGCGCACGTCTATGATGAGCACCTTCAGGCGCTGATTGTGGCGATAGTGCTCGTTGGCGGGGCGCTCATTGCGCTCAGCCGGGTTGCGCTTCACATCATAGTGAGGAAGCTCCGCCTCCACGCCATCCCGTATCTTGATGATGGTGAAATCCTGCGTGCCCTGGAGCACGGTGCCCGTGATGAGATCCCCCACGCGATCGGAGAACTCCTCGTAGATGGAGCGCCGTGCAGCATCGCGCACGATGGAGGAGATCACGCTCTTCGCATTCTGCGCAGCGATGCGGCTGATGTCGGCCGGTGTGACGTCGCGCTCTTCGAATTCGGAATAGGTGTAGACCTCTTCGCCCGTCTCTGGGTCAGTGCTCACCTCAGGCTCACCCACCGGCACCAGCTCATAGACGTAGATCTTGCCCGTCTGGCGATCGATGGTGACGCGCGCGTCATGATCCAGATCCAAGATGCGCTCATAGCTGCGCGCCAGCGACTCCTCCAAGCGCTCGATGATGTAGAACTCATCGATCTTGCGCTCATGCGCCAGCATCTGGAGCGCTTCTATCAGAGAATACTCTTCGTCTGCCATCTTCCTGCAAGCTCCCTTCGCTAGAACTCTATGGTCCCTATGATGTTCGCTTTCGATATGTCCTCATACGCTAAGGTGAATCGCTCCCCATCCGCTTCGATGACGACCACATCCGGCGAAGCGTCTGCGATGGTGCCCTTGAAATGCTTGCGCCCCTCAAGGGAACGGACAGCCTTGATCTTCGCCTTCTGCCCGATGGCCGCCTGGAAATGCTCAGGCGTGCGCAGCGGTCGGTCGATGCCGGGAGAAGAGACCTCCAAGACATAGGCACCCGGAAACGGATCGATCTCATCGAGCATCTTCCCCATCCAATCCTGGGCTTCGGTCAGCTCGTTGAAGGTGACGCCGCCATCGGTGTCTATGTAGATGCGGATGACCGGAGAGCGGCTGGCGCCGACGATCTCTATGGTCACGATGCTCACTCCGCGCGCACAAGCTTCGGGCGCGAGCGCATCCAAGAGGCTCTGTTCCTTGGCTGAGAGCATATCCCCTTCCCTCTTCCCTTCCGCACATCCGACCAAGCGCAATAAAAAAAGCGGGTCAGGTGGCCCACTTTTCTCCGGAAGCGCGAAAAGTTCAGTTGATTACATAACGAATGAGATATTACCATACCATGCGGATGTGCGCAAAGCTCTCTCGGTGCCTGCGGCTCTGAGGGGGTGGCAAAAGCGAAGCTTTCAGGGGAAGAGGATGCGGATTTGAAGAAGCTCATAGCTCAGCTCATGAAGTTCGGTGTGGTCGGCGTCATCGCCTTCATCATCGATTACGGGTTGATGGTGATCCTCACCGAGCTCTTGCACATGAACTACCTGATAAGCGCCACGCTCTCATTCACGGTGTCCGTCATCTTCAACTACCTGGCATCCATGCGCTATGTCTTCCGCCATAAGGAGGGCATGTCCCGAACGCGCGAATTCATCATCTTCGTCGTGCTCTCCGTCATAGGATTGGGGATCAACGACCTCATCATGTGGCTGGGCACGGGGATCGGCGGCGTGAGCTATCTGATCACGAAGCTCGTAGCCACCTTCATCGTCATGGTCTGGAATTTCGTCACCCGCAAGAAGTTCTTGGATGCAGGGGAGGAAGCGGTATTGGATGATCTGGAGTGAGCGCGCCTACCGCTTGTCGGACAAGAGGCGGTTCAAGGCGTTCAGGTAGGCCTTAGTGGATGACACGATGATGTCGCCATCAGCGCCGCGGCCCGTGTAGATCTCGCCGCTGGCCGCTTTCACGCGCACCGTCACCTCACCGAGCGCATCGATGCCGCGCGTCACGGACTGGACGGAGTATTCCAGAAGATCGTTCTCCGTGCCGATGACCTGGTTCACGGCCTTGTAGACCGCATCCACCGGGCCCGTACCCCATGCGCAGACGGTGACGAGCTCCCCTTCGGGGTTGCGCACCGTCAGCGTTGCCGTGGGCTTCAAGGGGAACCCGCAGCTGATCTGGACGCTCTCCAACCCATAGAGCGCATCAGCTTGGCGGTCGCGCTCGTTGACCAGGCTCTCAAGGTCTTCGTCGTAGACCTCTTTCTTCTTGTCAGCCAGATTCAGGAAGGCCTCGTAGAGCTCATCAAGCTTGTCAGATTCGAATTCGTAGCCCAGCTCTTCCAGCCTGTGCTTCAGCGCCGCATGCCCGCTGCGCGCCGTCAGCACGATCTGGCTGGCGCCAGCACCCACATCGGCCGGGTCGATGATCTCGTAGGTGTCGCGCTTCTTGAGCACGCCATCCTGATGGATGCCCGATGAATGCGCGAAGGCGTTCGCGCCCACGATGGCCTTGTTCGCCTGCACGTTCATGCCCGTGATGGAGGACACGAGGCGAGATGCCTTCACGAATTCGCGCGTGTTGATGTCTGTGTGCGCATCCAGCTCTTCCCCATGCATCTTGATGGCCATGACCACTTCCTCCATGGCCGTGTTGCCTGCACGCTCACCCAAGCCATTGATGGTGCACTCTATCTGGCGCGCCCCATGAGCCACGCCAGCCATGGCAAGCGCCGTAGCCATCCCGAGGTCATTGTGGCAATGCACGGCGATGGTGACGTCATCGATGCCGGAGACGTTGTCCACCAGGTACTGGATGCGGCGACCGAATTCGTCAGGCAGCGAATAGCCCGTGGTGTCCGGGATGTTCACCACCGTAGCGCCGGCATCCACGACAGCCTGGATCACGCGCACGAGGAAGTCGTAATCAGACCGGCCTGCATCCTCAGCATAGAACTGGACATCATCCACATAGCGCTTGGCGCATTGCACAGCTTCCACGGCGCGCTTGACCGTCTCATCAGGGGTCAAGCGGAGCTTGTCTCTCATGTGGCTCTCAGAGACGCCGATGCCGGTATGGATGCGCGGGCGCTTCGCGAACTGGAGCGCGTCAGCCGCCACGACGATGTCCTTCTCGATAGCGCGCGTGAGCGCGCAGACCACCGCGTCATAGCCCACCAATTCGGAGATCTTGCGCACGCTTTCGAAATCACCTGGGCTGGAGATGGGGAATCCCGCTTCGATCACATCCACGTTCAGACGCAGCATCTCGCGCGCGATGACCAGCTTCTCTTCGGTGTTCATGGAAGCGCCGGGGGACTGCTCCCCGTCGCGCAGGGTAGTGTCGAAGATGTCGATCTTGCGCGTCATCGCGTACGTCCTTTCGCTCTGAGAAGACCTTCTCCAAGCTCCCCGTTATACACCTATCCGCGCCAGATCAGATGGAAAGCTGCCAGATATTCTTGTATTCCATGGCGCTTTCGAGCTTTTCGGTCACCTCAGCCGTGACATCCCCCTCCACGTTCATGTACACGAGCGCGCACTGCTCTTCGGGCTTCGTGCCGATCTGCATGGTGGTGATGTTCACGCCAGCCTCGCCGAGGATGGTCCCGATGATGCCGATGCGCCCTGGGGAGTCCACGTATTCGAACACGAGCGCAGACGGTGCTGGCTCTATGTCTGTGTGGTAGCCATTGAACGAGATGAGGCGTGGATGCTGATCCAGCCCATAGAGCGTGAAGGCGACCTCCACCTCGTCTGCCTTCACCCTGATGGCTGATTCATAGCCTTGGGCTTCCCTATCCGCTTGAGCGCGGATATCCATGCCGTGACGTGCGGCCATGAGGCGCGCGTTATCCAAGGATACGGCGCCGATCTCCTTGTACTTCAGGATGCCGTTCACAACTCCTGCCACGATGGCCGCTGGGTCCGCGTCCGATATAGCGCCCTCCAGCGTGACGGTCACCTGCTCAGGGATGCCCACCAAACTTGAGACCATGCGCCCAGCGATCTTCGCTGCAGGAACATAGGGACGCACGGCATCCATGACCTCAGGCGGGATGCCCGAAGGGGTGATGGCCGTGGGCACGATGGAGCCTTCCAAGGCCGCCCAGATGTATTCCGCGATCTCGACGCCCGCGCGCACCTGCGCCTCCTTGGTGACTGCGCTGATGTGCGGCGTCAGGATGGCGTTCTCGAAGCAATGCAGGGGGCTATCCGTACAGGGCTCCTCTTCGAAGACGTCGATCCCCACTGCAGCGATCTTGCCCGCTGCCACGAAATCCGCCAGGGAATCCACTTCGAAGATGCCACCGCGCGCCGGGTTGATGAGGATGACGCCATTCTTCATGGCGGCGTATTCAGCCGCGCCGAACATGCCGTAGGTATCTTGGGTAAGCGGCAGATGCACGGTGATGAAGTCCGCCAACGGCAAGATGTCCTGGACGGAATCCATGAGCGTGACATCCAGCTGTTCGGCCCGCTCCGGCGAGCAGTATGGGTCATAGGCGATGAGGTCCATGCCGAAGGCGCGGGCGCGCTCAGCCACCAGGCTACCGATGCGACCCAACCCGAAGATGGCGAGCGTCTTGTTGAACAGCTCGCGGCCCATGAAGCGATGGCGCGCCCAGGAACCGGAGTGCACCGATGCGTTCGCCGGGCAGATGTTGCGCGCTGCTGCCAGCAAGAGCGCCATGGTGTGCTCTGCAGCTGAGATGATGTTGGAGGTGGGCGCATTGCAGACGATGATGCCGCGCTCGTTGGCCGCTTCGATGTCGATGTTGTCAACGGTCACGCCCGCGCGCCCGATGACCTTCAGATCCTTCGCCGCATCCAACAGATCCGGCGTCACGCGCGTAGCGGAGCGCACGATGAGCGCATCCGCGTCCTTGATGGCGTCCTTGATCTCTTCCGGCTGCGCGTCTAAGAGCTCTATGACCTCATAGCCGCGCTCCTTGAGGGCATCCAACCCCTCATCTGCGATCTTCTCAGTGACCAGTACCTTGGCATCCATGCTACGAGTTCTCCTTCTCGAATTGCGCCATGAAGCTGACGAGCGCCTCCACGCCAGCCTTCGGCATAGCGTTGTAGATGCTGGCGCGCATGCCCCCCACGCTGCGATGGCCCTTGATGGACTCGATGTTGTGGTTCTTGCATTCCGCGATGAACTTCGCGTCTAGGTCTGCGTCCCCGGTGACGAACGGGACGTTCATGAGAGAGCGGCAATCCTTGCGCGCCGTGCCCCGGAACAGCTTGGAAGAGTCTAAGAAATCGTAGAGCAGCGCTGCCTTCTCCTCGTTCATCTGCTTCATGACCTCAAGCCCACCCAGGCCCTTGAGCCACTTGAAGACCAAGCCGCAGATATAGATGCCCCAGCAGGGAGGCGTATTCGAGAGGCTCTTCGCGTCCACTTGCGTCAGGTAGCGCATGATGGTGGGCGTTGTGGGTATCACGTCTTCGCGCACCAAATCCTCGCGCACGATCACGATGACCACGCCTGCCGGCCCGACGTTCTTCTGCACGCCGCCATAGATGATGCCGTAGTCAGCAACATTCACGGGCTCAGAGAGGAACATGGAGGACACATCGGACACGAGCGGCACGTCACCCGTATCCGGCAGCTTCACATAGCGCGTGCCGTAGATGGTCTCATTCTGGCAGATGTAGGCGTAATCCGCATCTGAGCGGAATGTGAGGCCATCCACATCCGGCACGTAGGAGAAGTTCTCATCCTCCGATGAAGCCACGATGCGCACATCCCCGTAGAGCTTGGCCTCCTTCGCCGCCTTCTTCGACCACGAACCGCTGACGATGTAGTCAGCCTTCTTGTTCTGCATGAGGTTCATGGGGATGGCCGCGAACTGCTGCGTGGCGCCACCCTGGAGGAAGAGCACGTGGTAGTTCTCCGGAATGGCCATGAGGTCGCGGATGTCCGCCTCAGCCGTCTCTATGATCTCCGCGAAGGCCTTCGAGCGATGGCTCATCTCCATGACGGACATGCCACATCCGTTGTAGTCCAGCATGCCTGCTTGGGCTTCGCGCAACACCTCCTCGGGGAGGATGGCGGGACCGGCCGAAAAGTTGTAGACACGTGCCATGAGATGTGCGCTCCTTATGTTCGGTTCGTCTTGGCTTTTGCTATTGTATCGTGAATCATCAGACAACTTACGCACGTGCAAGGAAAGCAGACCAGCAAAGATGCTCGCAGAACGATTCCTGACAAGGCTGTTGAAGCCCATGATCCGCCGCTCGCTCCTCTCTCATCCCACCTCTGAGACGCACCTGCCCGGACCTACGCCCGGTGAGCGTTACATGCTCTATCTGCATGTCCCCTTCTGCGAGCGACTCTGCCCCTATTGCAGCTTCAACCGCTATCCGTTCCGCGAAGAGATAGCGCGCCCCTACTTCAAGAACCTGCGCGCTGAGATGATGATGCTGGCAGATCTGGGCTATGACTTCGAGAGCCTGTACTTCGGCGGCGGCACGCCCACTGTCATGATCGATGAGCTGTGCGAGACCATCGACCTTGCGCGCGATGCGTTCTCCATCGAAGAGGTGGGGGTGGAGACGAACCCCAACCACCTCATCCCCTCATACCTGGAGAAGATGACCGGGCGCATCCAACGTCTCTCGGTCGGCGTGCAGAGCTTCGACGATGACCTTTTGCGCCAGATGGACCGCTACGAGAAATACGGCAGCGGACAAGAGATCTTCGAGCGCATCGGCGAGGCTGTCCCTTATTTCGATTCGCTCAACGTGGACATGATCTTCAACTTCCCGTCCCAGACCGAGGAGATCCTCTTCAACGACCTGGAGCGCATCGCCACCTGCGGCGCGCGGCAGACCACGTTCTCGCCGCTCTACGTGTCCAACGCCACCATGAAGAAGATGACCTCCACGCTGGGAAGCATGGACTACGGACGCGAATGGCGCTTCTACCGCATCTTGGATGGAGTGCTGGCAGGAGGAGATGCACCGCTGTTCGAACGCGAGACGGTCTGGACGTTCAATCGGCTGGGCGCAGACGGCACGCAAGACCATGCCGTGCGCATCAACGAATATCAGACCTCCTACAACGAATACCCCGCCATCGGCAGCGGCTCCATCACGCACCTGAACGGCGCGCTCTATGTGAACGAATTCAGCATCCCGAAATACGATGCCATGATCGAAGGCGGGCGCATGTCGGTCAAGGAGAAGACGGTCATGGCGAAGCGCGACCTCATGCGCTATCGCTTCCTTTTGGATCTCTATCGGCTGCGCCTGGATAAGGATCGCTTCCGCCGCGAATTCGGCATGAGCGTGGAGCAAGGCCTTCCCATGGAGATGGCATTCTTAGCCGCGAACGGCGCATTCTCTGTGAACAGCGCAGACGAGATCTTGCTCACCGAACGTGGGCGCTATCTCACGCTCGTGATGTATCGGCAGTTCCTCTCAGGGATGAACAACCTGCGCGAACAGGCGCGCAAGCGCCTCACCGGATACGAACGAGAGCTCCACTTCGGAGATGGAAGCGCATGAGCGCGAAGAGCTCGGCTTGACAAACTGTCCGCAGCGCAGAACCGCAGCGCAGAACCGTAGTGCAGAACTTTAGTTCTGCCTTGTTCATATCTATCTCTTTCAGGGGGCAGCGCTCAAGCGCTGCGCTACGGTCAACCATGCAGGAAGAGCGCGAAGCGGCGAGGCACGCGGATTCCTATGCCCTCACAGCCTCCGCAGCCCGGTTTCCCCCTGCATCTGAAGTCTGCGCGCGCCGCTTGCTGGCGACCATGCCTGCACAGAAGAACGCCGCTGCGAAGAGGGCCATCACGCCAAGGGATGTGCCCACGCTGCCAAGATCCGCACCTGCTGTCCCTCTGCTCGCATCCGCGATAGCCGTACATGCTTGCGTATACCACAGCCCAGGCAGCCAGTGGGCTAGGTCGCGCACAATGGGCGCCATCAAGCTGACCGAGAACCATGCCCCTCCGAAGAAGGATATGGCAAGGCCTGCGATGTTGCCCACAGAGTTCACCACGCCCGTATTCGCGCCCAGCATGCCCAGCAAGAACCCTATGGAAGTAGGGATCAGCGAGAAGACCATCACGACCAGCGCGCATGCGCCCACACCTGCTGCTCCCAGCTCGGCGGCACCTTCAGGGAACGCGATCAGCCCCAACACCAGCACCCACGCCGCAGATGCGCATGCAACGACAACGCAGCTGAGCACCGATTGCGCATTCAGCGAGCGGAGGGGAAGCGGTGAGGTCAGATTCCGCTTGCGCACATCCGCGCGCCCGATCCGATAGAGCAGCACGCCGATGCACACCGTGATGCCTGTGAAGAGCGGGTACATGCCCCATGTCAGATAGAGGATCAGCTGATCGAGCGCGCTGTAGCCCATCTCCCCTTCCAACACCGTACCTTGGGCTTGCTTCGCCGCGAATGCGAGCGCATCATCAACGAACGCTTGCACATCCCCGCTTCCTTCCGTGGCCTTGAGCGCATAGAGCAGCGATGCGTATTCGCCGACCACCTCATCCACATAGGCACCCGCAAGCGACGAATAGCTGACCACTGCCTCTATCTCCGGGACCTCATCTGCGCTCTGTGCCGCCAAGAAGCGCTCCTCATACCCTGCGGGGATGATGAGCAGTTGGTCCACCTGCCCTTTCGCTATCGCATCTTGGATGGATACGCGCTCATCTGCCACGAAGACCTCTTGACCGCCAACGGCCAGCGCATCAGCGAAGGAGGACGAGAGCGTGCTCCCGTCCCGATCGATGATCGCATACGCATACTCTGCGCGCTGGAACTCACCCTGGTGCGCGTCGGTCACAGGCGTCACGGAAGATGCGATCAGCACGCTGAGGAAGCTCAGACCCACGACATAGATCAAAGGGAAGATGAACGATGCGCGCAAGATGCGCAAGGCGCACTTAAAGACTTGCATAGCGTTGCCTCCTCAAAGAGCGCGCTGACAGGATGAAGAAGATGAGCGCCATGACCAGCAAGATGCCCGCATGCGCATATGCCTGCGCATACGTGTCGTAGTACATGGTGGCATAGAACGCCTGGCAGACCTGCACAACGGGGTTGATGGCGTCTGCCCAAGGAGCGCTCTGAGACACCGCATCAGCGAAATCCATGGTAGGCTGGCCGTAGAGCCCCGCGAAGACGGAAGCTAAGCACACGAGCCCAGACAAGATGCCACCCTTCGCCTGATCGGGGATCTTGGAGATAGCAGAGAGCGCGCATCCCAAAGCGGTAGCGCACAGCGACGCTGCCAAGCAGATGAGGATGCATATCCCCGTGTGCTCTCCGAAATCAACGCCGCCCACCACCATGATGTAACCAAGGAGGATGATCAGGCTCAGGAAAGCAAGGAGCCAGCTGGCAAGGAGCGTGACCAGCGCGGTCTTGCCATGGCCGAGCGTGCCCAAGCTGCGCCGGGCGGCCAAAGCAGACGCATTCGCGCGAATCTGCTGGAACCCGACGAGTCCCAGATTGGCTCCGAAGAATGCCGCCATGCCGAGAAGCGCGAAGTAGTAGCGCCACGATTCATGCGGTTGGCTCTCCGTGACGCTTGCTTGGATGGTGGCGTTGATGGGAGCCATCGATGATGCCATGAGAGAAGAGTCGGCAAGCGCAGCAGGATCCTTTTGAAGAAGGTCCTTGAACAGAGCCTCTTCCGCTACATAGCGATCCATCACCATCATCAGGATGGAGGGCTCGATCTCATACGCTTCCGTTGGCGTAGTGGCTTTCGCCAAGACCGTGTGCACCTCACCTCCCTCATAGAAGACGTACCCGGCGTATTCGCTATCCGTGCCTAAGCTTGCACGCACCATGTCTGCCGCCTCTTCAGGAGATGCTGCATATGCGATATGGAAGAGCGCGTCATCTCCCTTTCCCAACGCATCTATGAAGGTTGCGAACGCCCGTGTTCCAAGCGCCTCTTCATCGAATGCACCTTCGTTGAATGCCTCTTCGCTGAAGAAGCTGTCATCTGCACCAGCCGCTCGTTCATCCCCCACGACCACCACATTCACCTGAGCCTCCTCAGCATGGTCGTCCAAAGATCCCAACATGAGCACGAAGAGCGACCCCAACACCAACGGGAAGACCAATGTCCAGATGAGCACCCCAGGCACGCGGATCATCTGGAGCAATGAGTATTTGAAGCTCGCCTGCATGATGCACCCCTAATCGCGCAGCTCGCGGCCGGTGATCTCAAGGAAGACATCGTTGAGCGTGGGCGGCTCTGCCCAGATGCGCCCAGGCTTGATGCGCGCCTGGGCAAGCGTATCCAGCACGTCTGCCACGTTGTGCTCAGCATTCTCACAGACCACTTCCAAACGTCCGTTGCCGTATTCCACGCGCAATGCATGCGGAAGCGCGCGAAGGCGGATGAGCGCAGCCTCGCTCACGTGCGCTTCGATGACGATCTTCTCGCCTGCCGCCACGAGCGCCTTCAATTCTTCGTTCGTGCCGATCGCCAGCGTATGCCCCTTATCCATGATCATGATGCGCGTGCAGATCTCTTCCACCTCTTCCATATAATGGCTGGTGTAGACGATCGTGGATCCTGCTGCGTTCATCTGCTCGATGCCATCGAGGATGGCTGCACGGCTCTGCGGATCGACCGCCACCGTAGGCTCATCAAGGAAGATCAGCTCGGGCTTGTGCGCGATGCCGCACGCGATATTGAGGCGCCTGAGCAAACCACCTGAGAGCTTCTTCGGACGCATGCGCACATGATCCTCAAGGCCTACGAACGCGATCGCTTCTTGGACGAGGCGCTTGCGCTTGGCTGCGTCCCTCACGTACAAGCTGCAGAAGTAATCGATGTTCTGTTGCACGTTCAGCTCTTCGAAAACAGCGACGTTCTGGGGTACCACGCCGATGCGCGCTTTGAGGTCATAGCTTACCTGTGTCATGGGTCGCCCGAAGAGGCTGATCTCGCCTTTGTCATAGGTGAGCAGCTGCAAGATGCAATTGATGGCAGTGGTCTTGCCAGAGCCATTCGGCCCCAGAAGCCCGAAGACCTCTCCCTTCCCTATCTCCAGATTGAAGTGGTCCAAAGCGACGGTGCTCCCGTAGCGCTTGACCAGATCCTGTACGCTCACAACGGTATCCACGCGATGCTCCTTCACGGATCGGCATAGCTGATGATCCAAGAATCATGCGGCATCATGCCCCTTTCTGAAAGATGACATTTGTCATTTCTTGAAGAATGCAAGCGAGAGCAGGCATTTCATTGAACCGATCATCTCATCGCCTTCCCTCTTCGCAAAGGAACAGGAACTCCTTCGCATAGAATGATGGGCATGGATGACTTCATGGATGAGATAGCCTTGATGCTGATCTGCACCGTCTGCCTGGTCGTTGCGCATGCGGGCGACCTTGCCATCGTCGGATGCCTTGCAGCCTTCACGCTCATCAGCATCTGCAACTTCGCGAACGCACCCGTGCGCATCGCATCGCAGATCGCCTTCTACGGATGCGCGCTCTTTATGGGAGACGTGGCAAGCTACTTGCCCGTGGCTGCGTATCTGGCTTTGCACGAGCGAACATGGGCTGCACGCACCTCTTGGGCGTGGCCCCTTGCAGCGATGGCAGCAAGCACAACGACCCCTGCCTATCCGTTCGCGCTCCCCTCGCATGCTCTCATCGCAGTGATAGCGCTTTGCATCGCTGCGGCATTGCTGGCCATTCGCGATATCCGCGAGCGCCAAGAGCGCGAAGGATACCGCAACTCGTTTGACGATGCGCGCGCAAGCTACCTATCCCTCACGCATGACGCGCACGCTGACCCTGTGGGCGCAAAAGAGGCAGACCCCGTGCGCACAGACTGCTTCTCAAACCTCACTGAACGCGAACGGGCTGTCGCTCGACTCGTTGCACAGGGTCAAGACAACCGTCAGATCGCAAGCGAGCTGTTCTTGTCAGAAGGAACCGTGCGCAACCATATCTCGTCCATCCTGTCCAAGAAGGATCTCACCAATCGCACCCAGATCGCCGTCCTCTACTACAGAGGGGAATGAAGCTCCCAACCGGCGCGCTCATGCGACGTTACTCCCTCGATGCGCATGCGAATTCCATGCGCATCCTTTTTTATCGGGATGCGCATCGTAACGGCTCGCTTGCATGAGGCCAGCTGCGCTCATGAGCGCCTGTTCGCTCTGATAGGGTCTAGAAGACGAACGCGTGAGGAGGCATCATGGAGAAGCTACCACCGCTAGAGAAGATCTATGAGGCGTACAGCGTCCTTGCCGATGAGCGATTCGACCTTGCCCCAGAGCATCTTGACGTCACCTCATCGGATGGCACGAAGACCTACCGCGTTGACTGGTCTGATGGCACGTATCGCTCCAATGACAATGCGACCTATTGGCAAGGCTATGCAGGCTATCCCGTCATCGCCGCCCTGCTCTTGCAAGGCAAGATCCCCCTTGATAATGATGTGGCAAGCTGGTTTGCGAACATCCCGTGGAAAGCGCTCAATGACGCGCATAAGCGAGATTATGCTGCCGCCGCAGCGGAGGCCATGGACATGCGGGGATTCGATGCTCTGCAAGCCGCTCGCGCGAAAGGGTGCGCGGAGGCGGACCTTGACGCGCTGGCTGCTCTCGATGTGAAGGTCGGGCGCCTGGCTTGACATCCGGTAACGAGAAGGAGAGCTCATGGACAGCAAGCGATCACACGACACAGAGACGGCCTCTGCGCTTCCAAAGCGCGTCGCTATCATCACGGGCGCTTCGTCAGGATTGGGCGAAGAGTTCGCCATCCAGATAGATTCCATGCAAGCAGCCGATGAGCTTTGGCTCGTAGCGCGCAACGAATCGGCGCTACAGGCGGTGGCGGCAAAGCTCACGACGCCTGCTCGGCCCGTGGCGGCAGATCTTACCGTGCGCGACGATATCGCGCGCATCGGCAAGCTCTTAGATGATGCATCCGTCAAGGTCACCTTCTTGGTGAATGCAGCCGGGTTCGGGAAGTTCGGCGACTGGCAGACCATCTCCGATGAGGCGGTGGATTCCATGATCGACCTCAATTGTCGCGGCTTGGTGGACATGACGCACACCTGCCTTCCCTTCATGGAAGATGGCGCGCGCATCATCCAGGTGGCCTCAGCGGCTGCTTTCGTGCCGCTTCCGCATATGAACGTCTATGCCGCATCCAAGGCTTTCGTCCTGCGCTATACCCGCGCCCTGCGATGGGAGCTGCATGGTACGGGCATCACCGTCACGGCGCTCTGCCCCACATGGGTGAAGACCGGATTCGAAAAGGTGGCGCGCGCGTCCAAGGGTGGCCATGATGTGCATCACCTCTTCGGCGCTCAAACGCCCGCACACGTGGTGCGCGCAGCGCTTGCGGCCAACAAGGCGCACCTGGCAGTCTCATGCGCCTCTCTTCAGTCTGCGGCGCTTCGCCTCATCGGAAAGGTGATCCCGAACTGCATCACCATGGCAGGCTGGAATATCATCCGACGCTTGTAGGTTCAGGAATGGATGCGGAAGGGATCAGGAAAGGGATGGGCATGGATACGACATCAGCGTCTGCGAATACCTCGACCGAACATGAGCGAAGCTATGGCGTGGCCTGCTCTGCAGCCGATGTGCAGGATCAGATCAACAACATGGAGGAGTTCTTCCAAACGGGCGCGACGCTCTCCGTCCCATTCCGCATATCCCAGCTCAAGCAGCTCCAAGCCTATCTGCGCAGCCATGAGGACGCAGCGCTCGAAGCGCTCCACCAGGATCTGGGCAAATCGGCCTTCGAGGGATACGCCACCGAATTGGGTTTGGTCTACGATGAGCTCAGGCTCTATCTGAAGAAGCTGCCGCAATGGGCAAAGCCCCGCCGCGTGCCCACATCCCTCGCGCATTTCCCCACTACCTCCACCGTCTATCCGTATCCCTTCGGCGTTGCCGCTGTGCTCTCGCCATGGAACTATCCCTTACAGCTCACGCTCGTGCCGCTCGTGGACGCTATCGGAGCTGGCAACTGCGTTGCCATCAAGCCCTCCAAGACGTCCCCCGCCACCTCTGCCTTCATACGCCATATGTGCGAAGAGGTATTCGACCCGCGCTTCGTCTTCTGCTGGCAGGGGTCAGACGCCATGAATGATTGGCTGCTCGAAGTGCAATTCGACAAGATCATGTTCACGGGAAGCCCGCGCGTGGGCAAGCTCATCATGGCCCATGCAGCGCAGAGCTTGACCAGCGTGACGTTAGAGCTCGGGGGCAAGAGCCCCGTCTTCATCGACAAGGATGCGAACATCCGTCGAGCGGGACAGCGCATAGCTTGGGGCAAATGCCTCAACGCAGGGCAGACGTGCGTAGGCCCGGATTACGCGCTCGTGCATGAGTACGTCGCGGATGCCTTCGTTTCAGAGATGGCGCACTGGATACAGCGCTATTACGGAAGCGACCCCCTTGCCAGTCCAGATTATCCGCACATGATCAACAAGAAGCATTTCGACATGGTATGCAGCCTCATAGATGAGCGGCCGCCCGGCACGCGCATCGCCTTCGGCGGAGGACGCAACGAAGAGACGCTCCAGATAGAGCCCACCATCGTCACGGGTGTGGACATCGACGATCCGCTGATGAGCCGAGAGATATTCGGACCGGTGCTGCCCGTCATCACCTGGAAGCGCCTGGAGGATGCGCTGGCCGTGCAGCGCTCTATCAAGCATCCTCTGGCATGCTACATATTCTCAGAGAGCCGTGCTTTCCAAAAGCGCCTGTTGGATGCTGTACCAAGCGGTGGCGCTACCATCAATGATGTGGTCATCCACGCCAGCAGCAACCGGATGGGGTTCGGCGGCGTGCAGAACTCTGGCATAGGCGCCTATCATGGCAAGGTGGGATTCGACGCATTCACCCATTACAAGTCCACCATGAAGAAATCCACGCTGGTGGAGATGGGCATCCGCGATCCACCCTTCGATGCTTTGAAGATGGATCTCTTGAAGCTCTTCATGCCTCGATAGAGAAGGAGCATCAAGACGGGATACCCACCGCATGAGCGCATCCGCTCTTGATGCCGCGCCCCAACAAGAGCAGATGCGCATGGGATTCCATGCGCATCTGCGAAGAACATCCCCACCCGCATCTCAGGGGAGGATCCCTTAGGAGATCCAGGAGAACATGCCGCGGATCTTCTCGCCGGTCTTCTCTATCTCGTGGTCATTGATGGCCTCGCGCTGCTCGATGAGCCACTTGTGCCCATTCTTGCAATCCTCCACGAACTCCTTCGCGAAGCTGCCATCCTGGATGCGAGCCAAGATCTTCTTCATGGCCTCGCGCGACTGTTCGTTGATGACCTGGGGACCTGCATAGTATTCGCCATACTCTGCCGTGTTGGAGATGGAGTAGTTCATGAAGTGGATGCCGCTCTCATACATCAGATCCACGATCATCTTCATCTCGTGATAGCACTCGAAATACGCCAGCTCAGGCGGATAGCCCGCATCCACCAGCGTCTCGAAGCCTGCCTTGACGAGCTCCACCAAACCACCGCAGAGCACGGCCTGCTCGCCGAAGAGGTCCTCTTCGGTCTCCTGGGCGAACGTGGCCTTGATGACGCCAGCGCGCGTGCCACCCACGCCCCATGCGTAAGAGAGCGCGATATCCCACGCATCCCCCGTGGCGTCCTGCTGCACGCAGATCAGATCCGGCACGCCGGAGCCTTCGGTGTACTGACGGCGCACGATGTGGCCGGGGCCCTTCGGCGCGCACATGATGACGTTCACGTCCTCAGGAGGGGTGATGTAGCCGTAGTGGATGTTGAAGCCATGGGCGAAGGCCAGCGTATCCCCTGCCTTCAGATGCGGAGCCACATACTCCTCATACACCTCTGGCTGCAGCTCATCAGGGACCAGGATCATGATGAGATCCGCTTCCTCAGCAGCAGTGGCCATGTCCACCACTTTGAGCCCCGCCTCTTCGGCTGTCTGGATGGACTTGGACCCGGCACGCAAGCCAACGCGCACATCGCATCCGGAATCCATGAGGTTCAGCGCATGGGCGTGACCCTGGCTCCCGTATCCGATGACCGCGATCTTCTTGTCCTTGATGATCTGCGGATTCGCATCCTCTTCGTAGTAGATGGTGACTGCCATGGTTCGACTTCCTTTCCTCTTGCGTTCAGCTTGCAGATTCTATCCTAGCGACAGGCATGCGCACCGCGCATCCTGATTGTTTTCGATGCCCGTGAGGCCACGCTCTCAATCCTTCGCATTGCGCGACATGGCGATCTTGCCCGTACGGACGATCTCCTTGATGCCGTAAGCCCGGAAGAGGTCTTCGAGGCCTTTGAGCTTGGAGGCGTCTCCCGTCGCTTCGATGGTGAGCGAATTGCGTCCCACATCCACGATCTTCGCACGGAAGATATTCGATATCTCGATGATCTCGTTGCGCCTCTCAGGAGCCGCATTCACCTTGAAGAGCACGAGCTCGCGCTCGATGGCGCCATCATCGGTGAGGTCCGTGATCTTGTGGACGCTGATCAGCTTATGCAGCTGCTTGGTGATCTGCTCATAGGCCACATCATCCGCATCCACCACCGCGGTCACGCGCGACATGGTGGGGTCTTCCACCGGCCCCACGGAAAGCGACTCTATGTTGAATCCGCGCCGCGAGACCAAGCCTGTCACGCGCGAGAGCACACCGGGCTTGTTCTCGACAAGCACTGAGAGCACATGCTTCATCTGCTGCCCCCCTTCTCGGCTTCGAAATCCTCCAAGGACAAGCGCTCTGCCGTATCTCCCGGCTCTGCCTCCCAACGGCCGCCGAATTGCTCGTCGATGGTGGCGCATGGCGACTTCTTGGGCGATGCGGCCTGAGAGGGAGCGGGCATGTCCGTGCGCACAGCTCCCACGGCAACGTCGATGGCGCCCATGACATCATCCAGAGCAGAACCCGGAGCCACCATGGGATAGACGTTCTGATCGCGCGAGATGGCCACATCCAAAAGGTATGGCTTTGGGCTCGCGAGCATCTCCGCTATGGCATCCGCCACCTCCTCAGGGCGAGTGATGCGCCTTCCTTCCCACGCGTAGGCCTGCGCGAGCTTCACGAAATCAGGGTTGGGCTCCAAGAGCGTCTCGGAATAGCGCTCCTTATAGAACAGCTTCTGCCACTGATGGACCATTCCCAAGCAGCGGTTATCCATGATGAGCACCTTCACGGGAACGCCATTGATGGCTGCAGTGGCCATCTCCTGCGAATTCATCTGGAACGAGCCATCGCCCGCGATGCAGACCACCTGCGCCTCCGGATTCGCAATGGCAGCGCCGATAGCCGCAGGAAAGCCGAAGCCCATGGTGCCAAGTCCGCCGCTGGAGAGGAACGTGCGCACGCGTTCGCGGTCGATGAACTGATGCGCCCACATCTGATGCTGGCCCACCTCCGTGACCACGATGGATGCATCGGGGTCCAGCTGGCGCGAGAGCTCTATCATCACGCGCTCTGGCACGATCTGGCTCTCATCGTCTTTGAGGCCGGCATGATAGATGGGATAGCGATCGCGCCATTGGTTGATCTCAGCCAGCCACGCTTCGGTGCGCGGAGACGCCCCATCCTTCTCCAACTGGGAGATGAGCCCTTGCAGCACGCCCTTCAAGTCTCCCACGATGGGGACCTGCGCTTCGCGGATCTTGCCGATCTCAGCCGGGTCGATGTCGATATGGATCACCTTCGCGTTCGGCGCGAACTTATCCGGCCTGCCCGTCACGCGATCGGAGAAGCGCGCACCGCAGGCGATGATCAGGTCCGCTTCGGTCATGGCCAGATTCGAATACTTCGCGCCATGCATCCCCACCGGCCCTAGGTTGAGCGGATCGGATATGGGGTAGGCACCCTTGCCCATGAGCGTGGTGACCACCGGGATCTGCATCATGTTCGCCAAGCGGATGACCTCGGCAGATGCATCGGAGATGACGCAGCCGCCACCCACATAGAGCAAGGGGCGCCGCGCGTCTTCGATGAGACGGCAGGCGGCTCTGATCTGCTTGGCATTGCCACGATAGGTGGGCTTGTACGAGGGGATGTTCACCTCGTCCGGGTATTCGAACACCATCTCAGACCCCGCGATATCTGACGGGATGTCGATGAGGACGGGTCCCGGGCGTCCTGTGGTGGCGATATGGAATGCCTCGCGGAAGGTGGAGGTGAGCTCGTCGGTTGATTGCAGCAAGAACGAATGCTTCACGACGGGCATGGTGATGCCCACGATGTCAGATTCCTGGAAGGAATCCGTGCCGATGACAGCACGCGGCACCTGGCCTGTGATGACGACGAGCGGAACCGAATCCATATAGGCGGTGGCGATGCCCGTGACCGTGTTCGTAGCACCGGGACCGCTGGTGACGATAGCGACGCCAGGACGTCCCGTAGAGCGCGCGTAGCCATCGGCCATATGGACCGCACCCTGCTCATGGCGCGCGAGCACATGCTTCAGCTGATGCGAATCATAGAGCGCGTCGTATATCTTGATGGCCTGGCCCCCGGGATAGCCGAAGACGGTGTCCACCCCTTCAGCCTCAAGCGATGCCACCACAGCCTCAGCACCCAGCATGCGCTTGCCCTGCTTCTCGGTTCGAGAGCCGCCTCCGCGCGGCGCGCCCACGGATGTGGCCGTGCGCTTCGCCGGACTCTTGAAGGCATCGTTGGCGCTTGAGATCTTATCCGTCATGAGACATACGCCCCCTCATCAGCTGAAGACACCATGCGCGCGTACTTCGCCAGGACGCCATGGTCATGCTTGGGTGCTGGCGCCTGGAAGGCAGCGCGACGACGCTCGATCTCCTCATCGGAGATATTGAGCTGAAGCGCTCCTCCCTCGATGTCCACGGTGATCGAATCCCCTTCGCGGATGAGCGCGATAGGGCCACCAGCGGCAGCCTCAGGGCTCACATGGCCCACGGCCGGTCCCTTCGTGGCTCCCGAGAAGCGCCCATCGGTGATGAGCGCAACGCTGGATGAGAGCCCCATGCCCACGATGGATGAGGTGGGCGTGAGCATCTCGCGCATGCCAGGGCCGCCCTTGGGTCCTTCGTAGCGGATCACGATGACATCCCCTGGGTGGATGCTGCCCGCATTGATGGCGGCACAGGCCTCCTCTTCGCTGTCGAAGGTGCGCGCAGGACCGGTATGCGTGAGCATGGCCGGATCCACGGCGGACTTCTTCACGATGGCGCCGTTCGGCGCGATGTTGCCGTGCAGCACCTTGAGCGCCCCTTGGGCTGAATACGGGTCGTCATGGGTACGGCACACTTCCCCGTCAGCCGGCTGCGTGCACTGCTTGAGGTACTCTTCCATGCTGCCCATGCATGTGCGGGCCGTCATATCCAAAAGACCCAGCTCAGCCAGCTCATGCATGACCACGGGAACGCCCCCTACCTCATAGAGGTCCGAAAGCGGACGGGGACCTGAAGGCTGCAGCTTCACCAGATGCGGCGTGCGAGCGCTGGCGGCGTCCCAATCCTCCATCGTGATGGGGTGCCCCGCCGCACGCGCGATGGCGGTGAGGTGCAGCACCGTGTTCGTGGAGCCACCGAAGGCCATGTCGCATTCCATGGCGTTATGGATGGCCGCCTGAGAGATGATGTCGCGGATCTTGATGTCCTTTTGGACGAGCTCCATGATCTTCATGCCCGCATGCTTGGCCAATCGGATGCGCTCCGCATAGACTGCGGGGATGGTGCCGTTGCCGGGAAGCGCGATGCCGAGCGCTTCGCAGAGGCAATTCATGGAATTGGCGGTGAACAGGCCTGAGCAGCTGCCGCACGTGGGGCACGCCGTGTCCTCATAGTAGGCCAGCTCCTCTTCGGTCATGGTGCCATTCATGACCGATGCCGCTCCGTCGAAGAGGGTGTTCAGATCCGTGGTGGGGCCGCACCCGCCCTTCTGCTTGCCAGCCAGCATGGGGCCACCCGAGACGAACACGGTGGGCGCATTCACGCGCAGCGCGCCGATGAGCATGCCCGGCACCACCTTGTCGCAGTTCGGAATGCAGACGACGCCGTCGAAGGCATGTCCCTGCATGGCGATCTCCAGCGAATCCGCGATGGTCTCGCGAGAGACGAGCGAATAGTGCATCCCCTCATGGTTCATGGCGATGCCATCGCATACGCCGATGGTGGATATCTCGAAGGGAACGCCGCCGGCCATGTAGATGCCGGCCTTCACCGCCTCAGCTATCTTGTCTAGGTTCGTATGCCCCGGGATGATGTCATTGCGGGAGTTGAACACGGCTATGAAGGGCCGCTTCATCTCCTCACCCGTCACGCCGTCCGCTTTCAGCAAGCTGCGGTGCGGCGCGCGGGCAACCCCTGACTTGATCTGGTCGCTCTTGAGCTGCATGGCTCTCCTCTCCCAACAAAAAAGTCCCGATGCCGTACGGTCAGGCATCGGGACTGCGCATGTCTCATCAGGCGAACATGGGAGAAGCTCCCATGCGGTCTTGACATATGACGGTGTCACCGGCCCGGCCCTACTAGCACGAAAACCCCGGCGGTAAGCCTGTCGGATTCCCTGCGTTCATGGCCGAACTGCTCAGGGATGAGGTATCGGTTCGCGTGACCGCCAGCTTCCACGACCGCTGGCTCTCTTGCAAGATCACGTTCGCCCCGCCGCAAGCCCCTCAACGCATTTCGGGATATGAACTTGTAGCGCAGGAGTATACGCTTTATCTCTCAGATTCTCTGGACAATCTTGCTCATCAATGCGATGAATCCAGATTCGGCCTGCGCGGCCACGTCGAAGACCTCGCGCTCATCGGGGTTCGCCGCGAAGACGCCGCAAGCCATATTGGTGATGAGCGACATGCCCAGCACGCGCATGCCCACATAGCGCGCCGCGATGACCTCTTCAACCACCGACATGGCCACTGTGTCTGCACCCCACCGCGAAAACGCCTCTATCTCAGACGGCGTCTCGAAGCTGGGGCCCAAAAGCCCCAGATACACGCCTTCATGCATGCAGACATCCACCTCCCGCGCGCACTGCTTCGCCACCGCACGCAGAGATGGATCATAGGCATCCTTCATGGAGAAGAATCGCAGCCCGAGCGTCTCATTGCCAAGACCCGCTACAGGATTGCGCCCCGTGAAGTTGATATGATCGGCCATGAGGCAGATATCCCCCGGCCGATAGGTCTTGTTGATGGCACCAGCAGCATTCGTGACGATGAGCGTCTGCACGCCCAGCTCATGCATGAGCCACACGGGGAATGCCACCTCTTGAGCCGTCCACCCCTCATACCCATGGAGCCGCCCTTGCATGCAGATGACCTGCGTGTTGCAGAGCGTGCCGATGACGAAGCGCCCCACGTGGCTGGTGGCTGTGGAATGGCCCATGTGCGGCACGTCCTTGAACGGGATATGCTGAGCATCGTGCACCTGGTCAGCCAAAGGACCCAGACCAGAGCCTAAGATGATGCCCACCTGAGGGGTCCTCATCCCTTGCTTCTCCTTGATGGATGCCACCGCTTCTGCAAGCTGTTCCACCAGTTCGCGCTCTTCCATCAGCGTCCTTCCTCTCTGTGGATGGCGCAGAGGATGCGCGGGCGTCCCGCCAGGTCATCCACGATCCCCACATCCTCATATCCCTGCTCTTCAGCAAGCGAAGACGCCGCATCCAAGCTCTCCTCATACAGCTCCACCGCCAGAAGGCCACCCGGCTGAAGCCACGTATGCGCGCAGGCGAGCAAGCGACGGAACACATCCAACCCATCTGCTCCACCAGCCAGCGCCAAAGGAGACTCGTGATCCTTGACCTCTGCAGGCAGCGTCTCCATGACCGCATCGGGAATGTAGGGTGGGTTCGATGCGATGGCGCTGAACCGTCCGCGAAGGTCAGAGGGGATGCCCGCATCCAGGTCGCACTCCACCACGCTGACCGATCCCTCCACCCCGCATGCTGCTACGTTCTCCCGAGCGAGATGACACGCATCGAAAGAGATGTCCGTCGCCCAGAGCGTGGACGCGGGCGCTTCCGTGGCCACAGAGCAGGCGATGCAGCCGCTGCCACAGCCGATGTCAGCGACGATCGGCGCCTCCTCACAAGCGATGTGGCGCAGCACCTCATCCACCAAGATCTCGGTCTCAGGACGCGGGATCAGCACAGGTGGGCGCACCTTCACGGTCAAGTGGCGAAAGGGCGCTGTGCCGCAGATGTACTGGATGGGCTCTCCCCTGCCACGGCGCGCGACGACGTCGCGTAGGATGTCGCGCTCGCCCATGGAGAGGGGCCGGTCGAACATCGTATAGAGCTCTAGGTGCGAAAGGCCAGTGGCATGCGAGAGAAGCGCGCGGGCAGAGAGGAGTGCACTGGCATCCTCCTTGCGCTCAAGATAGTCGCGCGTCCAGTCGAGCGCCTCTTTGACGGTCCAGACCTTGTCAGTTCGCGTCACACAGCCGCCTCTAGCTTCTGCGCGCGATCAGCCGCCTGGAGCGCCGTGATCACATCGATGAGCTTGTCGCCCATGAGCACATCGTTATAGCTGGAGTTGAAGCCGATGCGGTGGTCGGTCACACGGTCTTGCGGGCCGTTGTAGGTGCGGATCTTCTCAGCCCGATCCCCTGTGCCGATCTGAGCCAAGCGCTCAGCACCCTCAGCAGCCTGCTGCTCTGCCAGCATCTTCTCATACAGACGCGCACGCAAGACGCTCATGGCAGCGATCTTGTTCTGCAGCTGGGACTTCTGATCCTGGGATTGCACCACAAGACCTGTGGGCAGATGGGTGATGCGCACGGCGGAGTCTGTGGTATTGACGCATTGACCACCGGGGCCGCCTGCCCGGAACACGTCGATGCGCAGATCGTTCTCATTGATCTCCACCTCGACCTCATCCGCCTCAGGAAGGACGGCCACCGTAGCCGTGGAGGTGTGGATGCGCCCTTGGCTTTCCGTCTTGGGAACGCGCTGCACGCGATGCACGCCGCTTTCGAACTTCATCATGGAATAGACATGGTCGCCCTTGACCTTGAACTGGATCTCCTTGTATCCGCCGGATTCCGAGGGGGAGACATCCAGCGTCTCGGTCTTCCACCCTTGCGAAGAGACGAAGTGCTCATACATCTTGTAAAGATCCCCCGCGAAGATGGCCGCTTCATCTCCACCCGCCGCCGCGCGGATCTCAACGATGATGTCCTTTTCATCAGCAGGATCAGCCGGAATGAGCATGAACTTGATGTCTTCCTCAAGGGCAGGCAAGCGCTCTTCGATGCCTGCGATCTCCTCCTGAGCGAACTCCTTCATATCCGCATCGGAGAGCATCTCCTTGGCGGCATCAAGATCATCCAAGGCAGAGATGTATTCAGCGGCCTTCTTGGCAAGCGCCCCCTGATCCGCGTATTCCTTAGCCAGGCGGTTGTACTCCTTCTGATCCGCCAGGACATCAGGACTGCCCATCTTCTGCTGGAGGTCCTCATATGCTTCTAAGAACTTCTCAAGCTTCGCTTTCATATCGGTATCAGCCATAGGTCAAGATCCCTGCTTTGAAGAGAATGTGCAAAACGCATTGATTCTAGCAGAGATGCCCGCTTGCCGCGCTGAGGCGAAGGTGTGAGCGCACGCTATGCAAGCTGCAACAGATACTCAGCCGCGGCATCGGCGGCATTGGCCCCATCGCCCACGCCCGTGGATACCTGGCGCAATACCTTCGTGCGCACATCCCCAGCGGCGAAGACGCCAGGGACGGAAGTCTTGCCCATCTCATCCGCAACGATGTAGCCATGCATGTCCAGCTCTATGCTGCCGGCCAAAAACTCCGTGTTGGGCGTGGTGCCGATGGCCACGAAGATGGCAGAGAGCGGGATCACCTGCCGCGTGCCCATCTTCTTATCCAGCACCTTGACGCCTGAGACCATGCCGTCAGATTCCAAGATCTCCTCCACGATGGTGTTCCAGACGATCTCCACATTGGGCAGTGCTTTGAGCCGCTCGTGGTAGATGGCGGTAGCGCGCAAGACATCGCGACGCACGAACAAGAACACCTTGCGACAGATGCGAGAGAGATAGATGGCATCCGCTGCAGCGGTATCCCCGCCACCGATGATGCACACATCCTTGCCCCTGAAGAAGTTGCCGTCGCACGTGGCGCAATAGGAGACGCCCGCTCCTTTGAGCTCATCTTCGCGCGGAAGGCCGATCTTCGCCGGGCGCGCACCCGTAGCCACGATGACCGCACGGGCCACGAGCGTGCCGAAGGCCATGTTCAGCCGCTTCGGCTGCGCGTCGAAGTAGACGCTGGTCACCTCATCATAGATGGTCTCCACCCCGAAGCTCTCAGCTTGCTCATGCATGATCTGGGATAGCTCATAGCCGCTGGTGGACTGATTGAAGCCGGGATAGTTCTCCAGATGCTCGGTTTGGGCGAGCTGCCCTCCAGCAGAGATGCTCTCGATCAGAGCCGTATGCAATCCAGCACGGGCACAATACATGGCTGCGGTGAGACCCGCAGGCCCCGCCCCTATGACTGCGACATCATAGATCTTGCCTTGATCCTCTGCGCTCATGGCGCTCCGTCCTCTCCTTATCCGATCCCCAGCAACGAAGAGGCCTGCATCCGAAAGACACAGGCCTGCACCGTTGCTCCTTGCCAAGGGGCGCTCTAGGCGAACATCCCCATCAGCTGCTGCTTCGGAACAGCGCCCAACACCTTGTTCTTGATGGTGCCCTTGTCGAAGAGCACGAGCGTGGGCACGGAGTTCACACGATAGCTGGCTGCAAGGTCAGGGCTCTGGTCGATGTCAACCTTGTAGACATAGGCCTTCCCCGCCATCTCCTGAGCCACTTCATCCAAGACCGGGGCCAGCCTCTTGCACGGGCCGCACCACGTGGCGAAGAAGTCCACGAGAACGGGCTTATCCGCGTCCAGCACCTTCGATTGGAAGTCCTTCGACGAGATCACTTCGCTCATTGTTCAGTCTCCCCTTTCATGCACATCTCTTAGAGGCTTGCTTTGAAGCCTTCTCTGGTAACGTGCACATTCTCTCAAACGCGCATGAGATGCCGAGCACAATGAGAATGCGTAACCAGACCGCAAGAATGCCGTTGCCGCGAGTTCGATACAATCATGGTGACCGAATGCGCAATGGGTGAGGAGAGGCATGGAACAAGAGCTCATATCCCTGCTCTGCATCGTGGGAGCATCATTTGCCTGTCCGCTCCTCTCTGCGCTCATCCCGAACAAGCTGATCCCCGAGACGGTCTTTCTGCTGGTGGTGGGCATGGTGCTGGGGCCGAATGTGCTCGGCGTCATAGAGGTGGGAGATGCCATCAGCCTGCTCTCTGATCTGGGGTTGGCATTCTTATTCCTGTTGGCAGGCTATGAGATAGAACCTGCGAAGATGCGCGGTGCGCAGGGGCGACATGGATCCATCACGTGGTTCATCACCTTCGCCATCGCTTTGATCGTCGTCATCGCGTGGCCCGGTTTCGAGCAGGCGCCGCTCGTCCATCTCTCCGTTGCCATCTGCCTCACCACGACCGCCTACGGGACCATCGTCCCCATCCTGCATGAGCGCGGTCTCATCGGAACGCGCATAGGGGATGGCGTGGTGGCCTATGGCGTCTGGGGAGAGCTCTGGCCGGTGATCGCCATCGCGCTTCTGCTCTCCAGCCGCAGCATGTGGATGACAGGCCTCATCCTCATCGCCTTCGCAGGGATCGCCGTGCTTTCCGCTTTCATCCCTGCCAGCCTGAAGCGCGTAGATAGCCGGTGGAGCCGGTTCATCCATGAGAACGCCGACACGAACGCGCAGATGACGGTGCGTGCTGTGGTCCTGTTGCTGGTAGGCCTCGTATGCGTCTCAGCCGTGTTCAGCTTGGACATCGTGCTGGGAGCCTTCGCTGCGGGCTTCGTGCTCAGGGTCATCATGCCCGAAGGTGACGACGCCACCGAGCATAAGCTCCATGGCATCAGCTATGGCTTCTTCGTGCCGCTATTCTTCGTCGTGAGCGGAACGAAGATAGACCCGAGCGCTGTCGCCACGGATCCGGTGCTGTTGGTCATCTTCGTCGTGGCGCTCATGCTCGTGCGCATGGTCCCCATCTATGCAGCGCTATCCCTCTGCAAGGAATCCAGGGGCATGGCACCGCGCGTGAGGGCGACCATCGCCCTGTATTGCACAACGGCGCTCCCGCTCATCGTAGCCGTGACCTCAGTGGCAACAGCGGCGGGAGCCATGACCCAGGATGCGGCAAGCGTGCTGGTGGCAGCCGGCGGCATCACGGTCTTGCTGATGCCCTTCTTGGCATCGATCACGCTGCACACCATCGATGCAGAGATGGGACGCGCTGTGCGCGAGATGCGCCATGAACCGAAGCGCGTCCTCCCCATCATGCACCAGCATCTGCAGCTAGAGCGCGCTAAGCGCCCTCACGCGCAGCACGTGCTGTCCAAGCGCGAGATGTCAGATGCGGATTCCCCCAAGACGGGAGCGAACACCCCGTCTTGAAGGCACGTGCTCAAGAGCGTCTCCTTAGAGGGCTGCATCCCGTATCTTGTCGATGAAGCTCATGCGGTCGCACCTTCCCAAGTCCCCCTCTGAGCGATCGCGCACGGAGATGGACTTCTCTTTCACTTCCGCATCGCCCATGATCACCATGTAGGGGATCTTCTGCTGCTGAGCCTTCGCGATCTTCACCTTCATGGGCTCGTTCTGATCATAGACTTCAACGCGACCACCTACGCCGCGCAGCTCGCCCGCGAACTCCTCTGCAGCCTCCTTGTGGCGGTCAGCGATGGGGATGACGGCCACCTGCACTGGCGCGAGCCACAGCGGCAGCGCACCTGCATAGTGCTCGATCAAGATCCCCAAGAACCGTTCGATGGAACCGAAGATGGCGCGATGGAGCATCCAAGGGCGCTTCTCCGTATTATCCTGTGCACGATAGGTCAGATCGAAGCGCTCTGGCATGTTGAAGTCGATCTGCACCGTGGAGCACTGCCACGTGCGCCCGATGGCATCCTTCACCTTGATGTCGATCTTCGGACCATAGAAGGCGCCATCCCCTTCGTTGATATCGTAGGCCAGGTCGTGCTTGGCACACGCTTCCTTGAGCGCGTTCGTGGCGTATTCCCACATCTCGTCGGTGCCGATGGATTTGTCGGGGCGCGTGGAGATCTCAGCCTCGTAGGAGAAGCCGAACGTGGACATGATGTGATCCACCAGGTCCAGGATGGCAACGACCTCATCCACCACCTGCTCCTTGGTGCAGAACACATGCGCATCATCTTGCGTGAACCCGCGAGCGCGCAGAAGGCCATGCACCACGCCGGACATCTCATGGCGATAGACGGTGCCGAATTCGAAATAGCGCAGGGGCAGATCGCGATAGGAATGCAGCTCGTTCTTATAGAGCATCACGTGACCCGGGCAATTCATGGGCTTCACGCCGTATTCGGATGGACGTGGATCCTCTTCGGTCCCCTCGTTGATCTCGAAGAAGTACATGTTGTCCTTGTAGAAGCCGTAGTGACCGCTGGTCTTCCAGACATCCGCGTTGTAGATGTGCGGGGTGATGACCTCTTCATAGCCGCGCTCGTACAGATCCCGTCGGAGCCACTCTTGCATCGTGCGGATGACGCGCGCACCCTTGGGCAAGTACATGGGCAGCCCCACGCCGGCCATGGGATCCATCATGTAGATGCCCAGCTCCCGTCCCAGCTTGCGATGATCGCGCTTCTCAGCCTCTTCGAGGCGCGTGAGGTAGGCATCCAGATCCTTCTTCTTGAAGAAGGCCGTACCGTAGACGCGCGTGAGCATCTCATTGTCAGCGTCGCCCTTCCAATACGCGCCTGCCGTCTTCATCAGCTTGAAGGCACCGATCTTGCCCGCTGAAGGCACATGGGGGCCGGAACAGAGATCCACGAAGTCCCCGTGACGTCGGATGATGATCTCCTCATCCGCTGGCAGGTCATCGATATGCTCTGATTTCAAACGCTGGTCCTTGAAGAGCTCCTTCGCTTCTTCGCGCGTGACCACTTCGCGCACGAACGGCTCATCGCGCTTCACGATCTCTGCCATCTTCGCTTCGATGGCTGGGAAATCATCGGTGGAGAGGGGCTGCTCTAACGCGAAGTCATAGAAGAAGCCATCTTCGGTCTGCGGGCCGAAGCCAATCTGAGCTCCGGGGAAGAGCTCTTGGACCGCCTCTGCCATCACATGTGCAGCGGAGTGGCGCATGATGTCCAGAGCTTCAGGGGACCGGTCGGTGATGATCTCAACGAGAGCGCCGTCAGGCACGGGAGTAGTCAGATCCGCGAAAGCACCGTCAATCTTGCCAGCGAGGGCGGCTTTCGCAAGGCCGCTTCCGATGGAGGCAGCCACATCCGCAACCGTGGCACCATCCTGGATCTCTTTGACGCTTCCGTCGGGGAGGTTGATCTTCATGCTAGCGTTCCTTTCTGCACCGGGTGCGAACAAAGCACCTGCGCACTCATCCCTGGGCCGTTGACTGACCCAAGGCGCTCATCGGATCATTGCATGATACCTGTCAGGTTCGCACAAGAGAAGAGGTGCAAGCGAACCTGCACCTCTTCCTCATGATCCATGAATGAGATACCCTGCATCTCATGCCTCAGAGGACGCGTGAGACCTTTCCGCATGCGTCCGACGCCGCGGACGCGAAGAGGACGTGGACCGGCTCTTGGAAACGCCACCCACCGGCGTTGCGCAGTAGGGGCAGATGGTCCATGCAGGCTCGAGGGCCTTCTCGCAATGCGAGCAGAGGTTCTTCAGCTGCGTGTGGCAGTTCGGGCAGAGCACATAGTCCATCTGGACCGGATAGCCGCAGGTGGCGCATTCGCCATACTTCATCAGCTCGCGCTGTTTGAGCGCCACTTCCAGCTCCTGCTCATCCTTGTCGATGCGCAGCATCGGCGGACGCAACAGACAGTAGGCGATGACGCCGACGATGGGCACCAAGGCGACGATGGCCCAGATGTACCACGATGCGCCGCGCAGGTAGGCATCGCGCACCACCCAGACGATGGACAGGACATAGAGGACGACCAGCAAGACGATGACCACGGTGAATGCAGCCTGCATCTGCGGTGTCCAGATCTGTGAAACCAGCTCGCTCATGTCTTTACTCCCTGATGCTCCTTCAGTGCGTCACGTGATTATAGCGCATGGGATTGCACGCCCTGGATGCTTGACCGCCTACCCCTCACATCTGCGCCAGCTGCGCGTCGATGCGCTCAAGCTGGGAGATGAGGTCATCGCGCTTCAAGGTGTCCTTCTCGATGATCTCAGGAGCCGCTTTCGCCAAGAATCCCGGATTGGCAAGCTTCTTATCCAGCTTCTCTCGGTCGCGCGCCAGCTTCTCCCGCTCGCGCGCCAGCTTCTCCCGCTCATGCGCAAGATCCACGAGCCCTGCCATATCCGTGTAGACCTCCATGTCAGCCAAGATGCCCACCACGCCATCTTCGGGCTTGACCGCATCCGGTGACGCATCCAGCTGGGAGACGGATGCGAGAGAGGCGATGAGGGGGGCTTGCGAGAGGATGAGGCTGGCCAGATCAGCGGAAGCCTTGACGGTGACGCTGAGCTCTTCCTTGGGAGAGACGCCATAGCGCGAACGCGCAGACCGCACGGCACCCACCACCGCGATGACCGCCTGGATGCGCCGTTCGGCCTCTTCGTCTGCAAAGGATGCAAGGCTTGCAGCGGAAGGCCAGGGTGCTGCGATGAGCATGTCCGGTCCCTCTTGGGCATGGGGCAGATCCGCATAGATGCGCTCTGTGATGAAGGGCATCACCGGATGCAAGAGGCGCAGCGTCTGATCCAACAAGAACACGAGGTTGCGCTGGCAAGACAGGCGATCAGCGCCATCCTCTGAGCGCAGGCGGCTCTTCGAGAATTCGATATACCAGTCGCACAGCTCATTCCAGATGAACGTGTACAGCTCCCGAGCCATCTCGCTGAATTCGAAGGCATCGTAGGCTTCATCGATGGCGGCCACCGCATGCGCCAAGCGCGAGAACATCCAGCGGTCCGCATCGGTTGCGATCTCAGGTGCACCCGGCGTGAAGCCATCCAGGTTCATCTGGACGAAGCGAGCAGCATTCTTGATCTTGTTCGCGAAGTTGCGCGCCGCTTCGATCTTCTTGTAGTCGAAGCGCATGGCCTGCGACCCCGTCACCTGGGATATGAGGCCGAAGCGCATGGCATCAGCGCCATAGTCTGCCATGAGCTCCATGGGGTCTATGCCGTTGCCGCGCGATTTGCTCATGGGCTTGCCGTCTGCACCCATGACGGTGGGATGGATGATGACGTCTTGGAAGGGTATCTGGCCCATGCAGTATTCCGAGGCCATCACCATGCGCGCCACCCACAGGCCCATGATGTCGCGAGCCGTGGAGAGCACCTGCGTGGGATAGAAGCGCACAAGCTCTGGCGCATCAGGGCCTTGCTCCCCCCACCCTTGCGTGGCGAAGGGCCACAGCTGGGAGGAGAACCAGGTGTCCAGCACGTCCTCGTCCTGGCGCACCGGCTGGCCGCAAACAGGGCAGACATCCACATCCTCAAGGAGCGCATCGGTCCACCCGCACGCATCGCAGTAGAAGACCGGGATGCGATGGCCCCACCACAGCTGACGCGAGATGCACCAATCCTTCAGGTTCTCCAGCCAATCCAGATAGACCTGGGACCACCGCTCAGGATGGAATGCGACGTTGCCGGATTCCACCGCTTCGCGCGCAGGCCCCTTGAGCGATGACACGTCCACGAACCATTGCTCGGAAAGCCACGGCTCCAGCGTGTTATGGCACCGATAGCAGTGCATGACCGCATGGCTGATGTCTTCGGTATGGTCAAGGAGCCCCAGCTCTTCGAAGGTGCGCACGACCTCAGCGCGTGCCTCATCTCTGCTCATGCCGCTGAAGCGCCCGAAGCCTTCCACCACATGCGCCGTCTCGTCGAAGATGTTCACCGTCTCAAGGCCCGCGCGCGCTCCCATGGCGAAATCGTTCGGGTCATGGGCCGGCGTCACCTTGACAGCACCGGTGCCGAATTCAGCATCCACATGGAAATCAGCGAAGATGGGCACGACGCGATCCACGATGGGCAAGATGACGTTCTTGCCCACGAGCGATGCGTAGCGCTCATCCGATGGGCTCACGGCCACGCCGGTGTCTCCCAGCATGGTCTCCGGACGCGTGGTGGCGACGACGAGAGAGGATATGCCCTCAACAGGCTCTTCCAAAGGATAGCGAAGGTACCACAGATGCCCCGCCTCATCGTCGTATTCCGCTTCGTCATCGGCGATGGCTGTCGTGCAATGCGGGCACCAGTTCACGATGCGCTTGCCGCGATAGATGATGTCCTTGTGATACCAATCCACGAACAGCTTCCGTACAGCCAGCGAGAACTCAGGGCTCATGGTGAACTGCTCATGGGCGTAATCACAGCTGCAGCCCATGGCCTTGATCTGATTGACGATGGTGGTCCCATACTGGTCGCGCCACTTCTGGCACTCTTCGATGAACGCCTCACGCCCTATCTCGCGCCGATTGATGCCTTGCTCGGCCAAGCGCTTGTCCACCTTCGTCTGGGTAGCGATGCCAGCATGGTCCGTGCCCAGGATCCAGCGAGTCTGGAAACCGCGCATGCGGGCGCGACGGATGCATGCGTCCTGGATGGTGTCATTGAGAGCATGGCCCATATGCAGCACGCCGGTCACATTGGGAGGCGGGATGACGATGGTGTAGGACTCATCGGCATGCTCCCCGAAGCCAGGAGTCCGCAAGAAATATCCGCTTGCCATCCATGCTTCGAAGATGGGGCGCTCCCACGCCGCGTACTGTTCTGCCTCTGTCACCGCTTGAGCCATGCTCTTCGCCTCATCCCCTCATCGTGGCGCCGCTCAGGCGCTCTGCTTCACAGCCTTGCGCTTCTTGATCTCCGGCGTGGTCTCCCCGGTGATATCCGTTGCGCGGATGACCACCTTCGTGGGACCCTTCGTCTCTGGCAGGTCATACATCACATTGGTGAGCACCCTTTCGCAGATGGAGCGCAGACCGCGCGCACCTGTGCCGTGCTCCACTGCCTCATGGGCGATGGCAGCAAGCGCCTCATCCTCCACGATGAGCTCGGAATCCTCATAGGCGAACGACTTGCGATACTGCTTGATCAGCGCATTCTTCGGATCTACGAGGATCCTCACCAGCTCTTCTTCGGTGAGCTCATCCAAAGCCGTGATGACCGGGATGCGCCCGACGAATTCGGGGATCATGCCGTATTTGTTGAGATCTTCGGGGAGCACCTGGGCCAAGAGCTCTGCATCTGCCTGCTTCTTCGTCTCAGGCATCTCAGAGGCGAATCCAAGCCCGCTCTTGCCTACGCGCTGGCCGATGATCTCAGGCAGACCCACGAAGGCACCGCCCAAGATGAACAGGATGTTCGTCGTATCTATGTGCAGAAGCTCCTGTTCGGGATGCTTGCGGCCACCTTGAGGCGGCACGGATGCCTCACAGCCCTCCACGATCTTCAAAAGCGCCTGCTGGACGCCTTCGCCTGACACGTCGCGTGTGATGGAGAGGTTCTCAGCCTTGCGCGCTATCTTGTCTATCTCATCGATGTAGATGATGCCGATCTCGGCCTTGGCGATGTCGAAATCCGCTGCCGTGATCAGCTTGAGCAGGATGTTCTCCACATCTTCGCCCACATATCCCGCTTCGGTGAGCGTCGTGGCATCGGCGATGGCAAAAGGCACCTTCAAGGTGCGCGCCAACGTCTGCGCCAGAAGCGTCTTGCCTGAGCCCGTGGGTCCCAAGAGCATGATGTTGCTCTTGTCTATCTCCACATCATCGGCAAGCACCGGATCATCGTCTTTGAGATGCTCGCCCATGGCGATGCGCTTGTAATGGTTGTAGACCGCCACGGACAGGGCGCGCTTCGCAGCCTCCTGCCCCACCACATGCTCAGAGAGGCGCTCATGGATCTCATGAGGCGTGGGAAGGTCCTCAGCGCTCTGGAAGACGCGCGCCTCTTCTCCGGCTGCTTCCTCTTCACCTGAGAGGCTGGCATAGGAGATGGAGCTCTCTGCCTGCGACCAGTCAGGCGCAGATGCGTCCGCTTCGCCCTCAGGCCGGCTGCCCCAGACCATCTCGTGCATGAGCGCATCGGCGCAGACCGTGATGCACTGGTCGCATATATATATGTCATTGGGCCCTTGGATCATCGAATTCGCCATGCTGGAGGGCTTGCCGCAGAACGCGCAGTGGATGTCCTCGGGAGTGTGCTTGATATCGTCTCTTGCCATTTCTCTCTCTTGAGATCTCGGGGTCGTTGAGCCTTTACATGAGCAGCGCCAAGGAGGCTATCCTTGGCGCCACAGATTATAGCGTTGCCACAGGGCTGTCAGCGGTTGCGTCAAGCGCACCTCTGGGATGCGAGCGGCGAAGAAGGCTCTAGTGATGGGTGATGATCTCATCCACCAATCCGTAATCCTTCGCCTGCTCTGCGGTCATGTAGTTGTCGCGCTCCGTATCTGCCTGGATGCGCTCGATGCTCTGACCGGTGTTATCCGCCAGGATCTTGTTCAGCTGCTTGCGCGTCTTCAGCATGAAGTCAGCCACGATGGCGATCTCTGTCTGCTGGCCTTGCGCACCGCCCAAGGGCTGATGGATCAGCACCATGGAGTTTGGCAGGCAATAGCGCTTGCCCTTCGCGCCTGATGACAGCAAGACCGCCGCCATGGAAGCGCATTCGCCGATGCAGATGGTGGACACGTCGCACTTGATGAAGTTCATCGTGTCCAGGATGCCCAAGCCTGCCGTGACAGACCCGCCCGGGGAGTTGATATAGAGCGAGATATCCTTCTCAGGATCAGCGCTCTCCAGATGCAGCAGCTGCGCCACCACTGAATTGGCCACATGATCGTCGATCTGCTCTCCCAGAAAGACGATGCGGTCATTCAAGAGGCGCGAATAGATGTCATAGCTGCGCTCGCCTCGCGGAGACTGCTCGATGACATACGGTATCAACGCGTTCTTCGCTACTTCGATGCCCATGATTCCTCGCTTTCGCTTTGGACGCCTTTCGCGCCCGTCAGATGTTTGTGACACTATGATACATTTGTTCCAGTATTGCAAGGGAACCCGGGCATATCCACAATTTCCATGGCCACTGCCGACGGGCATCCCTCAAGATCGCCAACGGCAGATGATGAACAGCTGCTACGCTTCGTCGGCATCCTTATCAGAGAGGTCCACCTCGGTGACCTTCGCGCTCTCAAGGACATCAGCCATGGCCTTGGAGCGGATCAGGCCCTCGCGGATCAGATAGAGGCGACCGCTCTCGCGCCATTCGCGTTCGGTCTTCTTCGGATCATCCAAACCAGCGCGCTCGAACTCCAGCGTGATGTCCTCGTCGGTAGCCTCGATGCCCTTATGGCGCGCCCACGCATCCAAAGCAAGCTCGCGCTTGGCCTCATCTGCGGCCTGGCGCTTGACATCCTCTTTGAACTCCGCGTTGTCGATGCCCTTCTGCATGAGATAGGCATCGAAGCTCATGTTCGCACGCTGAAGCTGTGCGAAGAAGTCCTGCAGAAGCTCTGACTCAACCTGCTCCGCCATGGCAGCCGGCACATCCCCCTGCACGCGCTCGATCAGCTGCAGGGCGCAATTGTTCTCTTTGATCTGCGGAATGACCTGGGCCTTTTGCTGCTCGATGGATTCCGTGATCTCATGGGTGAGGTCCTCCACCGTGTCAAAGCCCAACGTCTCTTTGACCCATTCGTCAGTGAGCTTGGGAGCCTCCTCCTTCTTGACCACATTGCAAACCACCTTGAAGGAGACATCCTGCCCGGCAAGGTCAGCCATGAGCATGGCGCTCTCGTCTTGCGGGACGCTTACGGTGAAGGCGCGCTCCTCCCCCTTCTTGATGCCCTCAAGCTCTGCATCCAAGGCTTCGGAATACAGCCCCGTGCCCAGGTTGTAGAGAAGCGAATCGCTGGTCAGAGCATCGATGACCTGGCCATCTTCTTTGGTAGCCTGGATGTTCAGATCAGCAGCGCGCTCTGCAGTGAGCTTCGTAGCCGCAGAGGCATTCTCATAGGTCTTGTAATGATCCACCAGAGCCTGGATCTGAGAATCCACCTCCACCTTGGTGGCGTAGCTGACGGGCACTTCCACCTCGACGGGATCATAGGAGGAGAGCTCCAGTTCGGGCTTCACGGCCACGGTCACCTCGAAGGTGAAGGGCTCGCCCGGCGCAGCTGCACCCACGTCGCCGAAATCAGGGGATGCCACCGGATAGAGGCGCTCCTCTTCGACCACCTTCGGCCAAAGAGCATTCACCACATCCTCGGTGGCAGAAGCGAGCACTGCTTCGCGCCCGACCGCATTGTCGATGACGGGACGAGGCGCTTTGCCCTTGCGAAAGCCCGGGAACGAATACTGGCGTGCAAGCGTCTTGTACGTCTTGGATACGAAGCTATCGACCTCCTTCGCATCGGCTGTGATCTGCGCTTTGACCTTGTTATCTTCCAGCTTCTCTATCTTGGCTTCCACGTGGCTTGTCCCTTCGGGTCTCTCACGAACATACGAGGACGTATGGTAACATACACGCTCATCGCCAGGCTTAAGCATCGCTTGCCTTGGTGAAGAGGCATCGTGCGGGCGTGGCGGAATTGGCAGACGCACCAGATTTAGGTTCTGGCGGGCAACCCCCGTGAAGGTTCAAGTCCTTTCGCCCGCACCATATCCCATTGACACTGCGAAGGCGCGGGGTGCCCGATCTTGGCGCTCCAAGCGCTTCTTCCTCGCGTACGAAGTACGCTCAGGCGCGCTTTCACGCCAATCTCAGGCACCCCGCGCCTTCTCGTTAGCTTTGCCAATACTGCATCTGACGCGGTAGAATCTAATGGATACGTGTTCCCGAATAGAGGATGATCCATGGAAGAAAGCCAACCACAAGAACAAGAGCAAAAGCCCAAGCATCCCATCATCGCTGCCTACAACAAGGTCAGCCTCATCAAGAAGATCATCATCGGCCTTATCATCGGCGTCATCTTGGCGCTCTTGATCCCCCAGGACGCCCCCGAATGGGCCGCGGGGATCGGTGAGGTCATCTCGCTTCTGGGAACGCTGTTCGTCTCAGCCTTGCGCGCGGTGGCGCCCATCCTCGTGTTCTTCTTGGTCATCAGCGCGCTCATGAATGCGAAGGCCGCTGGCAGCATGAAGACCGTCATCGTGCTCTATATCCTGAGCACCTTGATCGCAGCGCTCGTAGCCGTCATCGCCAGCTTCATCTTCCCCATCGATCTCACGTTGGCCGTTGCTGACGATGTCAAGCAGGAATCCCCCTCGGGGATCGGAGAGGTGCTCTCAGCCATCGTCATGAACATCGTGGCGAACCCGGTGGATGCGCTCACGAATGCGAACTTCATCGGCATCCTGGCTTGGGCCATCGTGCTCGGCATCGCCCTTCGCAAAGCCGGCACCAGCGTCAAAGAGGTCTTCTCCTCCATCTCCGATGCTGTCTCCACCGTGGTCCGCTGGGTCATCAACTTGGCACCCTTCGGCATCATGGGCTTGGTCTACACCTCCGTATCCCAAAGCGGCCTGGACATCTTCGTGGAATACGGCCAGCTCATCTTGCTGCTCGTCGGCGTCATGCTCATCATCGCGCTCATCACCAATCCCCTCATGGTGTTCGCATGCACCAAGAGCAATCCCTATCCTCTGGTGCTGCGCTGCCTGAAGGACTCCGGCATCACGGCGTTCTTCACGCGCTCCTCTGCAGCGAACATCCCCATCAACATGGAGCTGTGCCGCAAGCTCGGGCTTGATAAGGACAACTATTCCGTGAGCATCCCTCTGGGCGCCACCATCAACATGGCGGGTGCTGCCATCACCATCACCGTCATGACCATGGCGGCGGTGCATACGGTGGGCCTCACCGTGGATCCGCTCACGGCGGTGATCCTCTGCGTGCTGGCGGCGGTCAGCGCATGCGGCGCATCGGGAGTGGCCGGCGGTTCTCTCTTGTTGATCCCCCTTGCCTGCTCGCTTTTCGGCATGGATACCACCGTGGCCATGGAAGTCGTTGCCATCGGCTTCATCATCGGCGTCATCCAGGATTCCTGCGAAACGGCGCTGAACTCCTCTTCAGACGTGCTGTTCACCGCTACGGCTGAGTATGCAAGGATGCGCAAGGAGGGCAAGGAATACCATCTGGGCAAAGATGCCTATTCTCTAGATGAGCTGGACTGACGTCCCATCCCCTGACGATATGCGTCTTCCCTTGCCCGCATGGGATGAGGGAAGACGAGAAAGAGCCCGCGTATGCGGGCTCTTTTGATGTTTGGCTCCTCGGGTAGGATTCGAACCTACAACCCTCCGGTTAACAGCCGGATGCTCTGCCGTTGAGCTACCGAGGAATATGTCTGGCGCAAGCGCCGGCGAATCATTATACCGGTTTCGCCTGATGGTGCAAGGCTAATACTCCAGATAATCCTTGAGCTTGGATGAGCGCGACGGATGCCTGAGCTTGGCCAACGTCTTGCTCTCTATCTGGCGGATGCGCTCGCGGGTGACGCCGAATTCGCGGCCCACCTCTTCCAATGTCCGCGGATGGCCGTCCTCAAGGCCGAAGCGCAGGCTGATCACCTTGCGCTCGCGCTCTGCCAGACCATCCAGCACCTTCCCCAACTGCTCTTGCAACATGGAGAAGCTGGCTGCATCAGGCGGCACCACGGCTGCCTCGTCTTCGATGAAGTCACCGAGCTGCGAATCTTCCTCTTCGCCGATGGGCGTCTCAAGGGAGACAGGCTCTTGGGATATCTTCTGGATCTCGCGCACACGCTCAGCGGTGAGGTCCATCTCAGCGCCGATCTCCTCCGGCGTTGGTTCGCGACCCAGCTGCTGCAAGAGCTGGCGCTGGATGCGCACGAGCTTGTTGATGGTCTCCACCATGTGCACGGGGATGCGGATGGTGCGCGCTTGGTCGGCGATGGCACGCGTGATGGCCTGGCGGATCCACCAGGTGGCGTAGGTGGAGAACTTGAAGCCCTTCGTGTAGTCGAACTTCTCCACCGCACGGATGAGTCCCAGATTCCCCTCCTGGATGAGGTCCAAGAAGAGCATGCCGCGACCAACATAGCGCTTCGCGATGGACACGACCAAGCGCAGGTTCGCTTCGATCAGCGCCTGCTTGGCATCCAGTCCCACCTGCTCCACGCGCGTCAAGCGGCGCTTGTCGCGCCTGTTGAGCTCCACGCCCTCTTCTTCTGCGCGCTCCAGCTCTTCAGTGGCAGCAACGCCCGCCTCTATCTTCATGGCGAGGTCGATCTCTTCAGCAGCCGTGAGAAGCGGCACCTTGCCGATCTCCTTCAGATACATGCGAACCGGATCCCCGGTGAGCATGGTGACGTTCGCATCCGCATTGCGACGGCGCGACTTCGCCTTGGAGCGGGATGAGGTGATCTTGGGGAGCTGGACATCGACGGTGGCCTTCAGCTCTTCTTCAGGGATGTTCTCCAGGATGCTGTCAGCATCATCCTCAGATGACACCTCGGTCTCAGCAGCGCTGTCTTGGATGGCCGCATCAGCGGGAGCTTCCATCTCATCGACGTCGACGTCAGCCTCATCATCCTCGGAGATGTCAACGGGCTTCTCGTTGAGCTTGGCCTTGATCTCCTCCACGATCTCAACGGTACCCTGATCATCCACGACCGTCTGATCTATGGCTGCAGCCACCTCTTCAGCCTGACCCTTTGCCTTCGGCTTCGCGGAAGCCTTCTTCTTGGGCTGCGCCTTCTTCGCCTTCGGCTTCGCCGCTGCGCTCTTCTGAGTGGCAGCTTTCTTCGCCGGGGCCTTCGCTTGTGCGGTGGTTTCCTTCTTCGCCTTGGAGGCCGATGCCTTCTTGGCGGTCTTCTTCTCTGCTTCGGGCTTCTTCTCCGTCTCTTTTGCTGATTTCGAGCTTGTCGCCACGCGCGTCATCCTTTCAACAAAAGACCATGGGTATACGTACTCCATTTTGGAGCAAACATGCGAACTAACAGAATACGCCCCGCAAAGCCACAATGCAAGCTTTTTCTCAAAGAAGATCCATCGGATCGATGTCCACCGACGTGCTCACGCCATCGGTCCTCCTATGCCCACGATGGAACCGCCCCAAAGCGCTGGAAAGATCCGCATCGGGTGGGCATTTCACCACCACATGCCAACGGTAGAGATCGCGGATGCGCTCGAAGGCGCACGGGGATGCAGACAGCACCTCGAAGGATGCGTGCTCACCGTCATCCAGATGGCTTGCCAGCTCATCGTGATAGCGCCGTGCTGCCTGCTCCACCGCGTGAGGATCCTTGCCCCACAGAAGCACGTTCGCCATGCGCGCATAGGGCGGAAAGCGCAGCGCCTCGCGCTTCGGCAGCTCGTTGCGCAAGAACATCTGCCGGTCGTAGGCGGCTGCCGCGCGAATGGCCACCGAATCCGCCTCGAAGGTCTGCACCAGCACGCGTCCGGGCAGCGACGCCCGACCCGCACGCCCTGCCACCTGCTGGATGAGATCGAACGTGCGCTCAGAGGCACGGAAATCAGGCAGGTGCAACATGGTGTCTGCATTGATGACGCCCACCAGCGTCACGTCGTCGAAGTCAAGCCCCTTCGCGATCATCTGGGTCCCCAAGAGCACCGCCGCATCAGCGGCAGCGAACTGTTCCAAGAGCCGCTGATGCGCGCCCTTGGCAGCCGTGGTATCTGCATCCATCCGGATGATCTGCGGGCTCATCACCGGATCTGCAGGCGCAGCGATCCCCGGCACGAGGCCCTGCGCGGCGGCCAAGAAACCTTGAAGCTCCGATTCCACGCGCTGCGTGCCCACGCCGTAGCGCCTGAGATACGGGCTTTGACAAGATGGGCATACCGGCGGGCAGCCGATGGTGTAGCCGCAATGGTGGCATACCAGCTTGTTGCCTGCTTCATGGTAGGTGAGCGTCGTGGAGCAGAACCGGCATTCGGGCACGAAGCCGCAATCGCGGCAAAGCAGGAACTTCGCGAATCCGCGTTGGTTGAGCAAGAGCACCACCTTGTGACCCGCCTTGAGCTCTTCTTCGATGCCATGAGCCAAGCGCTTGGAGAAGATCTTGCGCGTGCCATCACGAAACTCCGCCGCCATGTCCACTACTTCTATCTGAGGCATGGCGCGCCCATTCGCGCGCTCAGAGAGGCGCACGTAGCCCCAGGCAGGATCATGCTTGGCGCTATAGAGCGCCTCGATGGAAGGCGTGGCCGATCCCATCACCACCGTCGCCGAGCGCTGGCGCGCCATCCAGCACGCCACATCCCGCGTCACATAGCGCGGCGCGCTCTCTTGCTTGTAGGTGGTCTCATGCTCTTCGTCGATCACGATGAGGCCGACATTCTGCACGGGCATGAAAAGAGCGCTGCGCGCGCCCACGACGATGCGCGCGGCACCGCATCTCAGCATGTCCCACTGGTCGTAGCGCTCCCCTGCGCTCATCTTCGAATGCATGACCGCCACCATGTCTCCGAAGCGTCCGCGGAACCGCGCCACGGTCTGAGGTGTCAGGGATATCTCCGGAACCAATACGATGGCGCCTTGCCCACGGCGCAGCGCCTTCTCTATGGCTCGCAGATACACTTCCGTCTTGCCCGATCCAGTGACGCCATCCACCACGACCGCGATCTCATCAGGTGCATCCATGGCACGAGAGATCTCATCCAACGCACGCGTTTGGCTCTCCGTGAGCGCATCAGGGCGCGCACATTGCCCATAGGTGGCCGACAGCTCTCCGGCCTTGCGAAGGCGCCGGCGCCTCTCGCGCTTGACTGCCCCGGCACGCTCCAGAGGCTTCAAGGCTTGCGCTGCGTTCCTATAGAGATAGTACAGCTCTGAGAGGCGGATATCTCCGTGACGCACGGCATCCAAGATGACCGCTTGACGATGAGCCCCCTTGCGAGGCGTGAAGCTCTCGAGCGCAGGGCCCCGCGTGATCCACGTCTCCTCGTGACTGCCCGCCTTCGGCATCTCCACCTTCCAGGCGCCTGTGCGCCCACCCTTGATCTTCGGCGCAGCACCGGCCGGAAAGAACAGGCGCACGCATGCCGGCAGAGGTGCGATATAGCGCTGCGCCAAGAACTCTGCCACTTCCATGGCAGCTGCGCCGAAGAGCGGTTCGGTCAGCACCTCCTGCACGCGCTTCATGCCCGGATCAGGCTCAGAGGATGGTGCCTCGCGAACAGCGGAGACGAATCCCACCACCTGCTGACGCCCGAAGGGCACGCGCACGGCGCACCCGATGGACACATCCATGTCCACGGGCACAGCGTAGGTGAAGGGCTTGTCCAGGCTCTTCGTGGGGATATCTATGATGACGTCAGCAAGAGCGCCGATGGCGCCTTCGGCGTGCGACTCCTCAGGCTGCACACGCATCCTTCAGCGCCTGGACCTTGTCGGTCCGCTCCCACGTGAATTCCGGCAGCTCGCGTCCGAAGTGCCCATAGGCCGCCGTCTTCTGATAGATGGGACGACGCAGATCCAGCGCTTCGATGATAGCGCCAGGACGCAAGTCGAACACCTGAGCGATGGCTGCCTCTATCTTCTCTTCGGGCACATGATTCGTCCCGAACGTATCCACCATGACGCTCACCGGCTCAGCCACGCCGATGGCGTAGGCAAGCTGCACCTCGCAGCGGTCCGCAAGCCCCGCGGCCACGACGTTCTTCGCCACCCAACGCGCCGCATAGGCCGCAGAGCGGTCCACCTTCGTGCAATCCTTGCCGGAGAATGCACCGCCGCCATGGCGGCCCATGCCGCCGTAGGTATCCACGATGATCTTGCGTCCTGTGAGCCCTGCATCCCCCATGGGACCTCCGATGACGAAGCGGCCCGTGGGGTTCACGAAGATCTCGACGTCATCAGTGAGCTTGATGTCCTCAGCATCGAAGACAGGCTCTATCACCGTGTCGATGATGGCGTCGCGCAAGGTCTGCTGATCCACGTCCTCTGAATGCTGCGTGGAGACCACCACCTTCTCCACTGCCACGGGCTTATCGTCCACATAGCGGACCGAGACCTGCGTCTTGCCGTCGGGGCGCAAGAACCCGAGCGTCCCGTTCTTGCGCACTTCCGTGAGACGCTCGGAGAGGCGATGCGCAAGGTAGATGGGCATGGGCATGAGCGTCGGGGTCTCGTTCACGGCATAGCCGAACATCATGCCCTGATCCCCCGCGCCGATGGCATCGTAGACATCTGCCTTACCCTGCGCCCTCTTCTCTTCCAAGGATTCATCCACGCCCTGGGCGATGTCAGGGGATTGCTCGTGGATGGAGCTCATGACCGCGCACGTATTGCCATCGAATCCGTACTTCGCCCGGTCATATCCGATATCGGTGATGACATCGCGCACGATCTGCTGCACGTCCACATAGGCTTGCGTGCGGATCTCGCCCGTGACGAAGACGGTACCCGTCGTCGTCAAGGTCTCGCAGGCGCAGCGCACATCATCGACATTGGCCGGGGCGCCGTTGGGTGCGATATAGCCTTTCTCTTGGAGCTCTATCTCCTTCGCTAGGATGGCGTCCAAGATGGCATCTGAAACCTGATCGCAGATCTTGTCAGGATGCCCTTCGGTCACCGATTCGCTGGTGAAGAGATACGTGCGCTGACCATCGCTCATGAGATTCCTCCTTCATCGATGATGGCAGGACCACCTTGGCAGCATGCATGCCAGGTTGGTGTCGGGGTCGCAGAGCCAACTCTCTCACCCGACTCTTGATACAGGATTTTGCATACGGCGGGTCATTATACGCCATGGCGAAGGATGCGCACGCACAAGTCAGCGCAATGGATGCCGCGTGCGCATATCCTCGAAGAAGGGATGCGCATGGCGCATGCAAAGCGAAAGATGCGCATCTACGAGATCCATGCGAATCCAGGAAATGCCATGATCTTCGTAGGTGCGCATCCGACTTTGATGCGCACCCCTGTGATGAAGCTCTATCCGGTATAGGCCTTCTGGAAGCGCGCGATGTCGCGCTCGTAGGTGACCAGCGTGGAATGCGGCTCTTCCAGATAGAATGCGCGCCCTGCAAGACGCGGGCTGTTCGTGATGGCCGAAAGCGCTGTAAAGCCGATCGTGCCCTCTCCGATGGGAGCATGACGATCCACGCGGCTTCCCTTCTCCTCTTTCGAATCATTCAGATGCAAGCAGCAAAGCTTATCCAGCCCGATCTTCTGATCGAACTCGTTCAGCACGCCGTCCAGGTCATCCTTGATGTCATAGCCTGCAGCCCACACGGCTGCCGTATCCACGCACACGCCCACCTTATCCTTCAGGTTCACGCCTTGGATCATCGTGCTGATCTGATCGAAGGTATAGCCTATCTGTTGGCCTTCGCCAGACATGGTGTCTATCAGCACCTTCGTGGACTGCGTTGCCGTGATGGTCTTGTTGAGAGCATCGCAGACGTTTTGGATGGCTTCATCCTCAGATATGCCGGGAGCGCTTCCGGGACGCACGAGATAATACTGGCCCGGGATATCCTCAAGGCGCGCCAGATCCTCTGACATCACCATGAGGGTGAAGTCCTTCTTGGCCACATCAGGATTCGCAGGCTCCACATCATAGGGTGCATACCCGCACACGCACCTGATGCCATGCTCGGCCGCATAGGCCTTATACGCTTCGATATCCTTCGGATCCAGCTTCGCGACCGCTCCCCCGCGAGGATTGCGCGTGAAATACTGGAAGGTGTTCGCGCTGATGGATACGGCCTCTTTCGCCATGAAGAGGTATCCCTCGCGCTTTGACAGATGGCATCCGATAGTGAGCATGGCTGACTCCTTCTCTGCGAGATATGCATGGGAAGAACATACCGCGCATCACATCCGATGCCCACAACTCAGAGGATCCGTTACCGTGGAGAAAACGCTTGGATACCCTTTGAGGATCACCTGTCCTTCATCATGGATTGCAGCTGGCGAAGATCCGACATGGACATGCCGCCAAGACCCGGCAGTCCCCCCTTGCGCTTCTTGCCCTTCTTGCCCTTCTTGTTCCGTCCCGGCTGCTGAGCAAGACCAGCTGTCATCTTCTTGACCATCTTCTTGGTCTCGTTGTACTTCTTCATGAGGTTGTTGACATCGGTCACGGTAACGCCTGCACCAGATGCGATGCGCTTGCGGCGCCCCGCGTTCAAGACATCAGGATGGTTGCGCTCTTCGATGGTCATGGAGTTGATGATGACCTCCATGTCATCAAGGGCGTTCTCATCCACTTGGCCATTCCCTAACATCTTGTCTCCGCCGGGAAGCGCAGAGACCAGCTTGCCGATGCCGCCCATCTTCTTCACCTGGCGATTCATGGTGATGAAGTCGTTCAGGGTGAGGTTCCCGCGCGCAAGCTCTTCGGCTTCCATCTGCTCGTCTTCTGCCTGCTGGACGCGCACCGCATTCTCGATGAGCGAGACCACGTCCCCCATCCCCAAGATGCGCTTGGCCATGCGGTCGGGATGGAACTCCTCTAGCGAATCAGGCTTCTCGCCCGAAGAGACGAACTTGATGGGCTTGCCGGTCACCTCGCGGACCGAGAGCGCACCGCCACCGCGGGCGTCGCCGTCCATCTTCGACATGATCACGCCGTCGAAATCCACCTTGTCAGCGAAGGCTTGCACGACGCCTACGACATCCTGGCCGGTCATGGCATCCACCACCATGAGGATCTCATCAGGATCGACCGCTTCTTTGATGGCAGCCACCTCATCCATCATGGCCTCATCCACATGAAGTCTGCCCGCCGTGTCCACGATGACCACATCGCGCAGATTGTCGATGGCATCTTGGATGCCATCCTTCGCGATCTGAACCGGGTCCTTTCCGTCCTCTCGGAAGACGCGCACGCCTATCTCGCCACCCAAGGTCTGGAGCTGATCCGCTGCCGCGGGGCGATAGATGTCGCATGCCACGAGGAGCGGGGAGTGACCCTCTTGCTTCAAACGATACGCCAGCTTCGCGCATGCGGTGGTCTTGCCTGAGCCCTGCAAGCCCACCAACATGATGACGCTGGGGATCTTGCCGGAAAGCGCCAGCTTCGCATCGGTGCGACCCAGAAGCTCTGTGAGCTCATCCAGCACGATCTTGACGACATTCTGCGCTGGAGTGAGCGAATCCATGACCTCTGAGGTGAGACAGCGCTCCTTCGTGCGGGCCACGAACGCCTTCACCACCTTGAAGTTGACGTCTGCCTCCAAAAGGGCCAAGCGTATCTCGCGCATGGCATCATTGATATCAGCTTCCGTCAGGCGGCCCTTGCTCTTGAGGCCGGAGAAGATGCCTTGCAAGCGTTGTGAGAGGTTCTCGAGCATGAAGCGTGCTCCTTTTTGAGTGATCCGTCTTCGTTGTCCTATGAAAACATTAGCATAGATACCTACGAGAACGAGGATCAGCTTGATGTGGCTGCTAGCAGGTGCCAGCACCTGTAAGTGCAATGCCCTTTGCATGGATATGAGTGTTATAGGTTTGTGCAAAGCACAAACCTATTGTTTTAAGACGTGCCGGCAGTTGCCGGCACCCACGGCAACCTGATTCATCTCTGGGAGATGCCGCTTACGCGTCATCTACGGAATGTCCCCCGATCCTGAAGCATGTTGGCCGCACCCACGAGGTCTTCAACCGGGCGTAAGCCCGGTTAGGCCGTTCATCTTGAGCAAAGCGAGAGATGTAAGGCCGTTCCGTGAAAAGAGGTGCTGCGAAGCAGCACCGACACACTTTGTGGAAGGGATGCAGGTACCTGCTGGACCCCGCAGATCCTGTGTGCAGCCCTGAAAGGGGCTGCACACAGGATCTGCGGCCTATCCATTTTCGTTGCAGAGCCGAATGGGGTGATGGGGTTGAAGCCGATTCTGCAGGCCCAGAAAGATGTGGCGTTCCACCACATCTTGCGCAGGCCGAAGCCAAGGCTGAACACCCCATCACCCCATGAAGGCAAAGGATGTTAGCGGCGCGTCTCACGACGCGCTTTCATTCGTGCCGGCAGTTGCCGGCACCCACGAGGGTTGAGGCCCTTTCAAAACAAAAGGCGCACGCCTTTTGTTTTAGGCCGTTCATCTTGAACGGTTGTCGACCGTCAGGAGGTCACCATTTCTCCCAGAAGTGCTTCTTCTCAGGTTCTGCGGCGCGGCGGGCATCGTCCATCTCCACGAATTCCGCCCAGGACATCTTCTGGGGTTCATCTGACGTGGCCGAACGCCCTTCTTCAGGGCAGATCTGAAGATCTGCGCTACGCCCATCTTGGGCGCTTGGTTCCTCGTCCTCAGGACAGAGCTGAGGTTCTGCGCTACGGGTATCTGTTGGGGGCTCTTCTGCCAGGTCCTCCTCTTCGAAGTCCCCGATGAGAGCGCGCACGAAGTCAGAGGGGTTGAAATCGCGCAGATCGTCGATGGACTCCCCAACACCCGTCTTGATGATGGGCAGATCCAATTCATGGGATATGGCAAGGGAGATGCCGCCCTTCGCGCTGCCATCCAGCTTCGTCACGATGAGCGCATCCAGATCCAACGCGCGGTCGAACTCGCGGGCCTGCTGAAGGCCATTCTGCCCGGTGGTCGCATCGATCACGAGCACGGTGTAGACAGGTATGGCGCTACGCTTCTTCGTGACAGCAACGACCTTCTCCAGCTCCCGCATGAGGTCATCGGAGGTATGCAGGCGCCCTGCTGTGTCGATGAGCACGAGATCAGCACCGTCGGCCTCAGCGCGTTCGATGGTCTCGAAGCACACGCTTGCCGGGTCAGACCCACGTTCGCGCGTGACGATGGGCACATCAGCACGCTCTGCCCAGATCTCCAGCTGTTCGATGGCCGCAGCGCGGAACGTATCAGCTGATCCCAAGATGACGGTGCGTCCTGCCTTCGCCGCCTCGTTCGCCAGCTTGCCCACGGTCGTGGTCTTGCCAGTGCCATTGATCCCGACGAACAAGATGACGGCAGGATCGCCCCCCAAGATCTCTTCGCCTCCTTCAGCGAAGGCTCCCTGGATCTCCTCGCTCAACAGATCAAGCACCGCATAGGCATCGGGAAGGGCTAAGCGCGTAGCCTTGTCACGCAGGTTGTCGACGATATCCATAGAGGCCGCCCCACCGATATCGCTTAAGATGAGCGCTTCCTCCAGATCCTCCCAGAACCCTTCGTCAAGCTCTGGACCGCGACCCAACAAGACATTCATGCTCTCCTTGAACTTCTCGCGAGAGCGCGCAAGCCCTGTGGTCATCCTCTGAAAGACGCTCATGGCGAAACCTCCTCCATGCCGGGATGCGGACCTTCTTCCTTAGGACGCCTTCGTCCTGAGCGCATCCTCCAGCTTCTGTGACAAGACCTTCGTCACGCCATCGGCCTGCATGGATACGCCGAAGAGCACATCGGCCATCTCCATGGTGCGGCGCTGGTGCGTGATCATGATGAGCTGCGTATCCGCGCGCATCTGCTGGATATAGGTGATCAAGCGGCGCAGGTTGGAGTCATCCAGCGCCGCTTCCACCTCGTCTAAGATATAGAAAGGCGTAGCGCGCGTCTTATAGAGCGCGAAGAGCAGGGCAAGCGCGGTCAGGGACTTCTCGCCGCCAGACATGAGCGACATCTTCGAGATGCGCTTGCCTGCCGGCTGCGCATGCACCTCCACGCCGGACTGCTCCACATCCTCTGGGTCCACCAACGACAGATGCGCATTCCCTCCGGGGAAGAGCGTGGAGAAGATCTCTTGGAAGTTCTCATCCACGATGCGGAAGGTGCGCGCGAAGTCATCTTTCATACGCTCTTCGATGACGCCATCGATCCGCTTGAGCGAGCGCGCGGCGCTGCGCAGATCGGAAAGCTGCGACTCCAGATAGTCATAGCGGCTCTTGAGCTGCTCGTATTCCTGCGCAGCATCCGGGTTGATGGTGCCCAGATTCGCGATACGCTTCGTGAGCCGGAAGGATTCCTCTTCGGCCAATGCCCTATCCTCAGGAGAAGGTATGGTGAGCGCCTCTTCGAGCGATCGACCGCAGTCTTCGGTGATGACGTTCACGGCCGCTTGCACGGACATCTCCGCACGCGCCTTCTCCACGCGGATGGAAGCCAGCGCCTCTTGTGCCCGATCGTATCCATCCTGCTCGGCGCGCGCTTGCTCGCGAAGCGCTTGGAGCTGTTCATGGAGTCCTTCGGTGGAGCTCTTGGCGCAGGACGTCTGCTCCTCTAGATTGCGCAGAGCGCGCCGCGCCGCACCCACGATGATATCCATGATGGAAAGAACGGGCTCCAAGCGCGTAGCGCTCATGCGCTTGGCTTTGAGCATGCGCTGATCCTCTTCGCGAGATGCCTGCAGTCCCTCGAGCTCTGAGAGCGCACCTGAGATGACCCGCGCAGAATAGGTGCTGCGCTCCGCAAGCTTCGCGGCCTCAAGCTGCGCTTCTGCAAGCTGAGCATGCGCCTCGCGTTGCTCAAGGCGCAAGGGATCCAGCGCCCGAGCCACTTCCTCTGCTTCCTGCTTGATCTGGGCTGATGCGCTCTGCGCCTCCTGAAGCTCCAGCTCCAACGCCTTGATGTTCGGACGAGCCGCATCAGCTGTCGTGCTCTCCTTGGTAAGGACCGCTTCCAGCCCTTCCAATTCGCGCGTAACGGAAGCCAGCTTCTGTACGGCATCATCGGCCGCTTGACGCGCGCTCTGAGCGCTGCCTTTGAGCGTGGCCAGCTTCTCCTTGAGCGTGAGGCTCTCCGTCTGCGCGCGCATGAGCGCATCCTCTGCTGAGGTTGCCTCTTCAGCGGCGCGCATCGATGAGGCCTGCGCGCTCACCAAGGACGCTCGCAGCTCTTCGATGCGGCGCAAGCGCGAAAGGACGCCGGCGTTCGCACCCGACACCCGACACCTCAGCTCCACTTTGCCGCTGGGATAGACCACATCACCTGCTTGGGTGGCGAATCGCCTGCCTGTTGCATCCTTCTCATGCTCTGCCAAAGCCTCGTCCAAGGAGGAGCACAAGATGACATCTCCCAAGATGGCATAGATGGCATCGGCCCGGTCCTTCGGATATTCCAGGTTATCGATCAAGCGCACGCCCCGGGATGCGAAAGCCCCTGCATCGGAGGGGGCCGTCCTCTGCGCGCGCGCCCTTGAAGGGTCATGGGCCATGATCAGCGTTGCCGATGCTGTATCATCGCCATCCACAGCACGACCCGCAACGCGCACCTCATCCGCACCGAGGACCATGAGCGCAGCCAGATCCGCGCCTAAGAGCGCTTCGACCAGCGCTTCCAAATGAGGCGGAGCCTTGACCTCGCGCGAGAGCACAGAGACCTCATCCCCATGTGCGCGCAGAGCAGCGATGGTGCTCTGCGCACCTGCCTCAGCCGCATCGCTTTCCGCTTGCTCTATCTCTTCCAAGGCCTTGACCTGCGCCTCCAAGGAGCGCTCTTGCGCCTGCGCATCATCGGCGGCACGCCTGGCCTCTTCGCGCGCCTGCATGCACGTGCCCACCAACGTGCGCGCAGCCTTCTCCTGCTCATCCAGCGAAGCGAGCGCCTCTTCGGCGCTCACCGCCTCTGCTTGCGAGACCTTCGCATCCGCAGATAGGCGGTCGATCTGCACGGAGAGCTCAGCCTTATGGCCTTCGATCACCTTGATCTGAGCCATGCTGTTGGTGAGCATCTCCTTGGCCTGAGCCAAGTCCTCGCGCAGGCGCGCGATGGAGGCATCAGCCTGAGCGCCCTTCTGCATGAGCGCCGCATGGCGCTCTTCTGTGGCAGTGAGCGCATTGGTGGCATCAGCGTCGGCCTTCGTGAGCGCCTCCACCTTCTGCGCGCTCTCCTTGCTGGCGCTCTCATCAGCATCCGCCTGACGGCGCGCCTCGGTCAGCTTCGCCTGAGCGCGTTGGATGGAAGCGGAGGATTGCTGGAGATGCATCTCCAGTTCTGTCGCGCGCGCAAGCGCTGAGCGGCGACGGTCGCGGATGAGCATGGAAGTGGAATCCAGCCGCTCGGCAGCGGTGGCTGCCTGCTGATAGCTCTGGGAGAGGATGCTCGCATCTTGGCTGTCCTCGCGGATCCTCTGCTGCAGCTCAGACATCTGAGCATCCAGCGCATCAGATGCGGCTTTGCGCGCTTCGCAGTCCTCCAAGGAGGCTCGCTCGCGCTCTGAGATGCGCGCATGTGCGGTACGGAGGGTGCGCAGGTCATCCACTGCCAGCACGAGCTTCACGCTTGCCAGCTCTTCTGCCAGCTCTGCATAGCGAAGGGCGCGCTTCGCCTTGCGCTCCAAGGGCCCCAGCTGCCGCGCCACCTCATTCGCTACATCGCTGACGCGGTTCACGTGCGCCTCCATGCGCTCCAGCTTCCGAGCGCTCTTCGCCATGCGCTGCTTATGCTTGAGCACCCCGGCCGCCTCTTCGATGAGCGCACGCCTGTCTTCGGGCTTGGATTGAAGGACCGAATCCAAGGAGCCCTGGGAGATGATGGAATGCGTGCCCGAGCCCAGGCCGGAATCATGCAGGATCTCCAGCACGTCCATGCGCCGAGCGAGCGCGCCGTTGATGAGATATTCGCTCTCGCCGCTGCGATACATCCGCCTGGCGACCGATACCTCCTGGAAGTCGATGGGCAGCGTGCCATCTGAATTGTCCAAGACCAGCTCCACCTCGGCCATGGATGCGGCCTTGCGCGCAGAAGACCCTGAGAAGATGACATCCTCCATGGCCTGACCACGCAGATTCTTGGCGTTGCGCTCACCCAAGACCCAAAGGACCGCGTCGGAGATGTTGGACTTGCCCGATCCATTCGGACCGACGACCGCGGTGATGCCGGGTTCCAGCTTGAGCGTGACCTTGTCGGCGAATGATTTGAATCCGCGGAGCGCTAACGTCTTCAAGTACATAGGCTAGCTCTGCTTCTTCTTGGCAGCCTCTTTTGCGCGCTTCTGCTCCTTGCGCTCTTGAGCGCGTGCCTCGCGGGCGCGCTTGTACGCCTCGTCGCGTTCGGCTTTGGCAGCAGCCTTGTCTGCCTTAGCGCGCTTGGCCGCTTCGCCCTTCGCCTTGCGCGCGTCTTCATCCAGCCCCAGTCCGAAGAATTCGCCCAAGCGCGCAAGCGTCGACTTCGCCGCCTGGCTCTCAGCCTCCTTCTTCGTGCGCCCGCTGCCTTGAGCAAGGGCGTGATCTCCCGCATACACCTGGGATATGAACGTGCGGTCATGAGGCGGTCCCTGCGTGTCGATCAGCTTGTAGGTGGGCGTGATGCCATCGACCTGCAGCTTCTCTTGCAGGGCGCTCTTCGGATTCTCCGGCTCCTTCGCCAGATCGATGGACATGCGCGGGATGAGCGTGCGCTCGACGAAGGCACTGGCTGCCTCTACGCCGCCATCCAAGAACAGCGCGGCCACGACAGCCTCATAGACGTTCTCCAGTGCCGAGTGAAGCCCGCGGCGACCAGTACCTGTCTCCGAGGAGCCGAAGACGATGATGTCAGCGAAGCCGAGCTCATCGGCAGTCTTGGAAAGGCTGGAACCTGAGACCAGCGAGACCTTGATGCGGGTCAGGCCACCCTCATCGAGGTTGGGATAGCGATGGAATGCCACCGAAGCCACGATGGCACCCAGAATGGAATCGCCCAAGAACTCAAGGCGCTCATAGGAGAACTTGACCGACTTGCCTTCGGTGGCCGAAGGGTGGGTGATGGCAGAGAGGATCAGCTGCTTGTCTTCGAAGCGATGCCCCACGGCCTCTTCGGCCAAAGCCAGCTTCTCTTCTTGCTCCTGCGTCAGCTGCACGACGCTTCCCCCTCAGAAGCGCCCGCGAATGCGGCCGCGATCTTATCAGAGACACCTTCGCGCACCTGCGCGCAACCCGCGAGGATGCCATTCTTGATGGCGCAGGCACCAGATGATCCATGGCCCACGATGCACGTGCCCTTGACGCCCAGAAGCGGCGTGCCACCGAACCGGTCAGGATCCAGCTTGGCCTTCAGCTGGCTCAAGCTGCCCTTCACCAATACCGCGCCCATCTTCGCTGGAATGCTTGAAGTAAGCGCGTCCTTCACATATCTGAACAGCACCTTCGAGGTTCCTTCGATGGTCTTCAAGCAGACGTTGCCCGTGAAGCCATCGGTGATGACCACATCGAATGCACCGGCCATCAGGTCCCCCCCTTCGCAGTTGCCCGCGAACTCAGGAAGCTTCTCTGCCAGAAGAGCATGAGCCTCAAGAGCGAAAGCGGATCCCTTCGTCTCCTCTTCGCCGATGTTCAAAAGCCCCACCCGAGGCGCTTTGACGCCCATCACGGATTGCATGTAGATGGCGCCCATCTTGGCGAACTGCAGGAGGTATTCCGGCTTGCAATCAGCATTGGCACCCACATCAGCGAAGAAGACGGGTCTCTCATAGGCCGGCACGATCACGCCGAGCGCAGGGCGCTTCACACCCTTCGCCCTACCCATGACCAACGTGGCCGCTGCAAGGCAGGCCCCTGTGGATCCCGCAGAGAAGAAGCCTTGGGCTTTGCCCTCTTTGACCAGAGCGCACCCGCGAACGATGGAGGAATCCTTCTTCGTGCGCACGGCATTGGCAGGATGCTCTGCCATGCCGATGACTTGGGTGGTAGGGATGGCAGAGCAACGCCCATGGCTTGCGGCGAAAGGGGTCACCACCTCATCCGGACCGCAGAGCATGATGTGCAGGGACGGCTCAGCCTCAAGGGCGAGCGCTGCCCCTTCTATAACGACGTTGGGGGCGTCATCGCCCCCCATCGCATCCACTGCTAGTGTGATGTTCTCCGTCAAAGCCGCAAGCCTCACGTGATCTGGCGTGAAAGGTCAGCGCAAGCTAGTCTGTCTCGATGACCTCGCGATCCTTGTAGTACCCGCAATTGCCGCACACGCGATGCGGGAGCTTGACCTCTCCGCACTGCGGGCACGTGGAACGGGCCGGAGACGCGATCTTGTCGTGTTGGCTGCGACGACGGTGGGTGCGAATGCGACCCATCTTCTGCTTAGGTACTGCCACTTTGCTGCTCCTTCTTCCTCAAGGCGGACCGACATCAGGAAAGCGTGGTCACGCCATGTAAGCTCTCACACGCGAAATTTGATTCTAACAAAGGGGTGGTGCTGTTACAAGCATCTTTTCGCTCTCGGGCACCGACGAGAACAGCGCTCAGTCGAAGGTGATGCCCTTCAAGACCGAAAAGGGATTCGAGTCATCCTCGCTCTCATCAACAAGGCTGCATGCGCACGGCCCTTCGTTCAGATCCGCGCCGCAATGCGGGCAGAGACCCTTGCAGTCTGGCTGGCAGAGCGGCTGTGTGGGCGCGGCCAGCATGAGCCCTTGCACGATGAGCGGAGCGATGTCGATCTCATGGCTTTCAGGGAGAAGCTCGAACTCATCCCCTTCCAGATCCTCATCCTCCCCTTCAGCACTGATCACGAAGTACCCTTCGATATCTCCCACCAAAGGAATGGAAGCCTCTTCCAGACAGCGCGCACACGCGCAGGCGCCCACCGCTTCGGCCTTGCCGCGCACGAGCAGCGCGCCTCCTGTGTTCGTGATCTCCACCTGCCACGAGCATGGATCAGAGAACGCGTATGCGTCGCCTGCCATCTGCACGTCTCCCAGCGTTGCCGTTCCTGAGAAGACCTGCATCTCCGCAGGTTCGAAGAGCTCATGGGGGATATGGATCTTCACTGGTTCCACGAAGCTTCCCTCCCTATGCGAAGCCGCCCGCGTCCGTGCGCGAGCGGCCAAGATGATGCCGTATGACCTGCAGTCCGCCTAGCGGCCGTTCATGGCGTTCGCGTTCAAGCGATCGCGCACGCGACGGACCTGGGACAAGACGTTGTCCAGGCTCTGCTCCACATGCCCGAAGACCTCATCAGCGTAGTCCTCCGCACCGGCGCGCGTCTCGCGCTCAAGCTCTCGTGCATCGGCCATGATGGTCTCTGCTTGCTGCTGGGAGATGCGCACGATCTCCTGTTCGGATGCGATGGTCATGGCTTGGCTGCGCGCATCCTCGATGAGGCGATTCGCCTCATCTTCGGCATCTTCTAAAAGAGCCTGGCGCTCGCGCACGATCTGCCGCGCTTGAGCGAATTCACCGGGGAAGATGTCGCGGATCTCGTCCATGATCTCAAAAGCGGCAGAGATGTCCACCTGCCTCATGTTGCTTTTGCCGAAAACCGTCTTAGAATCTTCCAGCAGTATGGACAGCTCTTCTAAAAGCCCCAATACTCCTGTCTCGTCCATGTCCGTCCTTCCTCAAAAGCCACATCTGGGCACTGGACAGCCCACAGCCGCCAGTGCTCATGTCAGATTCTAACAGAGCGAAGTCAGATTCTATCACGGAGCAGGAGCATGGCAACATCCCGAAGCGTTTACCGGGCGCTCATGAGCACTGGAGATGATCCACGACGGTCTTGCCATAGCGCTTCTGCTTGATGAGGGCGATGCCGGGCATATCCGGTAGAGGCGGGGCATCGGATGCATGCTCATAGAAGATGAGGCAGCCTGGGCTCAAAGCGCCATCTGCGCGCGCACGGGTGATGAGCATGGCCACATCCTCCGCTTGCGTGGCATAGGGCGGGTCCAAAAAGAGGAGGTCATAGGGGGCATGCGGGCCTGCGATGCCAGCCGCCAGCACATCGCGACGACAGATCTGCGTCGCATCTTCGCACCCCAAGGCTCGCGCATTCTCCTTGATGCAGGCAAGCGCGCGCCCATCAGCATCGAAGAGCACAGCGCTCTTCGCTCCCCGTGAGAGCGCTTCGAAGCCCAAGGCGCCAGACCCAGCGAAGGCGTCGCAAGCGGCAAGCCCTTCCAGAGAGCCCATGATGCTGGTGATGGTGCTGAACGCAGCTTCGCGCACGCGGTCAGTGGTAGGGCGAGCGCAAGCGTCAGGACATGAGATGAGGCGGCCACCGTATGAGCCCGCCACGATGCGCAACCGACCCGTCATCCGCCGCTCACCTGGATCTCGTCAGAGAACGTCATCCGCATCTCCCGCGCGAGAGCCGCATGGCAGGGTTGCTCAAGGTGCGGATCCGCATCCAGCATGGCGCGGGCATCCTCATGCGCTTCTTCTATGATGTCAGCATCTAACACGATGTTCACCAGCTTCAGCGAACTGGCACCCGCTTGCTTGTTCCCTAAGATATCCCCTTCGCGGCGCAGGGAGAGGTCATAGCCGGCTATCTCGAACCCGTCATCGCTCTTCACGAGCGCCTCCAGGCGCCGCACGGCATTGGGCATCTTGGACGAGGAGATGAGGAACACCTGCGAATCCTTGCCGCCGCGCCCGACGCGCCCACGCAGCTGATGGAGCTGCGAGAGCCCGAAGCGGTCGGCGTCCTCCACGATCATGACCGTGGCATTAGGCACATCCACGCCTACCTCGATGACCGTCGTGGTCACCAGCACATCCGTAACGCCTGATGCGAAATCCTCCATGACCCGCTCTTTCTCCTCCGCCGACAGCGCCCCATGCAGAAGCCCTACCTGATGGTCCGCGAAGACGGTGCGAGCCAGCCGAGCCGCTTCCTTCGTGGCTGATGCGACATCAGAGAGATCGTAATCCTCTTCGCTCTCGATGGTCACATCAGGGTGATAGCGCTCATCCTCATCTGCCGCGTCCTGCTTCGCCTTGCGCGCAGAGCGATCCCCCACCAACGGGCAGACGACATAGACCTGCTCTCCGCGCGCAAGCGCCAAACGAGCCGCATCATAGGCCTTGCCGCGATCGGTGCGATCATAGGCGATGGTCTTCCTCTGCGCCTTCCCATGAGGGCGCTGGCGGATATAGGAATGCGTGAGATTGCCGAAGAGCGTGAGCGCCAAGCTGCGCGGGATGGGCGTCGCCGTCATGTAGAGCGCATCCGGCGCGATGCCCTTCGCGAGCAGCTTCGCACGCTGATCCACGCCGAAGCGCTGCTGCTCGTCGATCACCGCGAACGTCATATCCCGCACGATGACGTCATCCTCTATGAGCGCATGCGTTCCAATGACCACATCCAAGCTCCCCTGCTCAAGACCTTCTAGGATGAGGGCGCGCTCTTGTAGGCTAGTGGATCCCGTGAGCAGAGCGCAGCGGATCTGCGCCGCGTCGAAGAGGGGCTTAAGCGTCTTCAAATGCTGCTGAGCCAGGATCTCCGTGGGCGCCATGATCAGGGCTTGCCCGCCAGAATCCTTGGCAGCAGCTACCCCGAAGGCTGCCACGATGGTCTTGCCCGTGCCCACATCCCCGAGCACCATGTGATCGGCCACCACCTCAGCGCTCATAGCCTCATGCAGATCCGCGATGGCGCGGCGCTGATCGTCGGTGAGCGAGAAGGGCAGAGCTGCGATGAGGGCGCGCGTAGCTGGCCCGCAGGTCAGATGCGCTCGGGCACCTGCCAGCTCTGAGCGCTTCTGGCCCTGCATCATCAAGAAGAGCTGGAGCAAGAGCACCTCATCGAAGACGAGGCGTCGACGGGCGGATGCAGCCTCATCTTGGCTGTGAGGAAAATGGATGCCCTGGAAGGCGGCTCCCCGAGAGACCAGGCGGCGCTTCTGCCGCAAAGCCACAGGAAGCGGGTCCAGCATCCCTCGGGTCTGGTAAAGGGCTTGACCGATGAGCCGTCGCAGATGCCCTGCCTGCAGCTTCTCCGTTGCAGGATGGATGGCCATGAGCCTGCCCTCAACGGGCTTGTCCGCCAGCTCTTCGAAATAGGGATTCGTCATGCGCTTGAAGCCGTAATCGAATGAGACCTTGCCTGAGACCGCCAGCCGCATCCCTGGCTTCAGTCGCTTCTCCAGCCACGGCATATGGAAGAAGGAGATGATCATGGTGCCGGTGTCATCCTGCACGGTCACTTCCACGATGGGAAGCTTGGGACGTGGGCGCTTGAGCTTCGCTTCATGGATCCGGCAGTCGATGGTGCACGGGACGCCGAGAGGGGCATCAGCGATGGTGCAGATGCGAGAGAGATCCAGGTAGCGCCGCGGGAAATGGGTGAGCAGATCTCCTACAGTGCGCACCTTGAGCTTCTCCAGAGCCTTCATGCGCGCAGGCGTGACGCCCTTGATGGCGCTCACCTTCGAATCGAGGAGGAGCGTATCCGCTATCCGGTCTATCCCTCCTACGGCTTGCGTCGTGCGATCAGGATTACTCAAGCGAGAAGACCACCGGGTAGAGCGGCTGGCCACCATCCTGCATATCCACCTCAAGGTCAGGATAGGCGCCTTCGATGAGCTCCTCGAGAGCATCGGCATCCGACTGGGCAAGACCTTCCCCAGCAAGGAACGTCATGGTATCCGCCTCGTCCGCTTCCATCTTGCTGAGAAGGTCCATCACCACATCTGAGGTAGAGGGGCCAACGGCCAAGATGGCGCCATCAGCGATGCCGATCACGTCACCTTCTCTGATGGGGTTGCCCTCTGCATCCTTCGAATCCTTGATGGCGCAGGTCACCTCGCCCGTCTTCACCTCAGCAGCCGCTTCCGTCATGGCTGCGATATTGTCCTCAAGGGATGCATCCGCATCGGCTGCGAAGAGGGCTGCGAAAGACTGAGGAACGCTCTTGGTGGGCACCACGCCGCAGTCTTTGTCCGAAAGCGCACACGCACTCTCTGCGGCCAAGATGATGTTCGAATTGTTCGGCAAGATGATGACGGCCTCTGCATGCACGCGCTCAGAGGCGTCCAAGAGATCCTTCGTGGAAGGATTCATGGTCTGTCCACCAGATACGACGACGTCCACACCAAGGCTCTTGAGGATCTTCGCGTTGCCTTCCCCGGCCGCCACGGCAACGAACCCGAGCGGCTTCATCTCCGGAGCCTCTTCTTCGGCGATCTTACGCGTGCGCTCCTGCGATTGCAGATCCATGTTGTGGATATGCACTTCCGATATCTGACCGCGATCCAGGAAGTATTTGAGAACCTGATCAGGGGTGTTGGAATGCACATGCACCTTGAACTTGGGAGTGGAGCCGACACACAGTTCGCAATCCCCCATGGTCTGCAAGAAATCCAGCGCCTCTTCAGGCACGAGCGTATCGGAATCCACCAAGAACTCATTGCAGTAGCGGTATTCCGAACCCTCCCAGTCATCCACCTGCTCTATCTCCACCTTCGGACCGAAGGCATCTCCGAAGGAGATGTCCTCCACGACCACCGAGGATCGGCCCAGAAGCGCGGCCGCAAAGGAGTCCACGAGGATGGCGAGCCCGAAGCCACCAGCGTCCACCACGCCGTTCTCCTTGAGCACGGGCAAGAGATCTGGGGTGCGCTGAACGGATGCATAGCCTTCGGTGACGATGGACTCCATGAGCGCATCAGTATCAAGACCCGCTTCCAGACCAGCGCGCGCAGCTTTGGCCATGTCGCGCAGGACCGTCAAGATGGTGCCCTCCACCGGCTTGCGCACCGCTTGGAACGCCACCTCCTCGGATTTCTGGAAGGCAGCTGCCACGGATTCCGCGTCAAGGCTCTGAAAGCCTTCGCTGCCTTCGCACAGCCCGCGCAGGATCTGGGATGTGATCACACCCGAGTTGCCGCGTGCTCCCATGAGTGCACCTTGGACGATGGCGCGCCGCGCATCTTGTCCCGTTGCGTCAGCGGTGAGCGCCTTCAGGTTCTTCACGACGCTTTCGATGGTGAGGGACATGTTCGTACCGGTGTCTCCATCAGGCACCGGAAAGACGTTCAGCCGGTTGATCTCTTCCTTGCGTTGAGTCAGAGCAGTGGATGCGCTTGCGATGGCATTCAGGATCTGCGCTGCTTCATAGGTCTTCGACATTCTGGGTGACTCTCCTCGTGATTCAAGCACGCTTATTCATCGAGCTTCTCGCAGGCTTTTTCTGGGCAATGCGCACGCATGGTGTTCGTGCTCAGCGAACCCGGATGTCCTGCACATGGATCTGCACGTCCGTGATGGGAACGCGTGCATATTCATTGAGCGCGAACTTGACTTGATCGGTCAGATTCTGGGAAACGGTGGCGATGTTGGTGCCGTATTCGATGACGACGAAGAGCTCCACCTTGATGCCGGCCTCTTCCGGCGTGACGACGATGCCGCGACGCAAGCGCGACTTGGGCAGCAGCTTGGCTATGCCATCCGCCGCATTGGGCGCGGTCATCCCTACGACACCGTAGCACTCTAGTGCGGCATACCCCACGATATCGGCCAGGACATCATTGGCAACATGCAATTCTCCAGCGACTTTCTCTGCCATGATGCTCCTTTCTTCGAAAACGCCCTCTTAAGGCGTGTGCAAACCGTGATGAGAACGACGCTGCGCGCCCTATCCCGCACACAGCAAACGCTAGTATACCGTATAGCAGGAAGCGACATGGAAGGGTCTTGTGGCCTTTCGGATGAAACGTTGCCCGCACGACAAACGGAATGTGTTATAGTTTGCTGCTGCTGTTAGCAAGCGACAGGGATCACCTGAAAAACCATAGGAGTTGAAGATGTCTCAAGTATGTGAAATCTGCGGCAAGCACCCGAGCTTTGGCCACAACGTCAGCCACTCGCACCGCGTGACGAACCGCGTCTTCCGCCCCAACGTGCAGAAGATCACCATCAAGGATTCGAACGGCCATGTGCGCAAGGCTCGCGTGTGCACGCGCTGCATGAAGGCTGGCAAGGTGGAGCGCGCCTAAGCACCTCACCCATTCAGCAGCATCGTCAAGGCTCCCTTTCGGGAGCCTTTTTCATGCACGGAGAGAGCGTATCACGGGGACGGAGGAAGTCTGTATCAGGGGGACGGAGGAGTGATACGTCCGATGGACGTATCACTCCTCCGTCCCCCTGATACAGACTTCCTCCGTCCCCGTGATACGCTCTGAAAGCGAGGATTACGAAACGATGAGCAGGCGCTTGCAGATGGGGCAGAACGTGACGGGCGCTTGCGCTTTGAGCTCTATCTGGCGACCGGGATCGATCCCGGCACGGCACACCCCGCATCGACCATCCTCGAAGCGCCCGATGACAACGGTGCCCATGCGCTCAGAGGTCAGTCGATACGCATCCGCAAGCTCATTGGTCACCTGGGAGAGCAATGATTCCCTTTTCTGCTGCGCATCGGCGATGGACGCCTTCAGACGACCTCCTTCTCGTTTGAAGGCCTCCGTTGCCTCAGCTTCGGTAGCATCGATATCTGCCAGGGCAGACATCGCTTGCTCTTCAAGCTGCCCGATCTTCGCCAGCTCTGCATCTATCTGCGCCATCTGCTCAGCTAAGGCCTGACGACGACGGAAGATGCCATCCAGCTCCTTCGTGCGCGCCTCGGCGTTGCGATAGTCATTGCCCGCAGCCTCGATGGCCGCCTGCACCCCATTCTCCTTCTTCTCCAAGGAAGAATCCTCATCTTGGGCGCGCGTGCGCTTCTTCTCTGTCTCCTTCTTGAGAGCAGAGATCTTCGCGATCTTGGCCTTCATGGCATCGCGCTTCTGCCGGCAGCTCAAGATGGTGGCTCGCTGAGGGAGCTCCTCTAAGTCGCGCGTCATGTGCTTGATGTCAAAATCAGCCTGCTGAGCTGCCAATAATGATTCGATATCGAATGGAGTAGCCTGCATGATCCACCTTCCGCGCGCTGTCTTCTCCCTTCATTTTAGTGCAAACAGGCCCTGCGCATATCGCAGGCGCTCCATCACAGGCGGATGCTCTCCGGATATGCCCAATTGTCCGTTTGGTCGATGATGATGATCTGATCCGCAGCAACGCCATAAGCTGCCACCGCATCGGCCAAGACAGCCGTGAGCGGGAATTCGCTCACATCGTGCCCTAACTCGATGATGCAAAGCCCAGCGCTGGCTAGATCCAATGCGTCGTGATAGCGGATCTCTCCGCAAATGAGGCAGTCTATGCCTTGAGAGAGCGCCAGCTTGCCCAGATCCGTTGCGCTGCCCGTGGCGGTGACCACGCTCTTGATGCTGGCGTCGAAGCGACCCCAGACGCGCGGGGCGCGCCCGAAGACCGACGTGCACCGTGCCGCCAGATGCGACAGCGGTTCTGCACGGTCGTCCTTGGCAGAGAGGGTGCAGACCTGCCCGTACCCCAAAGAGCGCGACTTCGCGATGGGCGAGAGCACCTTGTTCTTGCTGGAAAGGCCGATGAGATTCGGAAGGACCGCTTGCGCCTGTCGACTGACATCGAGCGCCGTATGGAAGCTCATGAGCGCAACACCGCACTGGATGGCGGCGAACACGCCCGCACCCGAGCAGAGCGCTACCGATCGTTCGGGCGCGAAGGCATCCGGAGCACTCAGGTATGCCGGATGATGTGTGAGCAGCACATTGGCACCCGCTTTCGCCGCTTCCTCTATGGCAGCAACGGTAGGATCCAGCGTGACGGCCACCTTCGCAAGCGGAAGGGCCCGCTCCCCTACCAAAAGCCCCGTCCTATCCCACGCCTCAGCAGTATCAGCCGGGAAGAGCTTCAACAGCGATGCCTCCAAGCCGCCCACGGTGAGCGCCCGATCGGTCTTGGCGAGGAGCTTCGAACCGCGACGCACGATGGCCTCCGTTGCCGCTACTGCTGCTGTGGCAGCTGCATCAGCCACCACTCCCGCTGCCTTGGCAGCCACCTCTTGCGGCGTGGGCTCCACGCGCTTGGATGCGGCCTCACCCTTCGCCTTGCGTGCAGATGCCTTCACCTGTTTGCGATCCCGCTTCTTCGAAGAGAGCTTCTCTGCCTTGCGCTGGCGCTTCTTGATCTTCGCACCTTTTGTGGATGTGCGATCTGACTGGGTGTCCTTGTTCTTCTTGCTCATGGGATCTCCTTTGCGAATGCGACGGGCAGGTTGCTCTTCTCAGATGTCTATGGCGATGCTACGCCTGTCTCTGGTGGATGTGGGCACGGTCACGCAACTGTAACCAGCTTCTTTCATGAGGCGGATGCCACGTGCGATGTCACGGGACACGTTCTCTGGCACATGGGCATCCGTCCCGATGGTGCAAGGCACACCAGCGCGCGCAAACGCGCGCAAGAGCGCCGGCGCAGGGAACGGCTCAGCGCAGGCGTAATAGGAACCTGAGGTGTTCACCTCTATCATGCGACCTCCCGCCCGTGCCGCCTCCGCCATCTGCTCATAGAGCGGCTCCAACCGAAAGGAGGGGTAATAGGCGAACTTCTTCGCGAGGTCAGGATGAGACATGACATCGAAGCGGATGTGCGCATCCGCTGCCGCTTGGCACCAGAGCTCTATGTAGCGCTTCCATATCTCATCGGCCGCACCGGGTTCTTCCCAGCGATCACGCTGAGCTGGGTCATCGAAGGGCCAGCGGTCCACGAAATGCACCGACCCTAAGATGACATCGAAGCCATCTAGCTCCTCGGACGAGAAGATGCGATCCTCCACCTCTCCCAGATAGTCCATCTCCACGCCGAAGAGGATATCCATCTTTGGGTTCTCTTCGCGGGCAGCCAGCACATCGCGCTTGTAATCCTCCATAGAAGCACGCGGCACGGAGAGGTACCCATCGGGATCGAACGCGTCAGAGAGCGGGAAATGATCGGTGAAGGCCAAAGTGGCAAGCCCCGCCTCCTTGGCAGCGCTGACATAGGCCGCCACGCTCCCCTCTGCATGGCCGCAAAAGCCCGTATGGCAATGCGTGTTCACAAGATCCATCTCATGCTCCCCAATCCAAGACCTGAGGCACCGCATGCAAGAGGGCCTCGATCTGCTCCTCATCCGTATACCTGCCCATGGATATGCGCACTTCCGTTTGAGCCTCATCGGGCGCGATGCCACATGCGGTGAGCACGTGGCTGGCATCCAAGGAGGCTGAGGCGCAGGCGCTCCCTCCTGATACGGCGAAGCCGAGCGCATCGAAGCGCAGCACGGCCGTCTGGCTCTCTATGCCCTCCATGAGCACGTTCACCACATTCGGGAGGAAATCTTGGCTTCCTGGCGCGCATTCCACGGTAGGTTGCACGCCCTCAAAGGCAGCCAGACGGCCATAGAGCGCATCACGAAGCTGGCGCAGGCGGGCGCCTTCCGCTTCCACATCAGCAGTGGCCACGCTGGCAGCTGCCGCGAATCCCACCGCACCGCAAACGTTCTGCGTGCCGCTGCGGCGCCCTCCCTCTTGGCCTCCTCCCAAGATGAAGGGCGCAAAAGGCGTGCGCCGCCGGAGGTAGAGCGCTCCTACTCCATAGGGGCCGCCCACCTTGTGCGCAGAGAAGGATGCCGCATCCACGCCGAGCATATCCACATTCGCGCATACCTTGCCCAAGCCCTGCACAGCATCCGTATGGAAGAGCGCCCCCCTCTCATGAGCGATATCCGCCAAGGCGCGGATGGCTTGCACCGATCCGATCTCCGAATTCGCCAGCTGGATGCTCACGAGCACCGTCTCAGGAAGAAGCGCCTCCTCCAAGCTCTGAGCGCTCACGAACCCATCGCGGTCCGGCTTCAGGTACGTAACGTGGAACCCCTCTGATTCCAAGCGCTTGGCAGGCAAGAGCACGGCATCGTGTTCGATCTGGGTGGTGATGATGTGCGGCGTGAAGGTGCCGCTCATGGCACGGTCACGCTCGTGGAACGCACCGTGAGCTATGCCTGAGAGCGCCGCATTATCCGCTTCGGTGGCCCCAGAGGTGAACAGCACCTCATCAGGACGCTGGGCGCCCAAGGAGGCCGCAAGGCTGCGCCGGGCCCCCTCCAAGGCCTTGAAGGCTTCTCGTCCGGGAGTCGAGAGCGAATTCGGATTCGCATTGCCGCGGATGGAATCAGGACCCGCTGCCAAATAGGGCTCCATGGCACGAAGAGCCTCTGGTATGAGCGGTGCCGTGGCAGCGTAGTCAAGGTAGATGGGCGAACGCGGCTGCGCTTCGGTCATGAGAGGCTCACCCCGCTTGCCGCATCGCGAAGCCGATCCGGCACGACCAGCGGATCCGCTGCCTTGAAGAAGGCATTCCCGCAAACGGCGCAACCAGCTCCAGCCTTGGCCACGCAACCCACCGTCTCAAGGCCGATGCCGCCGTCCACCTGCACGAGCACCTCTGTGCCAACCGCACGGGCCATCTCCTTCACGCACGCCACCCGCTCATCGGAGCCAGCTATGAACGATTGGCCGGAGAACCCCGGTTCCACGCTCATCACGAGCACCATGTCCACTTCTTCGATGACCGGTTCGATGCATGAGATATCCGTCTTCGGCTTCACGGAGATGCCTGCTTTCGCACCTGCTTGATGGATGAGCCGGATGGCAGCGCGCGCTTCGTCAACGCTGACCGCTTCTAGGTGGAAGGTCACGACGTCTGCCCCCGCATCCAAGAACCACGGGATCTGCGTGATGGGATTCGACACCATCAGATGCGCATCCACCACCAGATCCGTCTGGGGCCTCAACGCGCGCACGAGCGGCACGCCCATCGTGATGTTCGGCACGAAATGCCCATCCATGACATCCACATGCACCCAATCCGCATCCGCCTCTTCTATGAGGGCGATCGCAGCACCCATATCAAGGAAATCAGCGGATAGGATGGATGGAGCGATGAGCAAGCGTGCCGCTTTCTCCTCAGATCCCATGATTCAAGCCATCCCTCTCCTTCTTAGGAACCGATGTGGTCTATGATACCTTCAATGCGACCGTGAACAGAGGAGCGAGCCTCAAAGATGCCCACGGAACATTCCCATGTCTATGCAACGCCCTTAGGACCTATCCTCATAGTCGGATCAGATGAAGCCATCACGCGCGTTGAGGTGGGCGCTCTCCCAACAGACCACGACCAGCCGAGCGGCCTCACGAATGCCTTCGCCAATGAGCTGTTGGAATATCTGGCCGGAAAGCGAACCGTGTTCAGCGCCGAAGCGCATCCCAAAGGAAGCACATTCGAACAGGCGGTTTGGGATGCCATCCAGCAGATCCCCTATGGGCAGACGCGCACGGCATCGGATATCGCCTGTGCCATCGGGCAGGCGAAGGCGCATCGGCAAGTGGGTCGTGCCGTGGCCGCGTGTCCATGCCCCATCATCGTCCCAGTGCATCGCGTGACGAGCGCCCATGATGCTCTCTCTGAGCGCTTGCGCGCGTTGGAAGCGGAATGATCCTGCCGACATGCAGGTGTGTATCACGGGGACGGAGGAGTGAGACGCGCGTTGCGCATCTCACTCCTCCGTCCCCGTGATACACCGACACCCACAAGATCTTTCAACCGGGCGATACGCCCGGTTAGGCCGTTCACCTAGAGCGAAGCGATAAGGTGTAAGGCCGTCCCATGAAAAGAGGCATTGCAAAGCAGCACCGACACACTCTGAAGAAGAAATACAGGTGCCTGCTGGACCCCGCAGATCCTGTGCGCAGCCCTGAAAGGTTGCCACAGGATCTGTGGCCTATCCATGTTTGTTACAGAGCCGAATGGGGTGATGGGGTCGAGGGTGATTCTGCAGCCCAAGAAATCCATGATATACACCATCATGGATTTCGCAGGGCGATTCGTGATTTATCATTTTTGATAAATCACGAACCATGGATGTCAAGGCCGAAGAGCGAAGCGCGCCTTGACGTTCGTGAAGCCAAACCCGAGCACCCCTATCACCCCATGAAGGCAAAAGGTTGCTATAGGTTTGTGCAAGCACAAACCTATCGTTTTGAAGATGTGCCGCCAGTTGGCGGCACCCACGAGAACGGAAGACAGCCTAATCCCCAGTTGGCCGCACCCACGAGGTCTTCCAACCGGGCAATGCCGATACACGATGAGAGAGGTCAGAGAATGCGGATGACGTCATCGAACGCGGAAAGAGCTTGCAGATGATGCGTCACGATGATGACGGTCTTGTCCGCGAGCACCTCTTGGATGGTGCGCATGACCGACGCCTCCGTCTTCGGATCCAATGCAGCGAAGGGCTCATCCAAGATGATGATGTCGAAGCCCGCCAAGAGCGCCCGTGCCACGGCTATGCGAGTGGCTTCTCCTCCTGATACATCGTCACCCGCAGAGGCCAAGACGCTGTTAAGCCCCTTGGGCAGACGCCGGAGAAGGTCGGTCAATCCCACGCTGGCAAGCACCCGATCCAGCTCCTCATCGGTGGCGTCTCCTCTTGCGATGAGCAGATTCTCCCGCAAGGACTTGTTGAAGATATAGGATCCTTGCTCGATGAGGCCAACGCTGCCAGCCGTGGAGATGCCCGAAACTTCGAAGGGAAGGTCATGGGCGAGAGCCCTCACCAGCGTAGATTTGCCTGCTCCGCTCGGACCGATGACCGCCACGAGCGCACCTTCTGGGATGCTCAGATGGATGTCGCGCAGGACCGGTTCGCTCATGCCCGGATAGGTGATGGCACTGATATCTGCTCTCACTGCCTCGCCCGCTCCCAGATCCGGCTCTGTTCGTGAGTCCATCGAAGCCGTATCGACGGCCTCCTTTTCCGGCACATCCATGAAAGAGGCCAGCGCGTCAGCAGACCGACGCATCTGAGAGCCTTCCAAGAGCGCTTCCGTTGCCGGGAGCAAGAACTCGATCATCGGGAACAGGCAGATGGCGAACGCTGCGATCCAATTCTGCGGACAGGGCGCCTCATTCTGCACCGCGAATGAGGCGAGCGCGGACGCCGCTGGGCTCAACGGATCTGACATCACGAAGCCAGCGGTAGCGAAAGCTGGTGCGAAAGCGCTCGTGGCCCAGATCAAGCTGGCGATGATGGCGCCCCCGCAGAACAGCTGGCACAAGACGCTGCGAAGGCGCCGATGCGCATCCAGGGTTCGCCGCAAAGCAGCGCATGCATGGCTTGCATGAGACAGGCGCACGCTGCGCTCCCGCCCCGTCCCCGACAAGATCACATCGCGCAATCCGATCACATCGTCGGTGAGGAGAGCATAGAGGCGACGCTCCTCACGGGCCTCTTGGGCCTGTGTGCCTGCGTCTTGCGCCAGCGCGAGCAGAGAGCATCCAAAGGTGGCCAGCATCAAGAGGATGGCGATGCATACGCCCAAGGCAAGCGAGAAGACAGATGCCGCCACTGCCAGGCCGACAACCACGAGCAGCGAGAGTGCAAAGGGCAGCACCACGCGGATGAAGAGGTCTTGGACGCCCTTGATGTCATCGGCGAGCGTTGCCAGCATGTCAGAGAGCTTCTCTCGGCGAGAGAAGGCTGCTGCTCGTTGCGCAGCATCGAAGAGGCGCCTTCGCAGAAAGGACGTGGCGCGCAGCACCCAATCATGGCTCAAGAGCCGCTCGATATAGTCTATGAGCGGCTTCCCTATGCCGAAGATGCGCACGAAGATGGAAGGCAGATGCAATGCGAGCACGGTGACGGGCAGTGCCGCAGCCACAGAGATCATATATCCAGAGGTGAACATGAGCCCGCACGCGAAGAAGGCAGCCACGAAGGAGAGCAGCAGGGCACCGACGATCATCGCCCCATGCTTGCGCGCGAGCATGCGCACCAGATGCGCGCCTGCCGCCTTCGCAGGCTCACCTGAAGGGCTGCCCTCATCAGCAGGCGATGCATCCCACCCGTGGCTGTGACAGACCGAGGAACCTTCGCCTAAGAGCGCAGCCTGATCCGGCTCAAGAGAAGGATCCTCATGAGGCACGACGACGCTTGCCCGTCCCGCCTCGATGACCATCTGCACATCAGCCCAGGCCACCCAGCGCATGCTATGCGTTGCCATGATGACGAGCCTGCCCGCGAAGGCGCTGGTGAGCGTGCGTTGCAGATCAGCTTCGGTCTCAGGATCCAGATGCGCGCACGGTTCATCCAGCACGACGACATCTCGCGCCTCATCCAAAAGCGATCGCGCCACGGCGATGCGATGCGCCTCTCCCCCTGATACGGGCCGCCCTCCGTCACCCAGCATGAGCCCGAGCCCTGAAGGGCCTTCTGCCAACCACTCAAGCCCCACGCGGCGAAGCGCCGAGAGGACATCGGCATCGGAGGCATCGGGCTTGTAGAAGGCGACGTTATCCTTGAGCGTCGCGCTGAAGATGTGGGGGCGCTGCGGTATATAGGCCACGCGGCGCTGCCACGGCGCGCGCTTGAGCGTTTCAGCCCGCTGGCCGTTCACGGAGATGTAGCCGCTGGTGGGGTCTGCGAAGCCCGCGATCACATCCAGAAGCGATGACTTCCCAGCACCAGAAGGCCCCGTCACCACCACTCTCTGCGCTCCTGCAAGATCGAGCGTCACGTCGCTCAGCACATGCTTGCCCGGCCCATGAGCGATGCTCACCTCATGCAGGGCAAGCTCCGGCACACCAGGCGATGTGAGGCTACGCGTGAGATCCAGCTCATCTTCGATGCTCTCGTATTCCACGGACAGAGAGGCACGCTCATCGGCGAAGAGGAGCGCACGCTTGAGGGAGGCGAGCGCAGATGAGCCTTCCAAGGTGGCGTGATAGCCACGAGCATAGGCGCGGATGGGCATGAAGAACTCGGGCACCAGCAACAGCACGGTGAGCGCCGGGAAGAAGAGGACGTGGCCCTCCACCATGCGAAACCCCAGCATGATGGCCACCGCCGCCAACCCGCATGTGGCGAAGATGTCCAACACGGTGGAGGAGAGCGTTGCGGTCTTGAGCGTCTTCATCACATGGCGCCGATAGCTCTCAGAGGCAGCGAAGACGGCTTTGCCATACGTGGCAGCGCGGCCGAAGGCACGGAGAGTGGAAAGACCCCTGAGCGCGTCGATGAAGTGATTCGACATCTGCGCGAAGCCCGCATGGCGCCGCGCTGCATCATCGCTGGCGGTATGCCCGATCAGGCGCATGAAGACCATGATGAAGGGAAGGCAGAGAAAGACGATGAGGCCCGAAAGCAGGTCGAAGAAGCCGACGGCCACGCTGATGCAGAGGGGCACCACCACAAGCGCCATGGTCTTCGGGATGGCGTCAGCCAGATACGCGCGGATCCGACCGCGATGCTCGGTGGCGTTCAAGACGCACTCAGCCTGTCCCAGCTCATGTACCAGCTCAGGTCCACATGTCCTGAGCGCCTCCAGATACCTTCGCGTGAGCTCTTCGGTCGTCTGTTCGGCGAAGCGACACCCGAGAGCATCCTGCGCAGCAGAGACGAAGAGACGCGAGGCGAAGGCGACGAAGAAGCCGATGATGAACAGTGCCATATCGCCCAAGGCATCGCCGCTCCACAGATGCGTGATGGCAAACGCCAGACAGATGGATTGCACGATGATGCAAGCAGCGGCTGCCAGCGACATGAGCGCGCAGAGGATGCGCATGCGCGTCGTACCCACTATCCCCTTGAGCGCATCGTCGGTCATGATGGGTCACGCAAGCGCCGTGCGCATGAAGCGGCGGATCTGGAAAGGCTCGCATCCCTGGGCACTCAGCTTCAGGCATTCACGGGCGAAGGCGTCAGCCCGCAGGCTCCCCGCTTCCCCTGAGCGCAAGGTGAAGCGCACACAACGCCCGTCCCAGACCGGCTCTCCCACCAAGAAATCAGCAACTTGGAGCACCTTCTTCTTGCCCTTGCGCACGACCGTCACCTGATCCGGTGCGATGAGCTGCCGAAGCGCACGGTCCAGCTCGACCTCATAGGTGCTCACGGTGAATGCCACCGATGCCGCCGCAGACGCAGGCTCCACATAGGCAGCATGCTCGGGCCACAGATCCGGCGGAGCTGCCTCTTGCAAGGAGACAAGCGCCTTCTCCGCAGCCACATAGGAGACAAGCGTCACATCGAAGACCTCTTCCGAGCCTCCCACGCCCACCGGAAGCGCCGGTCCGAATGCCAGCTTCATGTGGGGTGAGAATCCTTGCGACAGCGCAAAGGGAAGCCCGCTGCGACGCACGATGCGCTCTAACGCATGCGTGACCTCAAGATGGGAGAGCATGGCGAGCCGCCCCGTCTTGGCATAGCGTACGCGCAGCCGGAATGTTCGTGGATCAGCCATGGATCCCCCGCTCCTCCTGCAGCACGATGCGCGGGCCCTCCGGTGCGCAGATGCCGCATGCGCTGCACGCTGAGAAGGTGCAGTCCTCCGTGGTCTGCCCCGCAAGCGCCCGCGACCGCTCGCGCACCAAGAAGCTCTTCGTCACGCCTGAATCTATGTGATCCCACGGAAGCGGATCAGCCACATCCAACCTACGATGGGCCACCGCCTCCATATCTAAGCCAAGAGCGCGCGCTGCCTCATGCCACGCATCCTCTGAGAAATGCTCCGTCCACGCATCGAAGCGCGCACCGCGCTTCCACGCCTCTTCCACGAGCAGCGCGACCTCGCGCCCTCCGCGGCTCATGACCGCTTCCAGCAAGCTGGTCTTCGGCTCGTGGTAGTCCACGCGCACGGCCTTCGCGCGAACGGCATGGCGGATGAGCCCCACGCGCCGCCGAGCCTCTTCCGGGGTGATCTGCCCATCCCACTGGAAGGGCGTGTGCGCTTTCGGGACGAATACGTTCACCGCCACGGTCATCTTCAACCGCCCGCGCGCTTCCGGCGGCGTGAGCGTGCGCATGAGCTCGAATGCCTTGTCGGCAAGGTGCCCGATCTGAGCCACATCCTCATCGGTTTCGGTAGGCAACCCGATCATGAAGTAGAGCTTCATGCGCTGCCAACCCGCGCCCATAGCCGCTTTGACAGCTTCCATGAGGTCTTCTTCGGTCACGTTCTTGTTGATGACATCGCGCAAGCGCTGCGTGCCCGCTTCCGGTGCGAACGTGAGACCGCCCCTCTTCTGGCCTGCCACCGCGTCCGCCATGCTCACGCCGAAGGCATCCAAGCGCTGCGAAGGGATGGAGACGCGCACGCCTGTGCCGGCGAAACGTGCGTTCAGGCGCTTCAGGATATCCGCGATCTGCGAGTGATCCGTCGTAGAGAGCGAAGTGAGGCTCACTTCCTCATAGCCCGTCTCCGCAACGCCTCGCTCCACCGCGCTGATGATGGCGTCCGCCGGTCGCTCGCGCACAGGGCGGTAGATCATACCCGCCTGACAGAAGCGACATCCTCGCGAACAGCCCCTGAGCACTTCGATGTTCAGACGGTCATGGACGCACTCCACGAAAGGGACCACCATGGGCTCCCATGGATCCGCAATGGCAAAGCCCTCGAAGACGCGCTTGCGCACGTGCGGCGCAGGCTCTGCATTCGGATCATGGAGCGCGGGTACATACGTGCCCTCTATCTGCGCGAGGGCCTTGAGGATCTGTGCGCGCTCCTGGCCCTGCGCTCGTCCCTCCTTGATAGCTGCCAGCACCTCAGGAACCGACTCCTCCCCTTCCCCGATCAAGATGGCGTCAAAGGCACGAACATAGGGTTCGGGATTGGAGGCGCACGGGCCTCCGCCGATGATGATGGGATCATCCTCTGTGCGATCCTCAGATGCCACAGCGACACCCGCCAAGCTGAGCACCTCCAGCACGTTCGTAGCGCACAGCTCATGGGGCAGCGTGATGCCGATGCAATCGAATTCGCGCAGAGGCGTGGTGTTCTCAAGGGAGAAGAGCGGCACGTTCGCATCCCGCATGGCATCGGCCATGTCTGCCGCAGGCAGGTACGCGCGCTCTGCCACCATGCCCGGCGTTGCGTTCACCCGATTCACCAAGATGCGCACAGCCTGGTTCGCCTGCCCCAGCTCATAGGTGTCTGGATACACCATGCAGAAGGCGAAGCCGTCTCGCGGCGGACGATGCGCGCCCCATTCGCTGCCTGCATATCTTCCCGGGCGCTCCACCCCCCGCAAGAGCGGGGCGACATCTGCCCAGATATCCGATCGCGTCATCGGGCCGATCAGGCGTCTCTCTTGCCTGAGACCGCCTTCGCGACGGCAGGCACCGAATCGGCCATGACATCGGCCATCTTACGCCCGACAGGCGTCTTCGCAGCAGCGCTGGCCGCATCCATGGCCCCATCGCGCGCGGTCTGCACCACCTGTGCGATGCCCACGATATCGCCACCCGCTTCGAAGTACTCCACCGCAGCCCGACCCATGGCTTCGGTAGCCGCGAATCCCACCGCACCGGATATGATCCACCCGGCGAAGGGGATGAGCTTCGCACCTGCACGGGCGATATTGCGCGCTAAGAACGCGCCGCCCAAGACGAACGCCAGCTCCTTCACGCGATTGGCATCCAAAGGCTGCCCATAGGCAGTGGCGATCTGGAGGACCATCTTCATCTGATTCAAGGTCATGATGGGCATATCAGCTCCGGGGAGGATGGGCACGAAGCCGACCGCAGCATTCTGCATGGCCGTAGCGGAGATGGCATCATTGGCTAGAGGACGGCGCACGAAGGGGAAGGCCAACGCTAATGTGAGCTTCTTCTCAGCGCACGTGGTGATGATCCACTCGCCCATCCGTTGGTAGAGCAGCTTGAAGGTATCCTCGTTGAGCGGCACCACATCTGAGCCAGTCACATCATCCACCTTCGCGCGCAACGCAGGGATGAGCGATGCCGCCTTCTCCTCCAGCGCCCCTTTGAGCTTCACGGGCGCCACGATATCAGCAACAGGGATCTCCTCCCCTGCCTCGTGCGATCTTCGACTCACGCTGGATGGGTCATCGGTGACGACCATCACCGGCACTGAATGCGCGCGGATCTTCGCCGCAAGGGCACCCACCTCAAGGGATGCGCCTGCAACGATGACGGCGAAGTCATCCCGGACCTCACCGGGAACATAGCCTGCATCAAGATAGGTCACGGTCACGCGCGTATGCGCATTGGTGGAGGCGAAGGCGGCGCGCACATGCGCAGCCAGATCGCCCGGCGCGCTGTCATCGATGATCACAGACACGGAAACGGGCACGTCAGAGACGGCCTTCATGTCCTTTGCGATGCGGAATACCTCTCCAAGATCAACGGGAAGACCCATATCCAGCTCCTGTCGTCGGCGCCATCTCGTGCGAATAGACAGATGATATCAGTCCGAGCATGGCGAAGTTGACCATCATGAAAGACGATCCGTAACTGACAAATGGCAGAGGGATCCCCGTGATGGGCATGAGCCCACAGCACATGCCGATGTTCTCCAAGATCTGGAACAGCCACATCCCCACGATGGCGCAGACGATGAGCATCCCGAAGAGGTTGCCGCAGGTGCGGGCGATATGGATGGCGATGCCGATGAGCGCTGCATAGAGGGCGAGCAGTACGATGACGCCGAAGAAGCCCAGCTGCTCAGCCAAGACGCAGAAGATGAAATCCGTAGGCGCTTCGGGCAAGAATCCCAGGGCGGACTGCGTGGAGAAGCCCAAGCCTTTGCCGAACAAGCCCCCGGATCCGATGGCGATCATGGCTTGCTTCAAGTTGTAGCCCTCATCAGTGGTGGACAGCGAATCCTGGTTCATGAAGACGAACAGGCGCGAACGCTGGTAGTTCTGCAAGAGCCGATATTCCCACGTACCGTCAGCGGTCTGATACTTGAGCACCTCATCCAAAGCGAACACGCACGCGATGGCGCCGATGAACAGCCCCAGCGTGATCAAGAGGAAGCGCAAGCGCGCCCCTCCCATGACCAGCACCACTGCGGATATGAACAGATACACCAAACCCGTGCCCAGATCCGGCTGCGTCATGATGCAGAGGAAGGGAACGAGCAAGAGCAGCACGCATTTGCAGTACTCTCGCGCGCTATCCAAGCGCCCGTTGTACTTCGCCAGCAAGCTGGCTGCGAAGAGCACGACCGTCACCTTCGCGAATTCACCCGGTTGCACCTGCATCCCGATGTAGATCCACGAGGTTGCTCCCATGACCGTGCGCCCGATGATGGGCAGATGTGGCGAGAGGATCAGGATAGCGCTCACGATGAGCAGAGGATAGGTGAGCGCACCGAACTTGCGATAGTCGAACATCCAGAGCGCCATCATGACCACGATGCCGATGGCGACACCCACCAGCTGCCGAGAAAAGCTGTAGTCTTCGTCGGTCTGCACCGCTGACCAGCAGATGATGAGCCCGAAGACAACCAAGAGCACGCAGACGATGAGGAAGGGCCAACAGACGATGGATGCCAGACGAGAGCGCTTCATGCGGCCAGGCGCATGCGGCGTAGTGGCCTTCGCATGCACGGATTCTATCTGCGGCAGCGGCATGGCATCTAGTCCGTTCGACTGGAGCCGCCCGCAACCTTGACAGCCACGGACTTGCCCGAGGAACCGGCGATGTGAGGCACGTCCAGGCTGGCAGGGTCTTCGGCGTCGCTCTTGAACAACGCGGCCAGCACCTTCGCAACGATGGGTCCAGCGGTCTTCGCGCCGCTCTCCCCCTCTTCGATGATGCAGGCCACCACGTACTTGGGATCCTCATAGGGAGCATAGGCCACGAACCAGGCGTCGTCTTGGCGATCGGTATGCTCGGACGTGCCGGACTTGCCCGCCGCATCCAGATCGCGCGAAGCGAAGGACTCCCACGCATCATGGCTCTGCGCGATCATGTCATGGAGCGAATCGCGCACGTATTCCAGGTGCGCTTGGTCAACATCCGGCTCGGCGATGACCTCTGGCTGAGCCTGGAAGACCACATCCCCTTCCCCGTTCTTGACCTCTTTCAGAAGATGCGGCTTCACCAGCTTGCCCGTGGCGATGGCGCCATAGGCCACTGCCAGCTGCAACGGAGTGATGAGCACATCGCCCTGACCGATGATCATGTTCGTATAGTCACCGCCACGCCATGAGGCCTCTGACGGAACATTGCGCCACTGCTCAGCCTTCCACTCCGGCGTAGGCACGCGCCCCACCGATTCGTCAGGCAGGTCCACGCCCGTAGGAGAGCCGAACCGGTAATTCTGGATGTACTCCTGCAGCGCCGTGCTGGAAAGCTCCCCGGTGCCATCAGGGCCATGGTCGTAGAACGCCTTCGCTATCTCGTAGAAGACCACGTCGCACGAATTCACGATGCCGTCATGCAGATCCATGAGGCCATGTCCGGAATGCAGCCAGCACTTCTGCACATCTCCCGAACCGAAGCCGTCCCACTTGCCTCCGCACTCCCATTCGCTGTCATAATCCGCGAACCCGTAGCGCAAGCCCGCCATGGACGTGAAGGCCTTGAAGGTGGAGGCGGGCGCATACTGCCCATTCACGGCGCGATTCACCATGGGCGCGTTGGATTCATCGGTGTTGTACAGATCCCAGATATCCTGCGGGATGCCACCGGTGAAGTAGCTGGGATCGAAGGTGGGGTAGCTTGCCATGACCGGGATGGAACCATCCTGCACGTTCAAGGCCACGATGGCGCCGGCCACGCCCTTGCCCGTACCGATATCCCCCAAAGGAGCGATCTGCCCCGCCAAGAGCTCATCGGCCACGCCTTGAGCATAGGCATCGATGGTGAGCGTGACGTCAGAGCCCTTGTTCGGCGCCGTCTCCCCCACCACGGCCACCACGTTGCCCTTCGCGTCCACCATCATGCGACGCTCGCCTTGATCGCCGGCCAGCACGCTGTCATATTGCTGCTCTATGCCGCTCTTGCCCACGGTGTCCGTGCGCTCAACCTTGCGGCCGAATCCCGCTTGGACCAGCTCATCATCTGTGGGCGCGCCCGTGTATCCCAACACATGGGACGCCAGCGCGCCATGGGGGTAGGTGCGCACCGTGCGCGTCTCCGTGCTGATGCCCGGAAAGGCATCAGGATGCTCGGATATGAAGGCGATATCTCGCAAGCGCACGTCATCGGCCACCACGCGCTGGCTTTGAGCGCCCGTGGAGGCGTCCTGGATGCGCTGGCGCACGACCGGAGCCGGGAGTCCCAGCACCGTGGCCAAGCGCAAGACCGCATCCGCATCCTCAGCAACGGTCGGGTCGGCCAAGACGGTCTGGACGCTCTTGTTCGCTACCAGCTCTCGGCCCTTGGCATCGTAGATGCACCCACGCGGTGCAGGCGTGGAGGTGGTGGTGAGCAGATTGTCCTCGGCCTCTTTGACATAGCCCTGCCCGCTCTTCACCTGCAACGTCCAGATGCGCGCGGCAAGCGTTCCGAAGACGCCCACCGCCAGTGCGCCGAGCGCCAAGAAGCGCTTCGTGAAGGCATCGGGGGCCTTCGAGGCGTCATCGGTGGCAGAGACCTTGACGTCTTTGCCCTTATCCTTGTCCGGGCTTGCCTCATCGAAGCTCACCTTGATGTTCGTGAGCTCTGAGCCCAAGGCATCATCGGTCGTGCTGGCCTTGTCCTTGCTGCGCAGGGAGAAGTAGACGAGCACGGCTCCGATGATGATGAGGGCGGTTATGATGCCTGCGATGAGGGCTATCGTCATGGGCTTTGCGCAGCTTCCTTAGCCGATCGAGGTCAGGTCCATCTCGTCGGGTTTGGGCCGCAAGATGAACCGGCACAGCGGATAGAGGATGACAGCCATCACGGTATCATAAGCCCAAGAGGGAAGCGACCGGGTAAGCAGAGCCTCCCCTAAACCCACATCCCATCCGCATGTCACGCAGATGACAGCATAGAGCAGATCCGCTCCCAGGATGACGATGCAGAGGGCCGCGATGGGCACGAAGGGCGTGCCGTTCTCGAAGCGCACGACCAGGTTCACGGCCACGATGGAAGCCAGCAAGGACAGCAGCGCCATGGCACCCACAGGCCCTGAGCCCAGAAGGTCATAGGCCAGACCCACCAGAAACGGCATGATGCAGATGGTGGTGCGTCGCGAGGCAGCGGAAAAGGCCACTGCGAAGGCAAGGGCGATGTTGGGCACCGCGAACCCGATGGCCAGATAGGGCGCCACTACCGCCTGCAGGATGATGGCCACCACTGCGCAGATGATCTCTGAGGCGAACGCCGCTATCATGCCCCGTCCCCTCCTTGCGCGCCTCCCGTCATCTGAGCAGCGCTGCTCTCAGAAGCTGCATCCGAGGAAGCGGCACCTCCCGAAGAGGAGCCATCGCCCTCTGCGCTGGACTGGCTTCCCGTCTGATCCGAAGAGCCATTCGAACCATCTGCCGCATCCTTGCGGATGATGCGCGCGGATTCGCTAGCGCTGAAGACGACCGTGACCTCCTCCAAGGCATCGGCCTCCTCATTCGGAGCCACCACGATCACGCGGGTGCCGTCTTTCGCATTGCCCTCCACGCGCACGACGGTGCCGATGAGCAGCCCTTTGGTGAAGCTGCCGCCCAAGCCGCTCGTGAGGACAACGTCCCCTTGGTTCACCTGCGCATCCGCGTCCACGTTCTCAAGATGGAGCGCGCCGGTGAGCGAGCCGCGCACGATGCCTTCCACGCGACTGGACTGGATCTGCGCTGCCACGCCGGAGTTCGGATCAGAGAGCAGGCGCACCGTGCACGAGGAGGCCGAAACGGCCACCACCTGCCCGATGACCCCTGACGGCCCCATGACCGTGAGACCCTTGGCAACGCCCTCCTCTTCGCCCACATCCAGCGTGATGGTCTGATTCCACGCATCCGTGGATCGTCCGATGACGCGCGCGCTCACGCCTTCCAGCTTGTAGATGTCCTTGAGCTCCAACAGCCCCCGCAAGCGCTCGGATTCCAGTCGATACTCCTCGGCTTGGGTGAGCAGCTGAGTGAGCTCGGCGTTGCGCTCGCGCAAGGCCGAGAGCGTAGCCTCATCGGCTGTGGCGTCAGCGACGGCATCCTCTGCCGCCTGCTCCACCTGCCCGATGCCCGCGCCCACCCGCTCAACAGGCGCCATGATGGCATGGATGCCCTGCTGCGCGCGATGAAGCGGCCCATCAGAGCCTTCGATGGCATAGACGGCGATCATGGCGATGCCGCACACGATGAGCACGACCGCGATGATGCGGGATATGCGATGGTCGGTGTCTTGGAAGCTGAGCTGCACGGATCAGAGATGCAAGCGCGAAGGAGCGCTTATTTGGACCTCATCAGCGTCTGCCGAAGCGCCGTGGGCGTCTCCAGCACCTTGAGGCACCCAGACACCACGTTGGTGAGCGCCGTTTCGCTCACCCAAACGGGTATCTCCAGCTGATCGGTGAGGTAGCGGTCCAGCCCTGAAAGCAGGCCGCCGCCCCCGGTGAGCAGGATGCCATTTTGGATGATGTCTGATGCAAGGTCGGGGTTCGTGGTCTTGAAGGTGTCCTTGATATGCAACACCATCTCTTCGATGGGCGCCTGCAGCGCCGCGCGCACATCCTCTGACTGGATGGTGACCTCTTTGGGCTGCTCGGTGTAGACGTCTTGGCCAGATATGATCATGTCACGTTCACGGCCATCTTCGAAGGGCAGCACGCTGCCGATCTTGATCTTGATGACCTCAGCCGTGCGCTCGCCGATCTTGATGCCCAGAAGGTCCCGCAAATGCATGGCGATGGCCTCATCCAGGCGATTGCCCGCCAAGCGCAAGGACGATGATGACACGATGCCGCCCAAGGAGATGACGGCCACTTCCGTGGTGCCACCACCGATGTCCACCACCATGGAACCGGTGGGCTCGGTCACGGGCAGATCCGCACCCATGGCCGCTGCCATGGGCTCTTCGATGAGGTAGGCCTGCTTGGCACCCGCCTGGATGGCTGCCTCGAAGACGGCGCGCTTCTCAACGCTGGTGGCGCCGCAGGGGATGCAGATGACGATGCGCGGCTTCGCTTGCCAGGGATACTTGCGCTCAGAAGCCTTGTTGATGAATGCCGAGAGCATGGCTTCGGTCACGTCATAGTCAGCGATCACGCCGTCCTTCAGGGGATGTTCGGCGCTGAAGGCATCGGGAGTGTGATTGATCATGTTCTTGGCCTCATGTCCAACGGCCAGAACGCGATGGGTGCTCTTCTCTATGGCAACGACAGAAGGCTCGTTGATCACGATGCCTTCGCCGGTTATGGCGACAAGCGTGTTCGCAGTGCCGAGGTCGATGGCCATGTCCGTAGCCATGTTCCCCCCAAAGCCTGTGAACCTGTCAAGGAATGACATGCGGGTTCGCCCTCTCGGTTATATGCGTACAGTCGTCAGGGAATTGTAGCACAGCTGGCCTGTACGCCCGCTTTCGCCCGAGGATGCGCAGCCATATACTCCTCTGTCAGGTGTTGCCGGTCAACATGGGTGTAGATCTGGGTGGTGGAGATGTCCGCATGCCCCAAGATCTCCTGGATCACGCGCAGATCAGCGCCGCCGTTGAGCATATGCGTAGCGAAGGAGTGGCGAAGCGTGTGAGGATGCAGCCCGCGCACCCCGATGGCGTCCCCCGCTGCTCCCACGATCTTGAAGAGCCCTTGGCGCGTGAGGCGCCGGCCTCGCATGTTGAGGAACACAGCAGCCAGATCTCGCGCTGTGGCGTTCTTCCCATGCAGCGAGAGCTCTGCGCGCGGCGTGCCCAGATATGCGCGAAGCGCTGTGGCGGCAGTGCCCGAGATGGGCACCATGCGCTCCTTCGACCCTTTGCCGAAGACGCGCAAGAACCCCTCATCCAAGAAGACGTCGGTGGTATCCAAGCCGCAGACCTCGCTGGCACGCAGCCCGCACCCATAGAGCACTTCCATGATGGCCCGGTCGCGCGCATCTTGCGGGCGCAACCCTGTGATGTGATCGAGGATGGCGCACGCGTCTTCGACAGAGATCACATCAGGCAGCTTATCCGGCGTCTTGGGGCTGCGCACGGGTACGGTGGGGTTCTTCTCCGTGAAACCCTCCTGCAGGCAGAAGCGATGAAAGCCCTTCACCGCCGACATGCGCCGGCGCACGGTGGTAGCCGCCTCGCCCCCACGCAGGAGCAGCTGCTGGAAAGCGGAGACATCCTCAGGGGAGATGCTGTCCACATCGGTTATCCCGGCATCGCAAAGACAGGAGATGTACCGATCCATATCGCGCGCATATTCCTTGAGCGTGCTGGCTGACAAGCCGCGCTCTATCCTCAGATAGAGCATGTATTCGTCATGGGCAGCGGCAACCTTCATGAAAGCGGCCGCCTCCTTGAGAAGAGATGGGAAAAGAGGCGCATCAGGGGATCCTCATGCGCACATCTCTGCGTCTTCGCGCTCTTTCGCGCGCTCGATGGCGGCGCCGATGAATTCACGGAAGAGAGGATGTGGGCGCGTGGGACGGCTCTTGAACTCCGGATGAGCCTGCGTGCCCACGAACCACGGATGGTCGGGCAGCTCCACCATCTCCACCAATCGCTCATCAGGAGAGAGGCCCGATATCCTAAGCCCCGCCTCTTCCAAGCGGTCGCGGAAGGCATTATTCACCTCGAAGCGGTGGCGATGGCGCTCATAGATGAGCTCCTGACCATAGGCTTGAGCCACGCGACTGCCAGGAGCTAGCTTGCATGGGTAGGCACCCAGGCGCATGGTGGCCCCCTTGTCCGTCACCTGCACTTGCGAGGGCATGAGCGCGATGACCGCGTTCTCAGCCTCCTCGTCGAACTCCGCGGACGTGGCATCCGCAATGCCAGCCACGTTGCGCGCGAATTCGCAGACGGCTGCTTGAAGACCTAGGCAGAGTCCCAGATACGGCACGCCCTCTTCGCGCGCATAGCGGGCTGCTTCTATCTTTCCTTCGAAGGCCCGCGCGCCGAAACCGCCCGGCACCAGGATGCCATCGAAGGGTGCGAGCACCTCCGCTACATTATCCCGATCCAGCTCCTCTCCGTTCACGAGCGTCACCTCAGCATGCACCCCGTGAGCCACGCCAGCATGATGGAGCGCCTCGATCACGGACAGGTACGCATCGGGCAGCTGCGTGTACTTTCCCACGATGGCGATGCGCACGCTGTCCGTACATGACGCAGCATCAGCCAAGAACTTGCGCAAGCCCGCAAGGTCGGCGCGATTGGGCGCAAGCCCCATCCGGTTCAACACCATGGCATCGAAGCCCTGCTCATAGAGCATGATGGGCACCTCGTAGATGGAAGGCGCATCCGTGCACGCGATGACCTCTTCGGGGGACACATCGCAAAAGAGCGCGATCTTGTCCCGCACGGGCTTCGTGATCTCATGATCAGAGCGGCAGACGATGAAATCCGGCTGCACGCCCAAAGAGCGCAGCTCTTTCACGGAATGCTGGGTGGGCTTGGTCTTCACCTCATGGGCCGCGGCTATGTAGGGAACCAGCGTCACATGCACGAAGAGCACCTCCCCCGCTCCATGATCCTTCTTGAACTGGCGCGCCGCTTCGATGAAGGGCTGCGATTCGATGTCTCCGATGGTGCCGCCGATCTCAGAGATGACGATGTCAGCGCAGGATTGCTCGGCGATGAGGCGCAGCCGCTCCTTGATGGCCTCCGTCACGTGCGGGATGACCTGCACGGTACCTCCCAAGAAATCCCCATGGCGCTCAGCGGAGATGAGGCTCTGATAGATGGATCCTTGCGTGAAGTTGGATTCGCGCGAGAGGTTCTCGTCGATGAAGCGCTCGTAGTGGCCCAGATCCAGATCCCCCTCATGACCGTCTTCGGTGACGAAGACCTCGCCGTGCTGGAAGGGGCTCATGGTGCCAGGATCCACATTCAGATAGGGGTCCATCTTCTGCATGGTCACCTTGTATCCGCGCGCCTTGAGCAGATGTCCCAGAGAAGCGGCCGTGATGCCCTTGCCAAGAGACGAGACCACTCCTCCGGTAACGAAGACGAACTTGGTCACAAACGCCCTCCTGTCCTTGCCCGAAAGCCCGAAAAGCAGGCTCATGCTCATCCAAGTCTACAACGCTTGTCCGCATCATGTCATCGGGCCATGCGGGCTTTTACATCGCTGAAACAGACGCGTTCTGCTCCCTGATGAGTGCATGCCCCTATATAATCGTGAGCGCACAGGCACGGCAAGAGCTCAGGAGGGCCCATGCGCATAGGCTTCGACAACGCTCGCTACATCGAACAGCAAGCACGCCACATCAAGGAGCGCATCGACCGCTTCGGCGGCAAGCTCTATCTGGAATTCGGCGGCAAGCTCTTCGATGACTACCATGCCTCGCGCGTGCTCCCTGGCTTCGAGCCCGATTCGAAGATCCGGATGCTGCAGTCCATGTCCGATGACGTGGAGATCGTGCTCGTCATCAACGCGAACGATATAGAGAAATCCAAGGTGCGCGGGGATCTGGGCATCACCTATGACGAGGATGTGCTGCGCCTCATGGATATCTTCCGCTCCTTGGGATTCATGGTGGGAAGCGTCGTCATCACCCGATATGAGAACCAGCCGGATGCTGATGCCTTCCGACGCCGCATCACCGACATGGGCATCGTGAGCTACCTGCACTACCCCATTGCGGGATACCCCCACGACATCGACCATATCGTGAGCGAAGAGGGCTTCGGCAAGAACGAATTCATAGAGACTTCGCGCCCGCTCGTAGTGGTGACCGCACCGGGGCCTGGATCCGGCAAGATGGCCACCTGTCTCTCTCAGCTCTATCATGAATTCAAGCGGGGCGTTGTTGCAGGATATGCGAAGTACGAGACGTTCCCCATCTGGAACCTGCCGCTCACGCATCCCGTGAACATCGCCTACGAAGCCGCAACAGCAGATCTGGATGACAACAACATCATCGATCCGTTCCATCTGGAAGCTTACGGGACCACCACCGTGAACTACAACCGCGACGTGGACATCTTCCCGGTGCTCCGCTCCACCATGGAGCGCATCATGGGCGAATGCCCCTATAAGTCCCCCACGGACATGGGCGTCAACATGGCGGGATATGCCATCGTAGATGACGAGGCATGCCGGGAAGCTGCGGAAAACGAGATCGTACGACGCTATTTCGCTGCCGCAACCGAGGTCAAGCGCACCGGTTCAGGAGAGCGCGCGCTCGAGAAGATCGAGATCCTCATGAACCAGGCGGAGATCACCACGAACCTCTCGCCTGCACGCTCAGCGTGCCTGTTGAAGGCTGAGATGACCGGCGGTCCGGCTGGTGCCATGGTGCTGCCAGATGGGTCTGTGGTCACGGGAAAGACCGGGAACCTCTTGGGCGCCGCCTCGGCGCTTCTGATGAACGCCTTGAAAGGGGTATCGGGCGTTGAAGATGATGTGGATGTCATCTCCGATGACGTCCTTGAGCCCATCTGCCATCTGAAGTCAGAGCATCTCGGCAACGCGAACCCGCGTCTGCACTCTGACGAGACGCTGTTGGCGCTTTCGGTGAGCTCGGCTTCGAACCCCTTGGCAGAGAAGCTCATAGACAACGCTGACAAGCTCAAAGGATGCGATGCGTACTTCTCCGTGATCATCTCCAGCACTGACGAGAAGCTCTATCGCACGCTGGGTGTGAACGTCTGCTGCGAACCGAAGTTCGAATCCCACCGGTACTACCACAAGTAACCGAACACTGCTCCCCTCATAGTGTGGCGGCATTGCGTAAGCAATGCCTCTATTCATAACGGCCTTATGCGCTTTGCGCAAACGGCCTAAAACAAAGGGCATCTGCCCTTTGTTTTGAAAGAGCCCCAACCCTCGTGGGTGCGGCCAGTTGGCCGCACCCACGATCATCCTGCATCCATTCGAGGGGATGTC